>NZ_JBFOAH010000026.1:0-129790 GCF_040812055.1 Paraburkholderia suaedae | reverse complement strand
CAAACAGGGGGCGTCGCGGTTCAAAGGCCAGACGACCAACCTGTCGGCCGATTCTCCTGGCTGACTCAGTTCAAGTGGTAAAAGGTCGGCGATCTGAAAACGAGTTGTGCAGACCTTCCCTAGGATTCATCCAATTTTCTGGATCAATTGCTCCAGACTCCGCTTCATGCCTTGATAATTGCCTGCAACCGGCGCGCCGCGCATCAATCACTGATGGCGCGCCGCTCATACGGAGCATGAACGGGTGTCACCATGTCGTCCAGCCCACAACAACATCACGCCCTGACTCAACTGCGCCGCTACAAGCGGCTGCTCGTGTTCGGCGGCGGGCTGGTGACGACGGTCATGATGCTCCTCGCCTTCTCGTTCTCGACGTTGTCGGCCTGGCGCGCGCACGTTGCCACGGAGCGGCAGGATTTCATCGTCGACCGCGATCTGATCCTGGGACAAATCCGCGCGAGCGAAGAATCGTTCCGCACCGGGGTCGTAGGCGCGGAGCTCGCATGGCACGAGGAGCTGAAGGTTGATTCGGGGCTCGTCGCGCGCTTCCGCTCGGATGGATATCAATTCATTCTGCAACCGTCGCCCGCTGTGTGGCCGCAGCGAGTGTTCGCGGTGAACGGCGACGCGCGTTCGGACGACGACATAGGCCGCTATCTGGTTCTTGCCCAAGAACTCGGCCGTGCCCGCACCGTCCATTCACTGGCGCGCGGGCAGCAACTTCCCGGCTACTTCTACGGCACGCGGCACGATATTGCCGGCATCATGCCTTCGCCTTCGTCCAGCAATCCGCTCATGCTCTCCAAGCCCGCCGACCATACGTATCTGATGGAGGCCCTCGCTGAGGGCCTTGACAGGCTCGCTTATGTCCGGGCAGCCCGGCAATCCGATCAACCCCCACCCATGTTCTGGATACCGCCGGCTGTCAGCCCGCTGACCGGCAAGATGGCGATTCGGCTGGCTGCGCCCGCGTTCCACAACGATTTGCCGTTCGCCATGCTGGTGACAGAATACGAACCGGAGTTTCTGATCGCGCCGCTGCGCGTGGACAAGTTCGACGGCAACTATTTGATCGTGTCGGATCAAGGGCAGATCGTCGCCAGCACGGCTGGGCGTGCGCCGGGCGCCGTCGTTCAGGATGGCGAGCCGTGGTTGGACGTTGTCAGGACGATTGGCAGTACCAGGCGTGAGACGTCGCGCAACGGTGTTTTCACGATTGCCGAACGTCTTGGCGAGACAGGCTGGGTGCTTGTTTACACGTATACCTGGCGCGACATCGTCGCAAGCATCGACAAGCAGATCGGTATCAGTGCGGCAATGACGATCGCTACGCTGGTGGCTGTATGGGTGTTTCTGACGTATTTCAGGAGACACGTGTTCAGGCCCGCCATCGAACGCTCGGAACGCGTATTCGAGAGCGAGCGCCTGAGCCGTACGCTGATCGACACTGCGCCGGTCGGACTTGGACTGATCGCCATGAAGAACGGCACGCCGCTTCTGTCGAGCCCGACCATGGTCGAGACTGCGAAGCGCCTCGTCATGCCGGCGGCCACGCTGACGTGGGAACTGGCCGCACAGTACCGGCAGCGCAGGCAGGAGGGCACATGTGACGACTGCGGGGTCCTCCACGACGAGTTGACGCTGCCCACGCGCGACGGCGGCTCGATCGACCTCGCGGTGAATGTGGCGCCGGCGCGTTACCGGGGCGAGGACGTGCTGGTGACCGCATTCACGGACGTGACGGTCCATAAGCGCCTCGAGCAGCAGTTGCGCGAGGCGAAGGAGACGGCGGACCTGGCCAGTGCAGCCAAGTCGGCGTTTGTGGCGATGATGAGCCATGAGATCCGCACGCCGCTGAACGCGGTGCTCGGCAATCTCGAACTGCTGTCGCGATCCACGCTCGACGCTTTGCAGCGCGACCGGCTAAAAACGATCCGCGCGTCGGCGGACGGGCTGCTCGCAATCATCAGCGACGTGCTCGACTTTTCGAAGATCGAGGCGGGTGAAATGACGCTGGAGTGTATCGGCTTCGATGTGCTGGAAGTAGCGTCGCGCTCGCTGACCATGTTCGCGGCCGTGGCGCGCGCGAAGGGGCTGCGGCTGTCGGGTGATTTCGGCCTGGTGACGGCGCAGCCCATACAAGGTGATCCGACGCGGCTCGGACAGGTGATCAACAATCTGCTGTCCAACGCCATCAAGTTCACTGAACGCGGCGAGGTGACGTTGCGGGTTTCGGTGGAGGACCGCGCAACGCTGGTCGTCGAGGTGGAGGACAGCGGCATCGGCATGACACCGCAACAACAGGCGGCAGTATTCGAGCCGTTTAGTCAGGCGGACGGGACGGTCAGTCGCCGCTTTGGCGGCACCGGTCTTGGGCTGACACTCTGCGCCCGGCTCACGCAGGCGATGGGCGGAAATATCGTGGTGCGCAGCGAGCCGGGCAACGGTAGCTGTTTCACGGTGCGGGTGCCGTTGCGCGCGCCTGCGGGCGCGCCCGCGATGCCCCGGTTCGCTGGAGAGCCTGTCATTTTCGTCGCCGCGGCCAATGCCTGGCACGCCTACGCAGTACCTGCGCTCCAGGCCTGGGGCCTTGCGGTGAGCGCGTACCGGCACCCGGCGCAAATCGACGGGGCGATGCTGGATCAGGTCCAGACAGTCATCCTTTGCGGCGAGCGCGACACCTGGCATGTGGATGACGAGAACCGACTGGTCGAGGGGGCGTCGTGGGTCATCGACTGCAGTGCTGACGGTCCGGCGCAACCCTTGGCCAACGGCCGTTTCGTGAGTGTGTCGAGCTACGGTCTGATGGGGCTTTCGAGCGCATTGCAGCATATGCTGCAGGGTGCGCCGCTGGAGTCGGCGGACGAAACGCCGCAGTTGCTCACGCGTCGGCTGAAGGTATTGGTGGCGGAAGACAATGCCGCCAACCGCAGGCTGTTCGAAGAACAACTGAAGTTACTGGGCTGTGATGCGGTGCTGGCCGAAGACGGCAAGCAGGCGCTTGTCTGGTTATCGCGACAGACCTTCGACGTGCTGCTGACCGACCTGTCGATGCCGGAAATGGATGGCTACGCGCTGACGCGCGAGGCGCGTATGCGCTGGCCGGCGATGCCGGTGATGGCGGCAACGGCTGGGACCACCTTGGAGGAGCGCAAGCGCTGCGAGGCGCTGGGCATCGCTCAGGTAGTGAGCAAACCGCTGTCGCTCGCGCGGTTGCGGGCGGCGCTTTCGGAGCTGACCGGTATGCCGGTCGAGGCAGCCGGGGCGAATACCGCGCAGATGGAAGCCGCCGACGACGCCCCCTTGGGCGGCCACGCATTGCCCGACGACGTTCAGCAAGTTTTTCTCTCGTCGTTCGACGCATCGCTCGCGGCGATCGCCAGCGCGCAGCGGGACAACGACGCGACGCGCGTGCTCGCCGAACTGCACTCGCTGCGGGGCACCTTGGGCGTGTTCAGACAACGTGCGCTTGCGCAACGATGCGCCGCACTGGAGGCAACGATAAGGAGTGAGGGGCTTGCTGGGCTGGCGGGTTTCGACATTGCGTCCGAGCTTAACGAGCTGTCGCAAGGCGGATTGACGCGCCCATGATGCGCTCTGGCGCCCGGTCCCGGGAAGCATACGTCTCGAGTGCGCCGCGCGGCGACGCTGGCGCTGTTTGCAAGCCTCGTTCGCGAGGCGACAGAAGCCGTCCGCGAACAGGACCGCCGCGACGACTATTGCGTTGAGTTCGCAGCCCAGGCTTCTAATATGTTGGTCGTCCTGGAAGACCCCTGCCTGATCTGGTCGATCATTTCCCGCCGTCTTTTTGGCGAAGCGCGAAGCAGGAGGTTCATGATTGAAATGAATTCGCGCTCTTCACTCTTACGCAGATCGGCGAACGCAAGCAGCGCTCGAATCGTTGCGCACCGTTCGTCATTCGACATTTCCATCTCCTATGGCATCACTTGACATTGCTATCTGATAACGCGCAAAGAAGTGAGACGCTTTGCTGCGTCGTGCACCGGATTTCCATCTGACTTCGATGCTCTGTTCCGGGCTGATTCTCCTCGACCGAACGCATGACGACTGCGGCAACCGGCACGAGGTCTGCATCACGGCACTTCCGCACACATTCGTTCAGCCTTGCAGAACATCGATAGCATTATGGAGACTTTGTTGAGTCGCTGCATTTGTGGCCGGGAGCAGACGCCCGCTAATTCCGACGGAGTTTTGATGAATAGAGTTCGTGTATTCGATGGAATTAAGTGTTGGAATCAAGTGTCGTGGTTCGATACTTCTTGATAAATTTGACTGGTATGAAAGTTCGCGTCGGGATCTTGGGGTAGGAAAAATCGCTGACAAAGGAAGCACAAGCGACTTAACTCGAATCGCGTAATCCTTTAGACGTCGGAAACCGCCAAACCCAGCCGAAGCCGAGGTCCGCTGCGATGGCCAACCCGCTGACCAGGATCTCGCCCACTCAAACATGACGCGGACCGGATTGCGAAGCGCCGCGACTGATGAACTCGACACGCCAGGTCTAGCTACGTGCCAGCGGCGCCGCGAACTCCGGCGCAACCCTGTCATGAGCCTCGATCTGCGCACGGAAATAGCGTGCGGTGGCGGCCAGGCCGTCGTCGAGTGACGTCTGCGGCTGCCAGCCGAGCAAGTGACGCGCGCGCGAGATATCCGGTTGACGATGCCACGGGTCGTCGGTGGGCAGAGGATGCAATTCGAGCGGCGACGCGCTCCCCGTAATCGCAACGATGCGCTGCGCGATCTCCCGCATCGTGACCTCGTGAGGATTGCCGAGATTGATGGGGCCGCCCGGATCGTCGTCGACATTCATCAAACGGATGAATGCGTCGATCATATCGTCGACATAGCAGAACGAGCGGGTTTGCGAACCGTCGCCGTAGAGCGTCAGCGGCGCGCCGCGCAGCGCCTGCATCATGAAGTTCGACACCACACGGCCGTCCGCGGGATGCATACGCGGACCATATGTGTTGAAGATCCGGGCAATGCGGATCGACAGCCCATGCTGGCGCCGGTAGTCCATGAACAGCGTCTCGGCGCAACGCTTACCCTCGTCGTAGCACGAGCGCGGACCGATCGGATTGACATGCCCCCAGTAATCTTCCTTCTGCGGATGCACGAGCGCGTCGCCGTACACTTCGCTGGTGGACGCCTGGAAGATTTTCGCCTTTACGCGCTTGGCGAGCCCGAGCATGTTGATCGCACCGTGCACGCTGGTCTTCGTGGTCTGCACCGGATCGTGCTGATAGTGGATCGGCGAGGCGGGGCACGCGAGGTTGTAGATTTCGTCGACTTCCACGTAGAGCGGAAAGGTCACGTCGTGACGCATCAATTCAAAGTTCGCGCAGTCCAGCAGCGGCGCGATGTTGTCCTTGGTGCCGGTGTAGAAGTTGTCGACGCACAGCACGTCGTGTCCTTGCCTGACGAGGCGTTCGCATAAGTGCGAGCCGAGGAAGCCGGCGCCGCCCGTCACCAGAATCCGTTTGCGGGTGAGTTCTTTCATGGTGCTCTATCCTTCGCGTCGCGGCTCAGTTCGAATTCACGCGGTGACTTGCTGCAACACCTCATGCCAGTCCTGCGCGAAGCGGTCGATATGGAAGCGCTCCAGCGCCGTGCGGCGCGCTCCTTCGCCCAGACGTCGCGCTTCGCCGGGATCGCGCAGCAAAATGTTCATCATGTCCGCCAGCGCGTTGACGTCGGTGTGCACGAAGCCGTTCTCGCCATTGCGGATCACGGTGCTCAGTTCGGTGGTCGCAAGACCGACGATCGGCAGGCCGATCGTCATCGCCTCGACGATCGCAAGCCCGAGACTCGTCCAGCGAATCGGGTTGAAAAAGAAGCGATAGCGCGCGCTGAACGCAGCGAGATCGAGGTTGCCGATTTCACCGATGCCGCCGAGCCGCTCGGCATCCATGCCGACCAGATCGAGCGGCACGCGCGTGCGCATTTCGGCGAACACGTCTGCGCCGAGCCGCCGGCCGCGCTGCGCCAGGTGGTTCACGACCACGATGCCGCGATCCAGTTCGCCGCTGTAGCGCACGCCCTCGGGCACCACCACACCGTGCTCGATCACCCGTGTCGGGGTGACGCCGCAATCCCACATCAACTGGTTGAAATGCGTGACATGCACCAGCAACGTGTCGGGGTCGTCCACCCAATGCCATTGCTGGAATGGATTGTCCTGAGGCGGATCGTGCTCCAGATAGACGCGCGGCAGACGCTGTTGCGCGGGGCTCAGTACATGCTCGCGGTCGTATTCCCAGTGCGTCCTGTGTTGATACAGGACCACGTCGAACTGCTGGTCGGCCACCGCGTCGATCGGTATCTCGTGGACGTTGTCGCCCCATGGCAGCACACCAACCTTGCCCGCATAGCCGGGTGGATGGCCGGGCTTGGTGACCAGGTAGAAGTCGTGCGGCGCCTGGGTCAGGTAGTACAGATAGTTGCCGTGCACGTGCCAGGTCAGCACGCGCAGATGGCGGCAATTACGCAACATGATGCCGCTCCTCGATAGTGTCCGGGTTCGTGCGTGCATGCAGCGCGTTGGGCGCGCCGGGATGCGCGCTGCTGTCCTCGGCGAGTTGCGCGCGCGCGGTCTGGACCACCTGCTGCACGCTGACGTTCAACGCGCACGGATGACCATAAGGGCACTCGCGGAACATGCAGGGACGGCACGCGGGATAATCGGCGAGCACGCGATGCCGCGCGTGGTCGAGCGGCGCCCAGCGTCGCGTGTCGCTGCCCGATGCGATCACCACCGATGCGGTAGCCATGGCGGCGGCAATATGCGAGATGCCCGTGTCGTTGCAGACCACGAGGCGCGCATGCGCGACGAGCGCGGCCAATCCGCCGAGCGATGTTGCGCCCGCCAGATGCAGCGCCGGCGCAGTCATCGCGCCGAGCACCGCGCCGGTCAGCGGCGCTTCGGCGGCGGTGCCGGTTATGGCGATTTGCCAGCCGTCGGCGGCCAGGTTGTCGGCGACGTCGGCAAAGCGCTCGGCGGGCCAGCGCCGCGAAGGCAATTGCGCGCCTGGGTGAACCAGCACGAGCCGCTGCGCTTCGATGCCATGCTCGGCCGCGAACGCGGCATATTCGTCGCAGTCGCGCGTGTTCAGCGGGAACGTCAGCTGCCGGTCGGTCGCCCGCGCGCCCAGCGCATTCATCAGCGCGAGGTAGCGCTCGGACTCCGGCAAGGTGTCCGGCCAGCCGATGAATACCCCGTGCCGCGCCGCCTCGTCCGGCTGCACGAAGCCTGCGTTGACCCGCGCGCCCAGTTCCAGCAGCAGATCGTTCGCGATGCCACCGCTGCCGTGCAACTGGATCGCCAGATCGAAACGCCGCGCGCGCATCTGCGAAAAAAACGCAGGCAAACCGGCGTTGGTTTCGGGTTGCTCCGGAAAGCCGAGCGCACCCGGAAATAAGATCAGTTCATCGACGAGATCCGCGTAGCGCTCGACGAACGCGTGTGCCCACGGCAAACCGATCAACGCAATATGCGCGTGCGGCGCCGCCTGCCGCAACGCCCGCAGCGCAGGCACGGCGCACAGCATGTCGCCGAGTTGCAGCGCGCGAAAGACGACGATGCGGCGCGGCGCGAGTGTTGCCAGAGATAGGGGTGCATTCATAGAAACAGAACCTTGAAACGCACGGCGCCATAAAGCCGCCAGAAGATGGAAAGGAACGGAATCGGAATCGAGGTCCACGCCATTTCTGCGATATGCCGCCAGCTGTGATCGCGGCCGCGCAGGCGAATCATGCAGAAGTACGCAGTCAGCAGCAACCACAGCAGCAGCCCGCCGAGCGCGACAACGACATGGCCGGCAAGCGCGCCGAGCAACGCCGTCAACGTGGCGCAAAGAATCGCGTAATAGAGCAGCGGAGCGCGCGCGCGAATTCGTGTTCTGAATAGTTCGGTATGCTTGCTATAGAGCAACGCATCGAACTGGCTCTTGCGCTGTTGCGCGATGCTCACGCCCCAGCGCGCGGGCCGCACCGGGTGCACGACCACGGCATCGCTGGCGCGCACGATCTCGCCGCCGGCACGCATCAGCGTGAATTGCAGATCGGAGTCCTCGCGCCACGCAGACGTGAAGCGCTCGTCGAAGCCGCCCGTCGCATCGAGAAAGCTGCGGGCGACGAACGCGTTCGCGGTTGCAAACTCGGCGCGCTCGAGGCCGCTCGCGTCCGCTTCGTAATCGGTCGGCAACGGCGGCAGCGGCACGACGATTCTTCCAGCGGCGGCGGCAGCGCCTTGCGCAAGCGCCGCGACGCCGGCGGTGAGCCAGCGCGGATCGGGCAGGGTGTCGTCGTCCGTGAACGCGATCAGCGGCGAGCGCGCGAGCCGCCAGCCGGCATTACGCGCGCCGGCCGGACCTTGGGTGCGCGTGACCGGTACATAGCGCACGGTCACTCCGCGCGCGTCCTGCCTCTGTGCAATGCGTTCGACGCACACGCGCGTGCCTTCGTCAGGACCGTCGTCGCAGACCACGATCTCGTAGCGATCCGCCGGAAAGTCCTGCTGACATAGCGCGTCCAGACACGCGGCGAGCATCGCCGGCCGGCGATAGGTCGGCACGACGACAGTGACATCCAGATGGGCGGACAACGCAGCGCGGTAGCTTGCGGCAATCGGCTGCGCGGCGCCGCGCCGAGCGGCGAAATCGCCGCTCAGATCGACCCGACCGGACGCAGGTGAACTCATGCGCGCCCTCCCGTTTTGTCGACGAGGAACGGGCCGATCACGAGGGCGTCGAGCGGCGAGGTCCAGAACGATTCCACCGCGTCGCGCGGCGAATTCACCATCGGCTCGCCGCGCGTGTTGAAGGACGTGTTCACCAGGATCGGCACGCCGGTGCGTCGCATGAACGCGGCCAGCAAGTCGTAGTAAAGCGGGTGCTGCGTGCGGTTGACGGTTTGCACGCGCGCCGTACCGTCCACGTGGCGCACGGCCGGAATGCGTTCGGCCTTGTCGGCGCGCACGTCGAAAACGAACAGCATGAACGGCGCCGTCTTGCCGTCGACGAACCAGTCGCTCGCATGTTCTTCCATCACGACCGGCGCAACCGGGCGAAAGTCCTCCCGATCCTTGATCTCATTGAGCTTCGCCTGCATGTGCGGATCGACTGGCGAGGCAAGAATGGAACGCGCGCCGAGCGCGCGCGGCCCGAACTCGCTGCGGCCCTGATACCAGCCGATCACTTTGCCGTCGGCGAGCAGATCGGCGGTTTCGCCGGCGATATCGGCGAGCTTGCGGTACGGCACTTTCGACCAGCGCAGGAACTGTTCGATCTCCGTTTCGCTGTACTCGGGGCCGAGGTATGCGTGGTCCATGGTCCAGCGGCGCTGGCGGTCGCCGCGGGCGCTGCGCTCGCGGTAGTCGATCCACAACGCCGCGCCGAGCGCGGTGCCCGCATCGCCGGCGGCGGGTTGGACCCAGACGTCGTCGAACGGGCCGGCGTCGCGCAGCCTGGCATTCATCACGCAGTTCAGCGCGACGCCGCCGGCCATGCTGAGATTGCGCAGCCCGGTTTGCCGATGCAGCCAGCCGGCCAGTTGCAGCACGGTTTCTTCGAGCACGCGCTGCAGCGAATGGGCGATGTCGAAATGGCGCTGTTCGAGCGGACCGCCACGCTCGCGCGGCGCTCCGAAACGCTCGGTGAGGCGTGGCGCCTCGACCGTATAGCTGCCATCGTTGCGATAGCGAACGATCTCGCGGAACACATCGACGTATCGCGGCTTGCCGTACGACGCGAGCGCCATCACCTTGTACTCGTCCGACGAATGCAGGAAGCCGAGCCAGTCGGTGACGGCCTCGTACAGCAGCCCCAGCGAGTGCGGCAGTTCGACCTGCTTGAGCCGGACATATTCGCCGCCGACGAACTGCCCCATGCTGGTCGTCACGCCTTCGCCACGGCCGTCCATGGTCAGCACGGCGGTGTCGTCGAAGGGCGCGGCGAGGAATGCGCTCGCCTCATGCGCAAGATGATGTTCGACGAAGTGCCATTCGAAACGGTGCTCGCGGTCTGCGCGCTGAAAACGCTTGCGCAAATGGTGCGGCGCGCCGTCGAGCAATTGCCCTTTCGCGTTGGCTATGTAGCTCAGAAAGAGGGGGTCCCATGGCGATGCCGAAGGGTCGGTCAGGCGCGTGCCGGCGGGATCGAACGGCAGTTCGATGGTGGCGCCCGGACGGCTCGGCATGCCGCCGAAAAGCGTGGGGTCGTACGAATAGGCCACGTGATCGACGTCGGCGAGCGTGATGCCGGCCGCCTTCAGGCAGTAGTCGATCGCGTCGAACGGCAACAGCCAGGTCGAGAACGGCACCGGGCGTTTCGCGTGTTTGACGTGCGTGAAGCGCTCGTCTTCGGCAGCGGCGAGCACGACGCCGTCGCACAGCAGAGCCGCGGCGCTGTCGTGATAGACGGCATTGATTCCGAGTGTGTACATGGGCGTTCGCGATGAGAAAGGGTTCAGGGCACCAGCGGTTGGTCGGCAAACGGCGGCGCAGCAGCGTGGCTGGCGTTGCAGGTCGCGTCCCGGTTCCGGTTGGGCTCGGACGTCGGCGCGGCGGCGCGCAACTCGAGCGCGGCTTGCACGACCTCGCCAGGGGCGACGCCGAGCAGACACGCGTGATGTTGTTGCGGACAGACGCTGCGGTAGCACCAGCGACATTCGACATCGCGAAACAGCACGCGATGCGGCGTTTGCCACGGCGTATGCTGCGGATTGGTCAGCGCATACAGATCGACGACCGGCACGCCCAACGCGGAAGCCAGATGTACCGGCCCGCTGTTGTTGGAAACGAGCACGCTCGCGCGTTCGATCAGCGCGGCGAGTTCCCCCAGCGTCAGCGCGCCGCTCAGGTCGTGCAGTCGCCTGCGGACGCCCGGCGCCGCCGCGCGGATCACGGCTTCGACGAGCGGGCGTTCGCTGCAACTGCCGGTGATCAGCAACGACGCGCCGGTTTGACGCGCGAGCCGCGTGGCGACTTCGCCGAAACGCTCGGGCGGATAACGGCGCGACGCCGCGCTTGCGCCGGGATGCAGCACGATCCATTCAGCCGTGGCCGCGATGCCGCGCGCCGACAACTGCGTATGGAGGCTGCACCGGTCCGCCTGACGCACGCTAAAGCGCATGCGCGTATCGGACGCATGCGCGCCGACCTGGTGCACCAGATCGAGCTGGCGTTGCACTTCATGACGGGTGCGTTGCTGCGGTTCCGGTTCTCGCAGCCAGTCGGTCAGCAACGCATAAGGGTTCTCGCGGCAATGCGCGAGGCGGCGGGGAATGCCGGCCAGATAGCAGAGCATCGCGGCCGGCAGCGGGCTTTGGCTATATACGGTAAAGATCACGGCGGCGTCGAAGCCATGGCGCCGCAGACGCGCCTGCATTCGCTGATCGTCGATCAGGTTGCGCACCGGGTTCGACGCATGCGCGACCCAAGGCGCGTCGTATTCGATCACGTCGTCGACAGCGTCGAGAAAAGGCGTCAGCGCTACGCCGCTGCGCGATGCAAGCAGCGTGATGCGACGATTCGCGGCGGACTCGCGCAGTGCGTGCAACGCCGGGGTGGTCATCAGCACGTCGCCAAGATTGTCGAGCCGCACGCACAGAATGCGCTTCACGTCGCCGCCCCAGCGCGTGAGCGGCGGAGCTTCGAGCGGTACCCGCGCGTGAGCGTGCGTTGGCTGGGCAATCAGCATGGGGGCGTTCATCGCGTGGCTTCCGCGTGGAGCGGGGCGGTGCGGGAGCCGCCGTCGTGGTGCAGGATCAGCTGCGCGGCTGCGTGCAAGTCGGCCGCGCGCGCGAACGGCACGCGCAGCGGACCTTCGATCCATTCGGTCTCGTGGCCGTTGTCGAGCAGCACGGTGCGGCAACCGGCGCGGTTGCCGGCTTCCACGTCGTCGAGAATATCGCCGATGAACCAGCTGTGCGCGAGGTCGATGCCGTGTGCGCGCGCCGCGCGCAACAACAGGCCCGCGCCGGGCTTGCGGCAATCGCAGCCGACGTCGTAGGGCGGCACCGTGCCATCGGGATGATGCGGGCACCAGTACGCGCCGCTCAGGGTCGCGCCGCACTCGGCGAACCAGCGGTGTAATTGCGCTTCCACGTTCTGCAGCGCCGAGCGCGCGAACATCCCCAATGCCACGCCCGGCTGATTGCTGATGACGAACAGTGCGAAGGGCGACGCGCCCAGCAGCGCGAGTGCTTCGCGCGCGCCCGGTGCGAGGCGCATCAGCGCGGGGTCGATGTTATAGGGCACGTCGTCGAGCAAAGTGCCGTCCTTGTCGAGAAATACAGCGGGTTGCAGCATGATGAAGGTCCAGGCGAAACCGTAAGCGAAATGCCGAAGCGATGCCGCCGCAGCGGTATCACGCGGTGTCTGTCTTGCATGCGCCAGCAGCGTCAGCCGAATGACGCTTTCGCCGCAGTGGGCCTTGGCATCACCCTCTTCGCGACGACGGTTTCGCTCGCCGCCCCACGCGTTGCGCTCGTCACGCGCGCGTAGATTTGCGCGAGCGATTCGCCCACGCCGCGCCAGGTGAATTCGGCTTGCGCCCTGGCGAGACCGGCTTGACCCATCTGTCGCGCCAGCGCGCCGTCGCGCCGTAACTGATCGAGGCGCACGGCGAGCGCGGCGGGATCGCGCGGTGGCACCAGAAAGCCGGTCACGCCATTGGCCACCGAATAGCGAATGCCGCCCACGTTCGCGCCGATCACCGGCGTGCCGCAGGCCATTGCCTCCACCGGGGTGATGCCGAAGGGTTCGTACCACGGCGTCGTCACGAAGACGTCGGCGGCGCTGTAGAAGTAGCGCAATTGCGCGCGGCCACGCCGCCCGACGAACGTGGTTTGCTCGGCCACCCCACATTCGCTGGCGATGCCGCGCAAGCGCGCAATTTCCGGCGTGGCGAGCTCGTTGGGCGCGTCGGAGTTACCGCCCACCACATACAGTCGCGCGCAGGCGCCGAAGGTTCGCTTCAGCACGCCCACGCCGCGCACGACGTTGTCGATCCCTTTGCGTTGCACGAGCCGGCCGAGTTGCAGCACGATGAATTCATCGCGCTGCCAACCGAGCGTTTCGCGCGCGACGGCGCGATCGATGGGCCTGAACTCGTCGGCGTCAAAACCGCACGGGACGATCTGGATACGGGCCGGGTCGGCGCGGTAGTGCTCGATCAGATCGGCCTGGTCCTGCGGGCACTCGGCGACGATCACGTTCGACAGCGCGACGAGGTCGTCTTCAATCGCAAAGCGCTCGTCGGGAAAGCCGTCGTTCGCGCCCTGATGAATTCGCCGTACACGGCCAAGCGCGTGAAAGGTCGTAACGAGCGGAATGCCGAGCGCTGCCTTCACCTTCAATGCGGCGAGACCGGACATGAAGAAGTTCGCGTGCATCACGTCATAGCACACACTTTCACGGCGAAAGAATTCGATGAGAAATGCCGCGAACTCATCCATGTACGGCAGCAACTGTTCCTTCGGCAATTGCATGGGCGGACCGGCCGGCACATGGATCACGCGCACGCCCTCCATGTCGGAGATGAGAGGCAGCAGCGCGCGGTCGCGCCGGGTAAACACGTCGACCTGATGGCCCGCTTCGAGCAGCTGTCGCGCGACGTTCGCCACGTAGATGTTTTGTCCCCCGCTATCCACTCCACCAGCAACTGCGAGCGGTGAAGCATGTTCACTGATGAGAGCGATTTTCATTAGGTACCTTCCCGGCATGGAGAGTGGCGGAGGTGGATGGGTCTCGGCTTTCCGGGCAGCTGTGCGAATCTGCGCGGTGGCGGCTTACCGCCCGCCGCAGCATTCGTTGTGCCAAACAGCATTTGGGCGGCGTTGCGGACCACCTAACGCCATACCCGACGAATTGAAGCGCTGTGGCGTTCCCCGTTTCCATGCCAGGAAACGCTGTGGCGTTCCCTGTTTCTACAAGCCGCAATGTAACTTCGCGCACGCGCGCGGCCGCCGGTACTACGATGAGATGAATGGGGTGTTGGCGGATAGATGCGAACCCGGGACAGATGCGCTCTTCGAGCGGCGAACGAGGCGCGGGGCTTGCTCGCCGCCGAACGTGTTGCGCAATTCTGTCCTTGTTGTACGCTGCGCGATGCAAGTGCGCCGGCCGCGCCGCTTATGACAGGAACACCATGCCGAATTCCGCCGGGTTGCCCCGTTCACGTCTGACTCGCCGAATTGCCGCTGACCTCACGCTGGCCGTGTGGCGCTACCGCAAGCAAACCGTGGCGTCCCTGTTGCTGATGGTCGCGGCGAAGTCGTCGACCGTGCTGATGCCGCTCGCGCTCAAGCATGTCGTCGACGAACTGAGTCATCCCCTGGCCCATGCGCTGTTTCCCGTGTTTCTGGTGCTCGCGTATGCGCTGCTGCGCTTTTTCGGCGATGCGCTGAACGAAGCGCGCGACGTCGTGTTCAGCATCGTCACGCAGCGCACGGTCGCCGCATTCACCGAACGGACGTTCGCGCATTTGCATCGGATGAGCGCGCGTTTTCATACCGGGCGCGAGACTGGCGCGATTGTGCGCGACGTCCAGAAGGGCGCCGACGCAATCGGCTTTTTGCTCGGCGTTGCGCTGTTTACCATCGTGCCCACCGCGTTCGAGATCGCGGCGATAGTCGCGATCATGGTCCACAAGTACACGTGGGAATTCACGCTGACGATCGCGGTCACCTTCGTTTGCTACGCCGCTTATACGCTGATCTTCACGCGGCGGCGCATCGCGTTCCAGCGCGCGATCAACGTGCTGGAAGCGCAATCGGACGGCCGGCTCGTCGATAGCTTGCTCAACTACGACACCGTCAAATACTTCGCCACCGAGGACAGCGAAACCCGGCGGCTGAGCGAGGTGCTGGAAAAGTGGGTGCATGCACGAACCACGAATCAGAATGCGTTGAGCGTTTTGCACGTCGGGCAGAGTGGGGTGATCGCGCTCGGCATCGGCGCGATCATGCTGCTGGCGGCGCAGTATGTGGTGGTGGGGACCATGAGCGTCGGCGATCTGATTCTCGTGAACGCATACATCATCCAGATCTGCATGCCGTTGAACACGCTCGGCTTCGTGTTCCGCGAGACCAACGACGCGCTCGTCAACGTGGAGCGGATGTTTGGGATTCTCGATACACGCGGGCGGGTGGGCGAGGATATCGACGACCCCGCCGCCAAGCCGCTCGTCGTGAGCGCCGGAAAGATCGATTTCGAGCATGTCGATTTCGGCTATGACGCGGCGCGCCAGATTTTGCGCGACGTCGATTTTCATGCGTATGCCGGCAAGACGCTGGCGGTGGTCGGCGGCAGCGGGTCGGGCAAGTCGACATTGGTCAAGCTTCTATTCCGGCTTTATCAACCGGGGCGTGGCACGATTCGCATCGACGGGCAGGACATCGGCCAGGTGACGCAGCGAAGCTTGCGCGAGGCGATCGGCATCGTGCCGCAAGACACCGTGCTATTCAACGAAACCATCGCATACAACATCGCGTATGGGCGAGCCTCGGCCACGCGCGCCGATGTGGTGCGCGCGGCGCGCGCCGCGCAACTGGACGAGTTCATCGAGCGGCTGCCGGATCATTACGACACGCGCGTCGGCGAGCGAGGTGTGCGGCTCTCGGGTGGCGAGCGGCAGCGCATCGCGATTGCGCGGGCGATACTCAAGGACCCGCGCATCATCGTGTTCGACGAGGCGACCTCCGCGTTGGATACGCGCTCCGAACGCGCCATCCAGACAGAGCTGACGCGCCTCGCGCAAGGCCGCACGTCGATCGTGATTGCACACCGTCTTTCGACCGTGGTGGACGCCGACTGGATTCTCGTGATGGAGCACGGCCGCGTCGTGGAGCAAGGCACCCATCGCGAGTTGCTCGCACGCGAGGGCGTGTACGCAAAGATGTGGTCGTTGCAATGGCAGCAGGGCGAACTGGAACATGCGCAGCGCAAACTGACCGCGCAGTCCGTCAGTCTGGCCGCGTTGGCCGCAGGGGCAATCGACTCGTTGCACGATGAGACCGCCGCGCGCCGCGTGACCTTATATGCCGAACTCACCGACGGCGATCTGCGCGTAACGGGCGACCCGAGCGTGCTGCAACCGCTGATCGCGGACTTGTGCCGCAACGAGATCGCGCGGGCGAGTCCGGGACAGCGCATTGCGTTGCGCGTGGATCGTCACAACAATCACGCGTGGGTCAGCGTGCCGGGCGTGGGCGACCAACCGGCGGAGCTTTCGAATGCGGACGCGCGTCGGTTGGAGACGGCGCTGACCGCGGCCGGCGGCAGCTTTACGCTCATGCCGTTGCGCGGCCGGCTCGCCTATGTCGCGATGCTGCCGCTACGGCCGGTCGCTGATTCAGAGCTGCATGCGGCCCCCGAGCCCTCGACAGAGCGTGCTCAAAGCGCGATGTCGCTCGAAGGTGTGTCCGTGATGGTCGTCGACGATCAGGAGGAAGCGCGAGACGCGCTCGAAGCCGTGCTGAGCGAGAACGGTGCGCGTGTGCAGCTCGCGTCTTCGGGCGCCGAGGCGTTGGAGTGGCTATTGCAAACGGACATGAGCCAATGGCCGAACGTTTTGTTGTGCGACATCGTGCTCGCCGACGAAGACGGCTACGAGGTCTTGCGGCGGTTGCGCGCGCTCGAGGCCGAGCGCGGAATACCTATGCCGTCGCGCTTGCCGGCCATCGCATTGACGGGCTATACCGATGCTGAAGACCGCAAACGAGCGCAGCGAGCGGGCTTCCACGCGCTGTTGGGAAAACCGGTTCCTACCGAGAAGCTGATTGCCGAAATCATCGGCGTATCGACGGCAGCTGCGCGGCAATACGAAGAGCGCTAGTCAGCAGGCCGTAATAGTCAGCAGGCCGTAACTGTGACGCGCATCCCGCATGTGATGCGGCATGCGAGCTTGTCCCGCACGCGCCGGGTTTTGATCACATGTGCACGTCGACTTCAATGGAAGCAGTCTTCGCGTCCGCATTCGCGATGGTTGCGATGGCCTGCTGCTCGGCGGCATGCACGCGCCGCCGCAGATTGAGTACGCGCTGCGGGACGATACGGCGGTGCTGGAGTGCCCATGCCACCCCACGCAGGAGCGCCACACTGTCGCGAGCGAAACGGCCTTCTCGCGCGAGTAATTCGAGTGCGCGAAACGTCGCGCGGCAGGCTTCCGGCCACGGCAGCCGCAGACATGCGATCCACGCGGCGTTGCGGGCGAGCGTGCGCCGTCGCAGACTGCTGTCTCGCAAGGGCGACGGATGATGATGGACGGTCAACTGATCGCAGTAGACGATGGCCTGCCCGGCGGCAAGCACGTCCAGCGCCACGAGCTCTTCTTCGCCGCCGATGAAAAGCCGCCTTTCATAGCCCCCCACGCCACGGAACAACGACGTGCGAAACACGCACGCGCCCGCCATGTAGCCGATGAGCGCCGGCCCCGGGAGTCCATCGCTGCCGAGTGGACTGGCGCCCATCACTGCGCACGTCGGGTCCGTCACGCTGTCTTTGCCTACTACCACACGGGCGCTCAGCACGCCCACATTCGGCCACGCATCCAGTAGCTGGACCGCGCGTTCCAGCGAACCGGGCTCCCACCACGTGTCATCGTCGCAGAAGGCGATGTAGTCCGTCGCGACCAGGGCGGCCGCGCGATTTCGGCCGGCAGCGCCGAGGTTGTGCTCGCATTCGATGATGCGCACGCGCGGAAACAGCGCTTTGACCCGGGCAACGGTACCGTCGTCGGACGCGTTATCGACCACGAAGATGGGCGGGCGTTCCGGAAGGGCAAGCAGGCGTCGAAGGGTCGCAATCAATTCGTCGGCGCGGTTGTATGTCAGTACGACAAGGGAAATGCGTCGAGCGAGCGGTTCTTGTTCCATGCGGTTCGAAATTTTTCTAGCGGTACGTTGAGTGTGCCGAGCAAGCGTCGTGCCTCGGGGGCCGTGAATGGGCGTTGCGGTTTGCGGCGGTTTCGCAAAGGCGCCAGTAACGCTCATCCGCGTGGAGTCCGGCTTGTCCATCCGCGCCAAATGCGCGCAGCTGGCTACGATAGGCGTTGATCGCCGCACGCTTTAATCGCCGATGCCGCGCGTCTATCGCGATGCCAAGGGTGCCGACGGGCTGTGCCGCGAAGCCGCGTTCCCTGATCGCTTGTAACCGCTGCGGCACGATGTCGGGCATCGTTCGATAGGGCACGTCTTCATACGCATGCACCCGGACATGCTCGAATCGTTGCATTAACGTCAGGCATGCGTTGGCGACATCGGTGTGATCGGAATGGAATAGGCCGAGCGGAATCATTACCGACGAAGGCTCGACATCGCGCAACGTTTGTTCGATCGCCGCAACGAGCGTTTCTGGAACAGGCGGTGTCTGGTACTGCGCGTCACAAAAGGGCAAGTGGATCGCGGAGGCACCCAATATGGCAAGCGCGCGTATGTCCTCCGCTTTGCGCGCGTGGATTGCTTCGACTGCATCCGCGAACCCCGACTGCCGATCCCAGTCGGTGATCATGTGTTTTTCGGGCGGGGCGGTGAATACGGTGCATACGAACGCCCCTGGGTGCGCTGCGAGCAAAGTGCCGCAACTGAGCACCGCGTCGTCGAGATGCGGTGAGATCACAAGCAGGCGTTCGTGCCATTCCATTCTGTAGTCCTTGCGAGTAGCCGGTTCTGTCATTGGACCTCGTGACCGTGGTCGCATCCGATAGGGACAGCAACGCTTGTTCCTGCGATTCGGCACGCCTCAATGCGGTGTATTGCTTTCGTTTGATCAACATGCGGCGGACGTTCTCGAACGAGAAAGAAAGACACCGCAGGCAAAGGTTTTGCTAACGAATGACTATCGAAACCCAACGCGGGCGGGCGCACCTCGAGGCGAGGCGCTTCTCGCCCTCAAGTGAATGGCGAGCTTCAAGAACGTTGAGCGCGAAAGAGACGCATCGTTCGCGGCGATGGCACGCTATCGCCGCGGCCGCGCACCGTTGTTCCACGATTGACCACCGAGACCCTATGACAACACTCGACCAACGCCTGCGCAGCATGCACAAGACGATGCATGAGATGTTCGGAATCGAGGGACTGCGTCCCGGCCAGGAAGAGATTATCCGCAGCGTGCTGGAGCGGCGCGACACACTCGCCACCATGCCGACCGGTGCGGGAAAATCGCTCTGTTATCAATTGCCGGCGCTGCATCTGAGCGGCACAACCCTGGTGGTCTCGCCGCTTATTGCCTTGATGAAGGATCAAGCCGACAAGCTGCTTGCGGCAGGCATAGACTGCACTTTGGTCAACAGCACGTTGCGCCGCCGCGAGGAACGCGAGGCACTGCAACGAATTGCGGATGGCCAGAGCGGCATCGTGTTCGTGACGCCCGAGCGCCTCGCACAACCGGCGTTCATCCACATTCTGCGCGCCCGCCCCGAGCATCGGGTGGGGCTGGTCGTCGTCGACGAAGCGCATTGCGTGTCGCAGTGGGGACACGACTTCCGACCCGCGTTCCTTGAAATCGCGAGCGCGGTCAAGGCGCTGGGCGAGCCGCCGGTACTGGCGCTGACCGCGACCGCGACCGCGGTGGTGCTGGCCGACATCATCGGCTCGCTCGGCTTGCGCGATCCGAACGTGATTCGTACCGGCACATTTCGTGAGAACCTGCGCTATCGCGTGGTTCAGGTCAGCACGGCAGGTGGCAAGCACGGCGCGGGTCGCGCGCTGGCCGCCAAGCGCGAGCAACTGTCGAAGCTGCTGGCATCGCTGCAGGGATCGGGCATCATCTACGCGGCCACCGTTCGCGACGTGGATCGCATCTACGGCTGGCTCAGCGACGCTCACCAATCGGTGTCGCGTTATCACGGGCGACTGTCGGCCGGCGCGCGCGACCAGGCGCAGGAGCAGTTCATGTCGGGCGCAACGCGGCTGATGATCGCGACCAACGCGTTCGGCATGGGCGTGGACAAAGCCGATATCCGCTTCGTCATCCATTACCAGATGCCGGGCAGCCTCGACGCCTACTATCAGGAAACCGGCAGAGCAGGACGCGATGGCGAACCGGCTGATTGCGTGCTGCTGTTCGACCTGAACGACCGGCGCGTGCAGCAGTTCTTTCTCGCCGGACGCTATCCGAGCGCGGAAGTCGCACGACGCATCTACGATGCACTGGCTACGCGCAGCGCGCACCAACCTGCGGACGCCAGCCTCGTCGAGTTGAAGGACGAATTGCCGGATGTCGGCGGCGGCAAGCTGGAAGTCGCGCTGAACATGCTGGTCGACGCGCGCGTGGCGGGCCGCAACCGGCGGCGCCGTTACCGTGCATTGGCGGGTGAAGCCCCGCGCGACTCGACCTACGACATCATCGCAAAAGCGGCCGCGCAATTCGAAGAGATGAGCAGGTACGATAAGGAAATGCTGCAACGTATGATCGACTATGCGCAAATGGGCCAGTGCCGCTGGCGGGCGATTCTCGACTACTACGAGGACATGCCGGCTCTTGAGCGCTGCGGGGTCTGCGATAACTGCGTGAATCCGCCGCACGTCGATGTCGCGCCCGAAGCGATGGTGGCGAGCGAGGCGCCGTTCGTTCAGGCGCCTCGGCCGAACGGAAAGGAGCCGGCGAAACGGCGCATCTGGGCGCCCGGCGACGCCGTGCGCGTGCCGCGCTATGGCGCAGGCGAAGTCGCGCTCGCCAGCGCCGAACAGGTGGCCGTGCGGTTTCCGGACGGCAGCACCCGCACCTTCCTCGCAAGTTATGTACGGGCTAGCAGGTAGGGCCCAAAGCGCGTCAGCGTTCGAGGTGCGCGCCCCGAGCGCCTGTCGGGAACCACCGGCGCGATCAACGTGATAAGCAGGACTACTTATCTACTACAACCCGTCCATCGGGGCGTGCGAACAGTTTGCGCACGCTGCTGCCTACCCATGCAGCAGCCCCCGAGCGACCGGCAATGGCGAGCGTCCGGCGGGGTCCCAGAATGATCGCGCCGACAGTCAAGGCGAGCAGTGTCGCTACGCGCGGGGTCTCTGCGATGGCGGCAACGAAAGTCGCGGGCAGGCTGGTCTGGCGGCGTGCGACCGAAACGCCGGTGGCGATGCTGTTTGCTTCGAGCAAGGCGGCGCGCGACGCGGCCATGCGCGCGAGGATGGCAGCCTCCGCGTCGTCGTGGATCGGTGCGCGGTTCATTTGAGCGCCTCCTTCAACGTATCGAGGTCATTTCGAATCTCCCGCTGCAGCACGTGAAGCGCTCGCCCCGGTTTCTCGGCTCGCAGGACCAGCAGGGAAACGACGGACAGCATCAGCCACATCGCGGCAATGGCCCAGACCACGTACAGGAAATAAGCTGTCTCCCAGGCCGTTGCAATGATCGCGATGCAGACGAACGAAAGCGTGAACAGTCCCGCGACGGCCAACGCGACCAGGGCACTCAACTCGTGAACGAGGCGCTTCCTGGTTTCCTCGAGTTCGACACCGAGAAGCTCACCATAATCGTTGGCTCGCTCGACACAGAATCTGCCGACGTTTCGCCACTTCATGACTTTCAAGCGCACGGACATATCGCGACTCCTCGGGACTGTTGATGAAAGCCGGTGTCTGTCAGGCGCTGGGCGCCTGGACCGTTTCGCTACCGATGACGGTCAAAGGTGCATGGCTTGCCGCTGCCAATGGGTTTCACCCGGTGTCACTCGCGCCTAGTCTGGCCGCGAGCGTACGGCCGAGCGCAAGGCGCCAAGGACGAAGCCCACCGCTGCCGCCGTCGCGAGCGCCGCAAACGGCCGTTGCGCGGTAGCTTGCTGAATGACATCCATGAAATCGGCGTAGAGCTTTCGTGCTTGCGCACGCAGTTGTTGCGCCTGCTCACCCGCTTGCGTCGCGGCGTCGCCGAGCAGGTCGTCGGCCGCCTGCTTCATGGCGCCGGCAGTCTCCCCTACTGTTGCTTGTCCTTCAGTCGTGTCCATTGTCTGCTCCTCGAGTAAGTGCGACGGCAATCGTGCAAATGCGCGCCGATGTGGAAAACGGCATTCGCAGTTTGCGAGTTGCGTTGGTGGGATCATCTGCTGCACCGTGCACAAAAGAGCAGTGCGCAAGAACCAGGCCCATCAGGCGATCAGGTTACGTCTGCATCAATGATGCGCAAGAAGCCGGACTTGGCATACGCGTTGCTGCCGCCGGGTAGACGCGACGAAGCTTCGGCCGTCACACTACTCAATCGTTTATCGGAGAGGTCACATGAAACGAATAACCGTCATCGCAGCCGTATGCGCTTCTTTAGGGGTGCTTGCGCCTGTGGTCCATGCGCAGACCGAAGCCGCATCCACCACCGCGGCAAATCCGTTGCCGCAGGGGGACAAGGATTTTGTTCAGGCTGCCAGCCAGTCGTCTTCGACCGAGATCGACGCATCGAAGCTCGCAACCAAAAATTCCAATGACAAGGACGTGAAGTCGTTCGCTCATCACATGATGGTGGACCATACCAAGTTGACCGTGCAGTTGAAGATGGCGGCGCCGCACGGCGTTCAGGTGCCGAAAGACAATTCGGACACCAGCGTTCTGGACGAGTTGAAGCCGTTGAAAGGCAAGGCGTTCGACGACGCTTACATCAAGAAAGTAGGCCTTGAAGGTCACAAGTCGGCGATCGCGGCGTTCCAGAAGGAGATCGCCGATGGACAGAACGCCGACCTGAAAAAAGCGGCGCAAAAAGCTCTGCCGACGATCCAGGAACATTACAAAATGGCGCAGGAGCTCGCCGCGAAAAAGGGCGTGACAGAGTAGCAGCCGGCTTGCTAATGCGGCGCGAGCGGGTCGCGCGGTGTGCAGTACCGCGCAAAAACCCGCGGCGTTCGGGTTGCAAAGACGTAGCCGGCTTGACGCGGGCCGGCACGCTGCGTGAATCGGACTGGCCGGTCGAGCGCCGTCGCGACACATGCAGGAACGGCCAACGGGTACCTTCCTTGCTCGTCGGGGGTTGTCCTGCGGCAGCGCTGCGGGCATTCGTTACGAGGAGCTTCGTATGCCATCCGACAACACCACTTCGCCAGCGCGCCGCAGGTTGATGCAAGGAGCCGCAGCCGGACTGATGACCAGCGTGGCCGCTCACGCGCTGGGACAAGCCAGCGCAACGGAGGCGACCGGGACGGCCGGATCGGCCGCGCTGGCCGATCCGCGAGGGCTGTACCCACATCCGCCGTTTCCCGAGCAGCAACAGCCATGGCCCGGCCTCGCGGGGCGCATGACGCCACGCCCGGACCACGGCGAATCCAGCTATCAGGGCACCGGCCGCCTGAGCGGCCGACATGCGCTCATTACCGGCGGCGATTCCGGCATCGGCCGGGCGGCGGCCATCGCGTTCGCGCGCGAGGGCGCCGACGTGGCGATCGTCTATCTACCGGCGGAAGAGCCCGACGCGCGCGAGGTGGTGCAGATCATTCGCGCGGCGGGCCGCAAAGCAGTGTCGTTGCCGGGCGATATCCGCAATGAAACGTTCTGCCAGGCATTGGTTGCGAACGCATTGCAGCAAATGGGCGGCCTCGACATTCTGGTCAACAATGCGGCGCGCCAGCACAGTCACGACTCGATTCTCGACATCAGCACGGACGATTTCGACTGGACTTTGCGCACCAATCTTTACGCAATGTTCTGGATCACCAAGGCAGCCATTCCACACATGCCGCCCGGGGCCGCGATCATCAACACGGCGTCCGTCAATGCATACGAACCCTCCGCCAACCTGCTCGACTACGCGCTGACCAAGGCGGGCATTGCCAACTTCACGAAGGGTCTGGCCAAACAGATGGTCAAACGCGGCATCCGGGTGAATGCGGTCGCGCCCGGTCCCTTCTGGACCGCATTGCAGGTCAGTGGCGGGCAGACTATGGAGAATCTCGCGCACTTCGGCGAGCAGGTGCCGCTGGGAAGGCCGGGACAGCCGGCCGAAATCGCGCCGTTGTATGTGCAGCTGGCATCGACGCAGTCCACTTACGTGACGGGCCAGGTCTTCGGCGCGTCCGGCGGCGCGGGGCAGCCGTAACAGCCGGGCTCGGCCACTGGATGCGGTCGTCAGGCGATCAGACCAGCGCGGCATCGTCTTGCAACACAGCGGACCGAGGCGCACCCGCTTGGCAGTCCGGGCTCCGGCCGGTCGCTCGTTGCGGTCGATGCCCGTTGGCTTGAACGGCGAGTCCGCGTTCGGCAATGTCGTGGCGCGCCTCGCATGGCCGACGCGTTGCGCGCCCCCGGACGGCGACACCATGGCACGGTACGTTCGTTGCTCGCTCGATGCTTGAGCCGGCATGCGGCGGAGGCAGGCACTCGAGATCAAAGCGCTTGTCACGTCCGCCTTTGAATCCATCTCGCGCGATCCACAGCCCGCTTGCGCGTGGGACTCGGGCGATTCGCAGCCGACATCGTCAGGAGGCTGCGATGAGCGATTCACCGAAGCTCGCGAGCGGATGGTCGAGCGACAAATCAGGCGCCGGGGCGTGCGCGATCCGAATGTGCTGTCCGCCATGCAGCGGGTGCCGCGCGATGCATTCGTGCCCACCGGGCTCCACGAATTCGCTTACGACGACACGCCGTTGCCTCTCGAAGGCGGACAGTCGATTTCGCAGCCTGTCATTGTCGCGAAGATGCTGGAGGCGGCCGAGCTTCATCCTGGCGACCACGTGTTGGATGTCGGCACAGGCTCCGGCTATAGCGCGGCTATCGCGGCGGAAATAGCTGCCCGCGTGGAGTCGATCGAACGCCATCCGGCGGTGGCCGAGACGGCCCGAGAACGCTTGCGCCAGCTGGGATACGCCAATGTGGCCGTGCATCTCGGCGACGGTACGGCGGGCCTCGCCGACCACGCGCCGTTCTGTGGTGTTCGACTCCGTGCTGCTTCTCGCAATGACGCGTGAGCGCCATAACCAGAAAGGTCGATAAGAAGTCCGAAGCAATGCGGTGCGCCGCATATCCTGCACGACTGTGGGCGGCAGCAATCGCATGACGTTATGCGCGTGGGCAACCTGCGTTGGCGCACGGCATTGCATTTAGCCCTGCCAACCGCATACGTATCGTGCGACCACGGCTGCGCCCATTCCCAAAACCGCAAGCCAACTGAGCGTGCGCAAGGTCCAGTGCGCGCTCAGATCGCCTACTGCGGAGTGCCGGGTGCTGAGCAGCACGAGCAGCGCCATCACGGGAGTGGCGGTCGTGCCGTTGACCACCGCGCTCCAGTACAGCACGCGAATCGGGTCCAGCCGCATGGCCGCCAGCACGATGCCCAACCCGCCGCCCAACGCAACGATCGAGACCAGCGCGAAGGCGATGCGCCGGTTGTGGCGCTCGTCGTTTGGCCAGCCGATGGTGCTCGCGACCGCGTGTGCCGCCGAACCGGCGAGCGGTGGCAACGCGAGCAGCGCACTGCTGATGAGCGCCAGACCCAGCAGATGCGCATCGAACCGGCCAGCGACCGGCGCAAGCACGCTGGCGAGCGTTGCCGCCGAATCAGCCGCGCGGCCGCTCGCGTGCAGCGTTGCCGCTGCGGCGATCATGATGGAGACCGCAACCGCGTTCGATAGCGCGGTTCTGTTCAGCGTATCGCGACGCATGCTTGCCAGGCGCTTCAGGCGGGCCTCGCGATTCCTGGCACCGTTGCCGCGTTCGTCTTGTGGGCGCTGCGCTTCGACCTGCTGTTCCGCCTGCGAATAGAGTAGATAGGGGCTCACAGTCGTGCCAAGAACCGCCAGCAGCATCTCCAGATAATGCCTGGACCACGAAACATGAGGGACGAAGAGTTGTGCCGTCAGCCTCGTCCAGGGCAGGTGCAGCGCGATGTCGACCCCGGCATAGCCGAACAGTGAAAGCGCTAGCCACTTGAGTACGCGCGCGTACTTTGCATACGGGATGAACCACTGCAGCGCGATCGACAGCACGAGAAAGAACATCGCAAAGCCGGGAATCGAACCGAGCCACAGCAATTGCGCACCTGCGCCCATCGCGATCACATCCGCGGCAATGTTGAACGTGTTCGCAATGAGGAAGCGGCCGACGGCCAGGAAAAACCACAAGCGCGAGTAATGCCTGCGCATGTTCGTCGTCAATCCGTCGCCCGTCAGAACAGCGATCCGCGCCGACACGAGTTGCAACGCGACGATCGACGGATAGGTCAGCACGCAGCTCCAAAGCATGTCGTAGCCGAACTGCGCGCCCGCGAGCGAATAGGTGACGATGCCGGCCGCGTCGTTGTCCGCGGCCATCGTGACGACGCCTGGGCCGATGTCGGCGGCCCACGAATGGGCAGCCGCGCCCCCTTCGGCATTGCCGCGCGGATAGGTGGTGGCTCCCGTCTGTTGGATCGAGCACATGGTATGCGTCGCAAGGAAGTGAGTGCATGCGAGATTTGCGCCGCAGCCGCTCGGCCGGCGCTCGCTGTAGGGGGGCCGAACCCTGCGTGTCGCCTTCGCGCTGCACATTCGCCGTGGTTTCGAGCCGGCGACCACGGCAATCGTCACGCGGCGGATCAGTCGCATGCATGATCCGTACCGCGTGGGTCTGTGCTGAAGCATGTACGCGCGCGTCGGAATTGGAGCATCGTGTTCGACCGTCCGGTGGCGAGCCGCGGGGAGCATCACAAAGTGCTTGCACCAGCTCGGCCAGCGGCATGCGCCTTGCTCACCTCCAGTCACGCTCATCACCGGAGACCGACATGGCGACCACCCCGAAGGAACAGAATCCCTCGAGCGAGAAGTCCGAGCAGGACGTCGACAAGGCTGTCGAAGATAGTTTCCCCGCCAGCGACCCGCCAGCCACCGGCGGAACGACGAGAATCGAGTCGGAAGACGGCGAGGACGCCGACGAAGACACGCCGGAATAGGGGCGGCGCAAAGCCGTCGGCAAGACCGGGCCGCATGACGCTGCGATGCGTGCGGCAAAGTCGCCGCGCCGGATTCCTGCGGCGCCGTCTCGTGCCCGACCGAGGACGTCGGGTACGAGATCACCCGACCATCAATCGCTGTTGCGTTGCGCGGCGGGATGTTGCGGGCACGCCGGGGCATCGCTGCGGCGCGGCCATTGAATGGCAGGCTTGTCCGCGCTGTGCGCCACGACAACGCCTCTCGCTTCGCTGCAAGGCCGGGGCTGTATGCTCGAAATGCACTCTGTCGCGTCAAATGAAGCGCCCACCGTTCGTGGCAACTGTGTGCGCCTCTGTCTCTAAAAGTGACGCGGTCGTAAAACGCCGCAGACGTTCCTGCCGCCAGTGTGCTATCGAATCGGCGCCCGCGAGTCAGCGTTATTTTTTCAGGTCGTCAGGCACCTTGCCGCCATTCTCCGAAAGCTTCTGCATGACCTCCCGATGCAACCAGACATTCATCGCAGCGGAATCCTCTGTATTGCCGGTGTAATGCAGTTCGGCAGCCAATTGCTTGCGCGCATCCAGGCTGCTGTCGAGTCCGAGAAGCTTCAGCAGATCGACGATCGACGTTCGCCAGTTCAGCTGTTGGCCGCTACCTTCCTGCATCCGTGTAAGGACCGCCTCGACGTCGACCACCGGCATCGGTGTGACCGACGGCTGTGAGCTTTGCGCAGCAGTAGTGGATGGGGTGGGGGGCGTGCCGGCCGGTACTGCCGCGCTGCTGGCTGCCGATGTAGCAGGGCCGGCGCTCGAGCCGGAGGCTGCATTGGCCGGATGGTCGTGGGGAAAAATCTTGTTGATGATCGACGAGAATATGCTCATGTATCGCTCCTTTGCCTGTGGCCGGCCGATTGACCGGCACTGAGCCGGCGCAACCCGCATGCCCAGAAGCAATGCGCACGCGCTTTCGTCGTGCGGGACCGCAGCCCTTCCTTCGTGTATTGAAGATCGGCGAGACATGACAACAGGCGACAAGCGGCGACAACCGGCGACAACCGGCGGTTCAAAACAAAGCGCGCCGGCGCACGGTGAGCGCGGCGGCTCGGGAAGCGACGGGAGCCGATGGCCGCGCGTTTGGTCCGCGACGCTAGTGCTCCTGATAGGCACGGCCGTTGCGGGTAAATAGTTGCCGAAATATTTCCTCTCCCCCCTCATGTCTATCGTGCTACTGGTCGACGACGACCGCGACAACTTATGGGCCCTGCAACTCGCTTTGGAATCGAGCGGCCACCACGCGCTCCTGGCGGAGAACGGGCGGGAAGCGCTGCGCACGCTTTTGCACGTCGTTCCGCGGCTGATCGTCACCGACTGGCACATGCCCGAGATGGACGGCACCGAACTGTGCCGGCGCATCAGGTGCCAGCCGGCGCTCGCCCGCATGCCGGTCGTGATGCTGTCGTCCATGCCCGAGCCGAAAGACGAGCGACCGTGCTGGACGGCTTTCTTCCGCAAACCGGTAGACCTCGCCGCGCTGATGCGCACGATCAACCTGTTCGTATCCGAGCGGCTTCCGAATGGATCGACACCGACGGGGGTCCTTGAGCCCGCGATTGGACGCTGGCGACCGGTGAATTGGCGATGTTGGCCCTAGTGGAGCGTGTCCGTCAGCAGGCGCACACCGTGAGCCAGCGCGGTAGTCGCTAAATCGAGTCTCGCGCCACCGCGCGGCACGCTCCGCAGGGGCTGCCGGCCGGCCCGGTGGAACGCCGCTTGCGGCGCCTCGCGTGCCGGACTTCTCCGGCGAATCCTGGAGCAGCCACTTCAACCGGAGACTTACCATGCAACTCTTAGTAACCCAGGAGGGATTGCCACGCGTGTCGTGGGGTGCCGTGTTTACCGGCGTCATCATTTCGCTAATCGTTTATCTTGTCATGAGTGTGCTGGGAGCGGCCATCGGCGCGTCTTTGCTCAGCCCTTTGTCGCGACCGGATCCCGTACGTGCGTTCGGCTTTGGTTCGGGGGTCTGGATGATCTTGACGACGGTCGTCTCGGTGTTTGCGGGGGCCTATTTCGCGGGGCGCTGCGCTCCGGTACTGGGCTGGTTGCACGGACTGCTCGCCTGGGCCGTGATGATCCTGTTCATCGTCTTCGCTCTAGCGTCGCTCATCGGAGGCACCGTGAGCGTGGCCGGGAACATGGCGTCGGCGGGCGCAACCGCCGGCGCGGTCAGCGCCCAGACCAACGGCGGCGGCAGCGAGATCAATTCGCTCTCTCAACAGGCGCAAAACGCGGTCGCATCCATCACTGCCGCTGCGTCGAATCCCCAGGCACAGGCCGATGCGAGACAGGCGGCGGACACGGCGGCGCGCGCCGTGGCTCGCGCGAGCTGGTTTTCGGTCGCGGCGCTGGTGGTCGGCGCGATCATAGCGCTCGGTGCAGGAGGACTGGGTTTCCGCCATCAACCGACGGTTGAAAGAGGCGGCCATACGTCGAAGTCGGGTTACGCATGAGGACGACGGTGGCGTAGTGGCCGGCCGGCAGTCGTCGAACCGCGTGGCTCATGCCGGCGAACACCACCGTGCTCGTCGGCTGCGGCGAAGCTCGTCGATATGACTCGCTTGCCGAGCGTGTGCGTGCGCCGAGCAGGAATTCTTGCTGATCCGACGGAGTTACTGCTCGCCCGAGGGCACTGGGTCGACGCAGCGTGTGCGTGCGTGCGTGCGTGCGCGGGCGGAGCGAGCAGCTGGGCGTCTACCTTGTTCCACCCGGCTTCGTGTTCCGGTGCGTGACCTGATCGACCAGCAGCCGTCGCATGGTTTCCAGAAGCAACGGCACATCTACCGGCTTACGAAGAAACCCGTCATAGCTGACGAAGGCGGGTGGGCTCGGTTCTCCGGAGATCAGGATGAACGCGACGTCGGCGAGGCCCGGCAGGGTCCGCAGACGATGGCAGAGTTCGCTCCCCGACATGACAGGCATGCGCCAGTCGGCGATCACGATGTCGGCGGGCGAGGCGATGAACATTTCCAGCGCTAACTGGCCGTCGCTCGCCGTCCGTACTGTGTATCCCTCAGCGGTGCAACTCATCGCCCACGCCGCCAATGTCTCCAGATCGTCGTCCACCAAAAGAACGCTTGCCATCCTGTACGATTCCCGAATTCCAACCTAGGGTTCGGCATTGCATATCGTCGGAAGTTCACGTTTTGCCCGTGTAACGGCTACGCATCGGAAACATGGGCAGCGCAAGACGACTGGCGCGCGCTAGGCCGGGCTGCTTTCGCGCCCGCCACAGTGCGCGAGGACGGCCCGCAGTTTGTCGAGCGAAAGCGGCTTGACGAAGTGATGGTCGAAACCCGCCGATAGCGCACGCGACTTGTCGGCGTCGCCCGAATAGCCGGTGAGCGCGATGAGAACCATGTCCTTGAATTCCGGGTGCGAGCGCAATACATGCGCCAGCTCGCAGCCGTCCATGTCCGGCATGCCGATATCGATGATGGCCACGTCCGGCAACAGGTTTGCCGCGGTACTGATCGCATCCTGGCCGTTGCTTGCGGTTCGTACGGTGTGGCCCTCCAGTTCGAGCAAGACTTGCATGACCTCCAGCGCGTCGATGTTGTCATCGACGAGAAGCACCCGCATGGGCTCCGTCTCGGCGATGTGCGCTCGAGCGTCCACCCGGTCTTCGGCGCAGGAATCGAGAATCGGCAGACGCAGTGAGAGCACCGTGCCGCGGCCTGCACCGCGACTGTCGATCGCTATCGTTCCGCCATGAAGCTCGACCATGCGCTTTGCCACCGCGAGACCGATCCCCAGGCCGCCCTCGGAACGCCCGATGCTTTGCGGTGCCTGCGCGAACAGTTCGAACACGTGGGGCAGTACATCGGGGCTGATTCCCACGCCGTTATCCCTGATGGTGACCTGCAGTACGCTCGCAGCGCCACCGGCTATGCAGCCCTCGCCAGCAGGAACCTTCGTGACCAGCACCTCGATGTGGCCACCGGGCGGCGTGTACTTGGCAGCGTTCGAAAGCAGGTTGCCCAGCACCTGGCTCAACCGCACGTGGTCCGCGAAGACATAGATGGGCGCTTCGAGGCCAAGCACCGAAAACTGATGCTTGCGCGCTTCCATGCGATGTCTGACGGCTGTCACCGCATCGGAGACGATCTCGTTGAACGACGTGTGAGACTTGCGGATAGCGAGCTTGCCGTGCTGGAGCCGCGCCGCGTCCAACAGGTCGTCCACCATGGCGCGCAGATGCCGCATCTGGCGCTGCGCGACGGTCAATACTTCGTGAACCCGCGTATGTTCATCCGACAGGCGCCGGGCCACCGTGATTGCCCCGTCGATGGGCGACATCGGGTTGCGCAGTTCATGGCCGAGCATCGCGATGAATTCGTTTCGGCGGCCCTCGGCTTGTTCGAGCAATGCGCGGGCCGCCTGGGCCTGCGCGGCATTGTCGACTGCTATCTGCCTTGCATCCAGGCAGGCCAGCGCCGCGCCAGTGAAGATCGCGAGGTTGCCGAGGAGCCTGGCGTCTTCCAGCTCGAAACGCCGGGTATCCGAGTGCGACATGACCCACAAGGCCCCGCGCGCATCGGCTGCGCCAGGGATTGGCACCACCAGACCTTCGGAAATGTTCCCGGCGTCGCGCAAGCAGTCGAAATGGCGGCCGGGATCGATGAACAGTTGTGGGACGCCCAGGTCGAGCGTAATGCCGCACGGACATTCTCCCCGCGCGGTCGATTTGCCGAGATACGCGGCGCAAGCCCCGGATACGGCCAGCCATTTGAATACCTGCTCACCGTCGGCTGTCGGCTCGAGCAGGCTCACGCCGGCGCTTCCTGCGGACGTCGATGTCAGTGCGGCATCGGCCAGCGCCTGAAGCAAATGTTCTCTTGGTCCCAGTTGCGCCCTGGCAAGCGCAATTAACGTTGCGACCTCGGCCGCATGGTTGGGCGCGCGGGACGGCCGGCGCTCAAGTTCAGTGTTGAGTGCCCCACTTACGACAGCAGGATCGTCAGGCGCGCCGACCATGGTTCCATTCGCTCTGGGTCGTTTCGGAAGAGGTTGGGCGTTGGAGCGGCAGGCCATCTGGCGGTTATGTGCAGACGCCGGGCTCCGCGATTAAACGTCCCTGTTCGGACTACAAGTCCCCTTGAATTATATGCCGGAACATGCGCTGGCAAGGCGTTTCGCACAGACGCGACGTGAGTGCCGCGATCCAGTTAGTGTGGCCCTTCATGTCAAATTGAAGAGGCGGCTTCTCTTTTTGCAAACCGCGCGAAGCGACTCCACCGCGCCGCGACCCGTGTTCGACAGCATCGCCTGCTGTCATTTGCCCGACGGAGGCCTCGCGTTCAAAGCGCGCCACATCGCTGCGGTAATCCGCTGGCGCGACGTCCAGTAGCCGTCCCACGGATCGACGCGCAGGTGTTGCATACGTTCTATTGCCGTTCGCATCGTCCATTGGTCCGCGCGCGTGACATGCTCGAGCTCCTCCCAGCTAACCGGCATCGAAACGGTGAGCGCGGATTTCGCGCGCGTGGAAAACGCCGCGATGGTGCTCGCGCCTTTGCCGTTGCGCAGATAGTCGATGAAGATTTTGCGCACACGGTTTTTAGGCCCTAAGACCGCGGAAAAGTGATTGGGCAGAACCCGTGCGAAGTGTTTTGCAATCGCGTGGGAGAACGCTTTCGCTTCACCCCAGCTGTGATACCGGCCCAGTGGAACGACGACGTGATAGCCCTTGCTGCCCGAGGTCTTGATCCAGCTGTCAAGGGCGAGTTCGTCGAGCACCAGTTTGACGAGGCGCGCGGCCTCCTGCATCGAAGACCACGGCAGCTCCGGGTCGGGGTCCAGGTCAAGGATGATCCGGTCCGGACGGTCGAGCTGCGGCACGCTTGCGTTCCACGCGTGAATCTCGAGCACGTTCATTTGCGCCGCGCCGACCAGGGCCTCGGCGCTGGAGATGTTGAGCAGGCGCTGATGGTTCGGGTACAGCTCGGCTGGAAGCAAGGTCATCCCCGGGAAGCTCATGCCTTCGGCGTGCTTCTGGAAGAAGCGCTCACCGCTCAGTCCTGCCGGCGCCCGCACGAGCGCGACAGGCCGGGACGCAATGTGAGGCAGCGCCCATGGCGCGATGGCTTCGGCATAGCTGACGAGGTCGCCCTTGGTCAAGCCTGTCACCGGGTCCAGTTCCCGTTCCGGATGCGTGATGACCACCGAAGCGATCGCATTGCCTCGCGCTCTTGACGGGCCATTGCCGACGCTCTTGCGCCAGGCGCTCACGCTTTGCCGACGAATTTCCGTTGCGGGTTTGTCGTCCCGCAAGCCGTGAAACGAGGCGTGGCGGATATGGCCGTCTCGCGTCCATTCCATGAACGAAACTTCGGCAAGCAGTTCCGGCTTGACCCAGACGAGCTTGCGTTTCCTCTCGTTGTCCGGCTCGTTTGCGAACGGACGGCTGGGTATGCGCAGATCAGTCAGCTTCCTGAGAAGCGAAGCCCGCATCGGGCCTTTCAATGTCGGGATGACGGCGCCGCAGTAGTTCAGCTTGCCAGAATTGTCTTCGACGCCCAACAGCAACCGGTCGAGCCCGGCTGCGGCGCCGTTGGTCGACGAGAACCCGCCGATCACGAACTCCTGCCGCAGATGGCATTTGAGTTTCAGCCAGTCGCGGTTGCGGGCGCACACGTACGGCGCATCGGCCCGCTTTGCGATAATGCCTTCGAGCTTGAGCTTGCATGCCGTGCTCAGCACGCTGTCGACGTCAAACGGAAAGAACGCTGTGTACCGCACGTGCGGCAGCTCATTGCGGCTCAGCACCTGTTCGAGCAGGTCCACCCTTTTCCGAAGCGCGACTTCTCTCAGGTCGAAACCGTTCAGATAAGGCAGGTCGAAGCCGAAGTACAGGAGCCCGTCGGTCTCGCGCGTGGCGAATGCGTCCTGGAGCGTGCCGAAGTCGGGCAAGTCGTCTCGCCCCAGGGCGACGACTTCGCCGTCCAGCCACGCAGTGTCCATCTCGAGCGACGCGAGTTCTCTCGCAAGCACCGGCATTTTTTCGGTCCAGTCATGGCCGTTGCGGGTAAGAAGCCGCACATCCGCGCCGTCGATGCGGACCATCAGCCGGTATCCGTCCAGCTTGCCCTGCAGCATCCATTCACCTTCGGGCAGCGTGGACACTTCCGTCGCCAGTTGCGGTTTGATAAAGGCCGGCAGGTCGGCCGGGACCGCACCGTCTAGCACGGGCTGCGCCGCCGATCGCGCTCTGCGTTGGCCTTTGCGCATGCGCCCCTCCGTTGCCGGGCGATCCTATCGGTCACCGCGCAGGGCGAGGTGCCGGCGCCGGGGCGAAGGCTTGCGAGCGTCGTCGGCAGCTGGTTCGAGCGCGCGATCTGACGCCGGCGCGATTGCCTCGGTGGTGGGGGCAGCGCTCTGTGCCGAGGGTAGCCCGTGATCCGGGCGGGCTTGCGAAACGGTCTGCTGCGGGCCGGGCAGCGGAGTGGCTTGCCCGCTGTCGCCGGACGCTGCCGGCGATATCGCGCTGATGGCCGAAGGTGCTGGCGGCGTGCACGGGTGTCTCGCACGTGACATCCGCGACGCAATGGCGCCGGCCGCGTGCAGCGCGCTTCCCGCCGTGCGCTCGACGAGGGGACGCGCTGTCAAAAGCAGATCGGCGATGCCCTTGGTCGGAATGCTTGCCGGCATGCGCTTGATGTCCTTCAGTCTGGCCCAGCAGCAACGGGCAATTTCGCTACTGGGCGAGGGCTGCGCGCCGTCCGGCAGATCGGCGACAAAAACGAAGTGCCGGGTGCTCGCGCCGAAAAACTGGAACGCATACCGCACGCTCACTGCGGGTAGCCCCGTTTCTTCTCTCAACTCGCGAAAGGCCGCGCACGACAGCGCTTCGTCGCTCTTCGGCCGGCCGCCGGGCATTGCCCAACGGCCTCGCTCCCTGGCGACGAGCAGCAGGCGTCCCTTTCTCATACACACTACCGTGGCCCGTTGTTTCATGGTCGTCCCGGGGGTAAATCGTCGACCGCGCAGCGTGTGAGGTGCCGCTCCGGTAGGGCTTTCAGTGAGGGCTTCCTTGCGGACAGCGCATGCGTGCGCAATTTGGCGCACCGAACCGAGCTCTTGCGTGAGCGCTTCGCGCTGCGCTTCGCTGCGCTCGCGAGCAACGGTGCGGCTCAAAAGCGGGTGCGGCGGGGCAGTCTGCGTGAACCGACTGGGCCGCCAACGCTCGCGCCTTGCCTGCAATGCCGAAACCGCCGGCACGTGCGTTCTGATCGCGGCCGCGCGCGGATGGTCTAATGCTCGTCGACCCAGGCAATCGCCCGCTCTTTTGCAAGGGCCATTGCTTCGTGTTCGTCCACAAACGCCAGATGGAATTCCATCTCGTGCACGTCTTCGGCGGCAACGCCATTGCCTTTTGGCCGATAAATACGGGCATAGCCGACGATATCTCCGTCGACCAGGCTAGCCGATACATGGATTGTGTACCCGCGATACTGACTTTGCATGACGCGCGTTCCGAAAGGTAGAACCTTGGCGTAGCAGTGATCGTGCCGCCGGGTGGACTCATGATGCCGTTAGCAGGCAGCCGTGCGATCGGTGCTCTCCCGGCCATCGACATGTCACCGGATCACTCAACGCGAGTCCCGGTCTCTAAAGTGCGCTCGACATGTGTGCCGCCAACGGGTGCGCCTGCCACGCACATGCTCACGACTCGTCACAACGCCCAGCACTGTAGATGATGGCCCCGACCGGGGCCGGCACGCTTGGAGCAGCGGGCCTGCGTATTTGAAAAGTCGGCGTGTAATCGGGAGCGACCTTGAAAAAACCGCCGCGCACGCTGTACGCGACGACGTGCCAAAAGCGGGATGCCGGCAAAGCGCGGTCCCAGACATACGGCATAGAGAGGACGGCCCGGGCCTGTGCAGCGGAGCACTTTGCGTCGCCATGTTGCGCATGTGGCAGCGTGCGTCGACCAGGCCCGCGTTCTGCTTGTATGGGCGCGAAAAACGTCACTAAACGCTCCGAGAACGCCCGAGTACATCATGTCCAGACATTCCGGTTGGCTTACAGTCGTCCGTGTCATCACGCTCGTATTCATTTCGCTAACCGCGCTTTACCTGCTGATCGGCGGAGCCTGGTTGCTTGCGACCGGCGGTTCCCCGTACTACGTGATAACCGGTGTGGTGTTGCTCGGCGTAGCGTGGCTCCTGTACCGCCGCAGCGCGGCGGCATCCATTCTGTACGCGCTCGTGCTCGTCGGCACGGCAGCATGGGCGCTGTGGGAGTCCGGACCGGACTTCTGGGCCCTCGCGCCACGCTCGGGCGTGCTCGTTGTCCTGGGTGTGTGGATGATCCTGCTGGTGAGCTGGCGACTCGAAGGCCGACGTGCGCTTTCGATCGCATGCCTCGCCGGTGCGCTCGTCATATGGGCCGGTGTGCTGGTCTACGCGGGATTGAACGACCCGCAAACAGTCAACGGAACCTTCAGCTCCGAGTCCGCGGCACACGTGGCCAACGCGGCCGACGCTGCACAATGGCCCGCCTATGGCCGCGATCAGGCAGGGACACGCTATTCGCCGTTGACCCAGATCACGCCCGAGAACGTCAAGAATCTGCAGGTCGCGTGGATGTTCCGCACCGGCGATATGAAGGGGCCGAACGACCCGGTCGAGATAACGAACGAAGTCACGCCGATCAAGATCGGCGATCTGCTGTATCTCTGCTCGCCGCACCAGATCCTTTTTGCGCTCGATGCCGCGACCGGCCGGCTCGCCTGGAAATTCGATCCGAAGCTCAAGCCGGACCCATCGTTCCAGCACGTGACTTGTCGCGGCGTATCGTACGTCGACCTTTCGGCCGCCGCTGCGGCGGCGTCTGGCGGCGCGTCGGGCGCGTCCGGCGCGACGGCCACGTCCGCTCAGGACACGGCCGCGACGTCGGGTACTGACGCGCAGTGCACGCGGCGGATTTATCTGCCGGTGAATGACGGTCACCTCTATGCACTGGATGCAAAGACCGGCGCACGCTGCGCGACGTTCGCCGACAACGGCGACCTCGACCTGCAACGTCGTCAGCCGGTGACCACCCCGGGCATGTACGAGCCGACCTCACCGCCGGTCATTACCGACAAGGTGATCGTCGTCGCAGGGGCGGTCGAAGATAACTATTCGACGCGCGAGCCGTCCGGCGTCATTCGCGGCTTCGATGTGCGTACGGGCGCGTTGCTGTGGGTGTTCGATCCGGGTGCAAAAGATCCGAACCAGAACCCGCCGGCGGGCGGCCATTACACGTACACGTCGCCGAACTCGTGGGCGCCCGCTGCGTACGATCCCAAGCTCGATATCGTTTATCTGCCGATGGGCGTGAAGACCCCCGACATCTGGGGCGGCGACCGGACGCCCGATGACGAACGTTTCGCGAGCGGCCTGCTCGCGCTGCATGCGTCGACCGGCAAGCTTGCGTGGTTTTACCCGACCGTCCATCACGACCTGTGGGACATGGATGTGCCGTCGCAACCCACGCTTGCGGACATCAATGACAAGCAGGGCAACACCGTGCCCGTCATCTATGTGCCCGCCAAGACCGGCAACATCTTCGTGCTGGACAGACGCACGGGCGTGCCGCTCGTGCCGGCGCCTGAGCGTCCCGTCCCGCAAGGGGCCGCCCCAGGCGACCATGTTTCGCCCACCCAGCCGTTCTCCGAGCTGACCTTCCGTCCGTCGAAAAATCTGACCGGTGCCGACATGTGGGGCGCGACGATGTACGACCAGCTGGTGTGCCGGATCATGTTCCACAAACTGCGCTATGAAGGCACGTTTACGCCGCCGTCGTTGCAGGGGACACTCGTGTTTCCGGGGAATCTGGGCATGTTCGAATGGGGCGGCATTGCTGTCGACACAGATCGCCAGATCGCCGTCGCCAATCCGATTGCGCTGCCGTTCGTCTCAAGGCTGATTCCGCGCGGCCCCGGCAACCCGCTCGAACCGGTGCCGGGTGTGAAAGGATCGGGCACGGAAACGGGCATCCAGCCGCAGTACGGCGTGCCGTACGGCGTGACGCTCAACGCCTTCATGTCGCCATTCGGGCTGCCGTGCAAACAACCGGCGTGGGGCTACCTATCGGCGATCGATTTGCGAACCGATCGGATCGTCTGGAAGAAGCGCATCGGGACCGTGCGCGACAGCACGCCGCTGCATTTGCCGTTCAGGCTGGGCATGCCGATGCTCGGCGGCCCCATGGTCACCGCGGGCGGGGTGGCGTTCATCGGTGCGACCGCGGACAACTATATCCGTGCTTTCAACGTGAATAACGGCGAGCAACTCTGGAGAGCCCGCTTGCCCGCAGGCGGTCAGGCCACGCCGATGACCTATGCGGTGAACGGACGTCAGTACATCGTCATCGCCGCGGGCGGCCATGGGTCGTTCGGCACCCGACTGGGCGACTACGTGATCGCGTACGCGCTGCCGTGAGCGGCGTCGGGCGACGCTGAGCCTGTGGTACGAGCGGCGGTTTCGTCGCGGGATGGCGCGTGGACCGAGAGGGGGCTGACTCGAACGTGCGGGCGCGCGTGCCTCGTCCGCTTGCGGAGGGCGCGCCGATGGTCACGGGACCGCTCAGTGAGCAGCAAGCCCGGATGTGTCGTCGGAGTGCATGACTCGGACGCGCAGCGATTCATCGGCTGGCGGCGGAAGGAGAACTGCTGGCAGCGGAGTCTGCATTCGCCGGGCCCCCTGCTTTGTCAGCGGGCTTGCAGCCGGCCGAGAGCGCCATGGCAAACACGACGACCCCGCCCGTCAGGATTCGCGTGTAGAAAGTCACGTTCATTCTCGCCTCTCGTCTGTCGTCAAGCGTCGGGGCATCTCGCTGCGCCTCGGGCACGACGCGTTGTATTGCGTCGCATTCGGAAGCGGAGACTCATCGCCAATCGATGCCGTAACTGGCGGGGTCGACGCATGCTCTGCCGGTTCCAGTCTGCAATCAGCACGAAGCTTGCCCGGGAATCGTCCGTGCATCAGCCCGATCTTTCAGCGAAGCGCAGCGCGTAGCCCACGCGCAGATGAACGCGGGAGGTGGCGCAATAGCACGTTGCGAAATCTTGGGTCGGTTGGTTTTCCTGATCACCGGGTGGGCGTCCTGGCATCGTCGCGGAGTTGTTGCATCGACAAGTGCTCCGCGTCTCTCGTCGGATCGCCGGGCGATAGGCAGTATTCCGTAGGTCGACTCCGTCAGCGGGGCCTGCGCGCGGAAGTTGCGCGGATGAGAATCGAGCCGGCGCGCATCGGCCGCAACGACCAGGCATGGCCTATGCGCGGCTTACTACCGAAACGAACGCGTGGAGGAATCACCCCCATGCGCGCGTCGTCAGCATAGCGATTGCGCGCGTCGTCGCGAGTTCCGAAGCCATACCCGATCCACTAGGCGGCCATCAATGGAGAGGGTCGTGACACCGCTTCGCTCCTTCGCGGTCACGACACGCCACTCACGCGCGATGCCCTTGGGCCGATTCGTGCGCCGTATAAGCGGCGAAAGGAAAGAGATATGGCTTCCGTCCTGCTGGTCGACGCGGACGACGGGTGGCTAGGCTCCCTTGGACTGTTCATCGCGGCCGAAGGGCATCTCGTGCGCACCGCTCACAACGGTGTCGACGCGCTGAATCTCATCCGACGAAGCGCACCCGACATCGTGGTGACGGACTGCAAGCTGCCCGTGATGGACGGCGTCGATCTGATCCGCACCTTGCGCGCGGATCCGGTGTTTGCGTTGATCCCGGTGATTCTCACGGCCGAAACGCGGCGGCGGCCGCGGCTGCCACACGTTCGTTTCCTGAAGAAGCCCTTCCCGGCGACGGTTTTGCTGCGCGAATTGCAGCGCGTCAGCCGTCGCCGAGGCGGTGCGCGCGAAGCGTTCAAGCAGATGACAGCACGGCTCGCCCATTTCCGCGGCGGAGCTTATGGCTGATGTCGATTCGGCATGCGCCGTCCCCTTCAGCGACCTTCTCGATGCAGCGCCGGTACGGAACGTTTTGCAGGTCCAAGGTGGTGATTGCGTGACCGTTAAAGCGGTCTGCGTGCTCTGCGCATAACGCGCCCGCTTGTGTAGCTCCTGTTCACATCACGATTTGGCAGGCGCGCAGGCTGCGATTTCAATTGCCATCCGGTCCCGGTGCTTGGGCAAAAGCGGCTGGCTGAGTGCCGTCTCTACATGGCCGGCGCGCGTCGGAACAGTCCGTTCAGTGCGCCGATGGATCATGTCGGCGCATCAGAGTTCCGGTTCGAGCAGACTCTTCGAGAGCGCAGCATCGTCGCACCAGGCCCTGACGGATTTACGACTCGTACACGTGAAAATTGCATTTCCGTAACCCAGAAGCAGAAGTCGCCGCCGTGCGTCGCTGCGGGCGATAAGTCGTGCCGTCGCTGCGTGATGCCGCCATTCGCGGCTCCCGGTCCCGGATAAAGATGGAATCCCGATTGCGCTTCGCGCGCGCTATGGTCCGAAGAAGGTGTCACAAAAATGACCTGCCGCGCTGCAAGAGGAAGTGCGCACGACGGTCCCGTCCACTTGCTGCGGGCTCGACGTGGAACACGCACTGGTGACGCACGCCGCGAACACGCATAGACCGAGGCGGGCCATCGCGCGCAACAGACAGGATAGGTATTGCTTGTCTACTTTCATGGCTTCCGTTTAAAAACCGGCGCGGCTAATCGCGGCTCATGCCTGCGAAAAAGCGTTGTCGCTGAATCAAGCGGCGCCGGTCGCGAGATTCGGCACGCTCAGTTCAGGCGCACACAGGTCGACGACTCCACGAGTTCAGCGCGCCGCACTCAGACGCCTGTGCACGTCCGAAGGATCGCCGTCTCGTGGCTTCTGGCAAAGCGAAGAGGCGACCTCCGCGCCGAAAAGAAAGACAATGGCGCAAAAGTACAGCCACATCATCAGGACCGCCAGCGATCCTGCCGCGCCAAAAGCGCCCGCCGTTCCAGCGTGCGCCAGGTAGAAGCCGAACAGGTTTCGACCCACGGTAAACAGCAACGCCGCGATGCTCCCGCCGATCAGCGCGGGACGAAAGCGCACCCGCGTATCCGGTAGCCACTTGATCAGCGCGCCCAGCCCGAACGCCAGCACGATCAGGCCGACGATCGACTGCACGATGTCGGCGATCACGGTCAGCGCCGAGCTACCAAAAACGACGTGTCCGGCACTCTGTATCGCGGCCTCCAGGACGAGGGAAACGACCAGTAGAAAGCTCAGACCCATGAGCAGCCCGAGCGAGACGAGTCGCGCCCGCACCACGAGCGCGAGCCCAGCGAGGCCCGCGGGTGATTTCGTCGCGAAGACAACGTCAAGTGCGGTGTTCAGAGACGAGAACGTTGCCGACGCGCCCACCAGCAGCAGCACGATCGACACCGCCGCAGCGGCGCCGCTGCCGCTGGAACGATGAGCGTGTTCGACCACAGTCTGCATCGCACTGGCGGCGTCGTTGCCGAGTAGCTGCCGGATCTGGCCGAACAACTGACCTTGCGCGGCGTCCTTGCCGAAGAACCAGCCTGCTATCGCGAGGACCAGCAACAAGGTCGGAGCCAGCGAAAACGCGGAATAAAAGCCGATGCTCGCGCCCATCATCGCGCACCGGTCCGAGGAAAATCTGCCGACGGCGTCTTTTGCTGTCGACAGAGCTTTGCGCAGTCCACTGGAGCGCAGGCCCGCCTTGCGGGGCAGATATGCCATGCTGGTTCTCCTACCGGCTCGTTGCTATTTCCCTTTCTCTCGACGCGTCTCACGGCGCTGCCGCGTCGCGCGCTTGCGCCGGGAGGTCCTTTGCATCCGGCGAGCAAGGGCGGTGCCCGTTGGCCCAGCGACGAAAGCCGCTCGGTGAGCGCAGCCGAACGCCGCGGTGCGCGCGCTTCCTCCGACGCCCTGCGTGACGACCAACAACTTTGCCGAGCGCACCAACCGCCTTCAGTCTTCGAACTTGGCGCGCACGTGCTCCGCGAGCACTTCGGGCCGGAAGGGTTTGCGAATGACCTCCATGTCGGCCAGCGCATCGCCGGGCGCGTAGCCCGTCACCAGAATGACAGGAACGTCCGCATAGCGGGCCTTGATCGCCTCCGCGACCTCGCGGCCGTTCATGCCGCCAGGCAGCGCCACATCGCTGATCAGCAGATCGAAACGAGCGCCTGCATGCAGGAGCCGTAGCGCAGCCGGGCCGCTGTCCGCTTCCAGCACGCGATAGCCCTGTTCGCGCAACTGCTCGGCCGTCACTTCCCTGACGATCTCCTCGTCCTCGACCAGCATGATGGTTTTGCCGGTATCGCGGCCGTTCACCGTATGATCGTCCACTTCTGCGGGGGCCGGCATGCACAGGCGCACGGTCGTGCCTTTGCCCAACGACGTGTCCACCTGCACGATGCCGCCCGACTGTCTGACAAAGCCGTAGATCTGGCTCAGGCCGAGACCCACGCCTTGCCCCGCCGGCTTGGTCGTAAAGAACGGCTCGAAGGCCTTGTCGAGTACCTCCTGCGACATCCCGACGCCGGTGTCGGACACGGCGATGCAGCAGTAACGTCCCGGCTGCGCATCCTCGAACGAGGCGAGATCCGTATCACCCAGTACCACCTCGGTCGTGCTGATAGTGAGCCAGCCGCCATCGGGCATCGCGTCGCGCGCATTGACGCACAGATTCAGCAGCGCGCTTTCCATCTGGTTCGGATCGCACATGGCCAGCCATTTGCCGTCCGCGAGTTTCAGTTCCACATTGATGTTTGCGCCGACTGCGCGGCGGATCATGTCCTCCATGTCGCGAGCGATCGTGTCGAGACTCACGAGCCGCGGTTCGAGCGTTTGCTGGCGCCCGAAGGCCAGCAGCCGTTGGGTGAGCGCGGCCGCCCGCACGGCGCCGCGCTCGGCGCGCTCCACGAGGCCGATGACCTCGGTCGGCCGGCCCTGCTGGATGCGTACGCGAATCATGCTCAGACAGCCGATGATCGCCTGCAACATGTTGTTGAAATCGTGCGCGATGCCACCCGTGAGCTGGCCGATCGCCTTCAGTTTTTCGCTATGACGCAGGCGCTCTTCCGCGCGCGAGCGCTCGCGGCTTTCGCGGTGCAGCGTGTCGAGCGCCGCTTGCAACTCCGCGGTTCGCTCGGACACGCGCGCCTCGAGTTCTTCGCCGCTGCGCTCCAGTGCTTCACGGATGCGCGCCTGGTCCTCGACATCGGTGGACGTGCCGAGCCAGCCGATAATGCGGCCGTCCGCCCGCACGGGCGTCGCGCGGCTCTGGAACCAGCGGTAAGTCTGGTCCGCGGCGCGGCGAATGCGGTGCTCCACCGCGAATTCGCCCGTGGTCTCGCACATTGCCCACGCCGCCGTGGTGGCCTCCCGGTCATCAGGATGGATGCCTTCGAGCCATCCCAGTCCTGAACTTCGTTCTTCCGGGATGCCGCTATAGGCGACCCATTGGGGACTGACCCAGGTTCGCTCTCCTGAACTGTTCGAAGTGAACACCAGTTGCGGAATCTGCGTGGCAAGCATGCGGTAGCGTTCCTCGCTCTCGCGTAGCGAGGCACCCTGCCGTCGCGTTTCCGCGGCAATGCGAAGGCGCTCGACGGCGGCGGCAAGCAGGTTCGCATAGGAGCGCAGAAACTCGGTATCCGGCCGCGAAAAATCCCGTGGCTGGCGGCTGTCCACCTGAAGCACGCCATAAGGAGGCCGGTCTTTCCCGCCGATAATGACCACATTGACCAGCGCCTTCACGCCCGCATCGACGATGAACTGCGGGTAGCGAAAGCGCTTCTCCGTGGCGATGTCGTGCGATATGGCCGGCTCGCCGGATTGCAGCGCATAGCCCTCCGACGAGCCCGATTCCGCTCTGGCCGTCGCCTGTCCAACGACGCCGGGTGGCCAGCCCACGCCGGCGCGCACGAGCAGGGTCACCCCGTCGTCCTGCAACTCCATGACCTTGGCCATGTCCGTTTGCAATGCCTCGCCGACCAGACGGCAGGCCTCCGACAGTATTTCGTCAAGATCGTCCGAGCGAAGCGCCAGTTCACCGAACCTTGCCAGTACGGCCTGTTGTTGAAAGAGAAGGGCCTCGCGGTCAACTGTGCTCACATGAAACCTCCGCGGCTTCCCCGGATGACGACGGGGGGCGAATCGTCACCCGGCTCGAGAGAAACTGAATCCCCGCGCGTTACGAGCCAGAATCGTTCCCGCGCCGGGCGGGTGCAGTCCTGGCAACGGGCAACTGGGCGCGACGCTGCGCGTCGCGATGCGGGCAGCACAACGCGTCGCCGTGGAACGCTCGATGCTGCAATCCGCGTGTCCGGTCGATTTTCAATGGCCTACTCAACGGAGGTTCAAATGGCAAAGTCAAATGCGCCCGGTGGTCCGATCCGAAAATTCGTCGACGTGCAAAAGGCGCTCAAGGGCGCGTCCTATCCTGCCGAGAAGGCCGATCTTCTGGAGACCGCGAAAAGCAACGGCGCCGACGAAGACGTGCTGAACGCTATCGAGGCTTTGCCCGAGCAGCAGTACGGCAGTCCGGCCGAGGTTTCGAAGGGAGTTGGCGAAGAATAGATGTTGCCCATGGCGTTCGCAACGCTCGGTCGTACGAAAGTGGGGGCGTGGACGCTGCATCTTTTACGCTGGCATGTTGCGCTCGGCCAGAACTTCGGCGGGGCCACAATCGCCGCAGGCGCTGACGTTGCCTCGCGTCGAAGCCCGAAGTCGCGGCGGCTAGCGCCGAGCGGGCGCGCAAGAGCTGGCTGCGGCATCGCCTTCCTCTGTCACAGTCTCTCAATGCCGTCAGGTCTTCGGTAGCGCGGACGCTCGCGCGGCAACGGCCGCGCGAGCCAACGCGTCGTCACGCGGCTGATGCTGCTTTTTCGTTCCCGGCTCGTTCGGCAAATTCGGTCAGCTTGAGGTCGGTCGCTTTCTCTTCCTCGAGCGTCGCCTTGAGCAACTCGACGCCCTTGGTGAATCCGAGTTGCCTGCCAATAGCGCACAGACTGCCATACGCCGCTATCTCGTAGTGCTCGACCTTCTGCGATGCGGCTACGAGACCAGCATCCAGCACGGGACCTTTGTCGATTTCCTCGATCAGCTCCTGGCCTTCCTCGATCAGGCCTTCCATCGCCACACACTTCATGCGTTTGAGACGAATGCCGCACGTTTCGACCACCTGGTCGATTCGCTCGACCTGTCCTTGCGTCTCCTCCAGATGTATCTTGAACGCCTCGCTCAATTGCGGATCGGATGCGGCGCGTGCCAGCTTGGCCAGTGCCTTCGTCAGCTGCTTCTCGGCACTGTAAATGTCCGACAGCATATGAACGAAGAGATCATCGACTGTTTTGCGTTGAACCATGATGGACTCCTTGAGAGGGTGTAGGGACCGGTAGTCGAGCAACGGCTATGCCACGGCCGTCGCCAACGGTTCGGATCCGGGACGGCTGGGCTAGCTCACGCAAGCAGCAGAATCGGCATATTGTTGTAGGACTGCAGGGGCTGCCGTTGGGGCAGGGCAGGCGAAACCGGCCATCAACTCGCTGGCGCCGCGCATCGTGCGAACAGAATGGGTCCCCCGCGCGGGCGCCATGTCTTCGCGATCGGAGATCGACGGTCTGCGATGAAGGAGATCTTGATGCCAGCAGAAACGATAGAACAGCGCATCCGGGCCAAGGCATACGAGCTTTGGCAGGAAGACGGCAGCATGGAAGGTTGCGCGGACGAGTATTGGCGAAGGGCGAGGAGTCTCGTGGAAGCCGAGATTGCCGAAGAGGAGCGCCGACGGGGGGCGGTCGGCGGTGCAGCGCAGAACGATGAAGCGGATAAGTCGGCAGGCTAGCTGCGCAAAAATTCCCTGTCTGCGGCGAGATTCGCAGCAGTTTGCATCGAGTATCTCGGTGTCCGAATCGTCTTTGGTTATTTCCGCCCCACGGTGCGTCTCGGGCGTGGTCAGCAAAACGCGTCGGGATAGAGACTCTCGCTCATGTCGAGGTCGCCGGTCTGAGCGTAGATCAGTGGGTTGCCGGCAGCACTGACGATCGCTCCGTCGACCACGCGGCCCAGCACTAGCCGATGGTCTCCCGCATCCATGTCGCTCACCAGTCGACAGTCGAAGTGAGCCAGCGCATCGGTGAGCAGCGGTGCGCCTGTTTTGCCGGGTCGCCAGGGTATCGACGCGAGCTTGTCGACCGTGCGTCCCGACTGTGTGCCGAAGTGCTTCGCGAGCGCCCGCTGCTGCATGCCCAGCACACTGATGGCGAATACGCGGCCTGTGCTGAGCAGGCTATACGACGCGTTTTCCGGGTTCACACTGACGGCCACGAGCAAGGGCGAAAACGAGACCTGCATGATCGAACTGGCAGTAAAGGCATCGCGGCGATCGCCGTCCGCCACGCCGACTACATAGACGCCAGCCGTCAAATACCGGAACAGTTCTGCAATGTGTTTGCTCATGCGGCGTCCTCTGGTTTGGGAAGCGCGTCGCGCGAAGGGTCGGCTTGCTGCGACGAAAGATGGTGACCGGCGTCGACGCATCCGGACGGTAAGTTGCGATCTCGCTGGATGGGCCAACGACGTCTCATCATATCGCCGCCTTCAGGCCGCAGCCAATGCGCGCCACCGATAATCCGCGCAGTAAACGGTGCTACGCTCGCACGAAAGCGGGTGCGGGACATTGCAATGAAGCACTAGCGACGCGTCGGTACGGAGAATGCTAGGCGTCGATGGCGTCCGGCATCGGCACGTCGTTGGAGCAGCGCCGCACGGGCGGTGACGCTCCACAGTCATCGGAAAGACTATGGGAACGTATGCAATGCGACAAATCTTCAGGCTTCTGGTAGTCATTGTCATTTTTCCAGCGGCGGCTTTCGGTCACACGCTGGACGATCAATTAACCTGCGACGGCAACGCGCACGACTTCGTCGCGGGTCTGGTCAACGGTCAGTCGATCGAGACGCCCGCGATGCGTGTGGAGGCCAACTCGGTCAACGCGTTCCGCCCGGCCCGCGACGCCGGCCTGACCGCTTTCGGCCTTCCCGTGCGTGCGGTCTTCGGCTATCAACCGGGCGATCCGATGTTCAAGACCGGCGCCGGCAAACTACCGTCCGGTCCGCTTTATGGCGTAGTGGTGCTGGGTTCCGCCGATTCCGTCAAGCGTCGGCTTGCTGAAGCCGGAAGCACCGCTGCGGTTCGCCCGGTCGTTCCGTTGCTGCTGACAGCCATCTTGTGCAACCAGTGACGTATATGCGCATCGGCACCCTCCGTGCATTGCCGGCACTCGCGCGACGAAAGCTAGAGGCCAGCCGTGAGTGGAACGCGGCTTGCTGCCAAGGCATCAGAATTTCATCGCCGCGCAAGGGCAATCCATGGACAAGGAAAGAAAGAACGAAGCGTATCCCTACTCCTCGGGCGGCTGGGGATCGCTGAAGGCGGTCGCCGCAATTCTTTCGCAGGAGAAGGTCGCGCTGAAAGACAGCGCCGTGCTGCTGCGCCAGAACAAGCCGGACGGATTCATGTGCGTCAGTTGTTCATGGGCAAAACCAGCCGATCCGCACACCTTCGAATTTTGCGAGAGCGGCGCGAAGGCCACGGCGTGGGACACCACTTCGAAGCGAGTCACGCACGACTTTTTCGACGTCCATACCGTGAGCGAGCTTCTCAGGTGGCACGACCATGACCTCGAAGAAGCGGGGCGTCTCACGGAGCCGTTGCGCTACGACGCGGCAACGGATCGCTACGTGCCAGTGAGCTGGCAGGAAGCATTCGACGAGATCGGCCGCGAGCTCAAGGACATGGACCCTGAACGTGTCGTGTTCTACACGTCGGGCCGCGCCTCGCTCGAAACGTCCTATATGTTCCAGTTGTTCGCGCGAATGTATGGCACGAACAACCTGCCGGACAGTTCGAACATGTGTCACGAAAGCTCGAGCGTCGGACTGAAGGCGGCGATCGGCGTCGGTGTGGGCACCATCACGTTGGACGACTTCGAAAAGACCGATCTGATGTTCTTCTTCGGCCAAAACGTCGGCACCAACAGCCCCAGGATGCTTCACCCGCTGCAGGACGCCCGCAAGCGCGGCGTGCCGATCATCACGTTCAATCCTCTGCGCGAGCCTGGCCTCATCAGCTTCACCAATCCGCAGTCGCCCGTGCAAATGCTCTCGCCGACCGATACGCAGATCAGCACGCAATATCACCAGGTCAGGACGGGGGGCGACACAGCGGCGATCCTCGGCCTGTGCAAGGCAGTGATCGCGGCGGACGATGCCGCCATTGCCGACGGCCGTCCTCGTGTGGTGGACGACGCGTTCATCCGCGAGCACACGCAGGGCTTCGAGGAGTTCGCTCATTTTGCGCGACAGACGCAATGGACCGACATCGAGCAGGTGAGCGGATTGTCGCGCGCCGACCTCGAGCGCGCGGTGGACGAATACATGAAGGCGAACGCCGTGATTGCTCACTACGGCATGGGCCTCACGCAACACCGCATGGGCGTGCAGAACGTGCGCATGCTGTGCAATTTGCTGCTGTTGCGCGGCAACATCGGCAAGCCGGGTGCAGGGCCTTCGCCAGTGCGCGGCCACTCCAATGTGCAAGGCCAACGCACGGTAGGCATCACGGAGAAGCCGGAACTCGCTCCGCTCGACAAGCTCGCGCAACAGTTCTCATTCGAGCCGCCGCGCAAAAAAGGCATGAACATTGTCGAGACATTCGAAGCCATGGTGAAAGGGGACGTCAGCGCGGTCGTCAACCTGGGCGGCAATCTCGTGCGCTCGGTGCCGGACCGTTTGCAAACGGAGCCGGCATGGAGCCGCCTGCGCCTCACCGTCAACGTCGCGACCAAGCTCAACCGGAGCCATCTCGTGCACGGCGCCGTGTCTTATATCCTGCCGTGTCTGAGCCGCATCGAGATCGACCGGCAGGCCAACGGCGACCAGGCTGTCTCGATGGAGGACAGCACCGGCTGCATGCACGGCTCGCATGGCGTGACCGAACCGGCCAGTCCGGACGCGCGCTCGGAACAGGCCATCGTGGCGGGAATCGCCAAGGCGACGCTCGACGGGCGCTCGACGGTGGACTGGGATGCGTGGCGCGACGACTACAGCCGGGTGCGCGCCGCGATCGCCGAAACTTATCCGGACATTTTTCACGACTTCGAGGCAAGGATGTGGACTCCCGGCGGTTTTCCGCGACCCTTGCCGGCACGCGAGCGCAAATGGCAGACGAAAAGCGGCAAGGCCGAATTCATGGTGCCCGAATCGCTGGGCGAGGACCCGGACATGATGGAGCGCGAGCCGGGGGCATTGCGGCTGATGACGCTGCGCTCGGATAGCCAGTTCAATACCACCATTTACAGCCTCGACGACCGCTTTCGCGGCCTCAAGGGATCGCGCATGGTGATCCTGATGAATCGCGCCGACATGGACTCGCATTCGCTCAACGAAGGCGACCACGTGACGCTGCAAACGATTGCCGACGACGGCATCGAGCGCCGGGTCGAAGGGCTGCGCATCGTACCGTACGACATCCCCCAAGGCTGCATTGCGGGCTACTTCCCGGAGTGCAATCCGTTGCTGCCGCTTTGGCATTACGCGAAGGAAAGCAAGGTGCCTGGCGCGAAGTCGATACCGGTGCGTATCGTCTAGCAGCATCGCTAGCGCGTGGGGACAACGGTTGGAGAGCGTCATGAATAAAGGCACCAGTGTGGGATCGCCGCAGGAAACGGCGCGCGAAGGCATCGCACAACCGGACCCCGAGCGCGATCCTGCGGCGCAGTCCGGCACGCACGCGCCCGGCGGCAACCGTCTGAACGACATCGCCGACGAGGACATCGACAAGGTCGTGCCGCGCGAGCCGAAGGAAACGGCGCAGCATGACCACGCTCTGGGCGATGCGGACGAGCGGGACCAACCTGACGAATCAGGCGAAATACCGCGTTCGTTGTAACGGGTCCAGCTTTCAACAGAAAAACGAAGCCGCGCAAGATGCTACGGGCTGCGTAGCAGTTGAAGCCGTGCTTGCCGATCGTGCGTCGTTTTTATCACCTGTTTGATCTTGGCTTCGCGCATGTGCGATGCCACTGCCCGTCGCGAATCGCGTCGACCACGGGCGTGAAGACATCGCTAATCGGTCCGCAGTTGTTCACGGATGAGACGCCGCGCGCTTTGCCGCGTATTTTTGCGGCGCAGCGTCCCACCAATCGCGGAACAGAAAGTGCTGGATGCCTGCACACTCAAACGCTCGCCCACGGACATGATCGCCGACGTTGGACCCCCCATTCGCGCGAGCGTGCTGTGCCACGTCGCTGGCGCTCGGACTCGCTGCCAACGCGCGAGCCTGATCGCCGGCGCTTCGCTTTACGCGGCGTCGCACGTGGCGCAGGCCCTGGCGCAGCCGCAGCAAAGCGCATTACAGCCGGCAGGCGTTCAGGCGGCGCATATCGCGAAGCTGTGGAATCTCACGCTGATCGTCTGCGGGATCGTCTTTGCACTCGTCCTGCTCGCGACCCTCGTCGCGCTGGTGCGCAACACGCGCGGCGGCGCCACGCAGCAGCCGGGCACGCACGCGCCGGACCTCAATTCGATCACGCAGCCCGAGCATCGCACGAAGCGCGTCGTTATCGGCGCAAGCGTGCTGTCGGTGATCGTGCTCGTTGGATTGATCGTCGCCGATGTGCTGACTGACCGCGCGTTGTCGAAGCTGCCGGTCGACGATCCCCTGCGCATCGATATGGTCGGCGCGCAGTGGTGGTGGCAGGCGTCGTATCGCCCCCAGGGCGGGCAGCCCGGCTTCGTCACCGCAAACGAATTTCACGTGCCGGTGGGGCGTCCGGTCATCGTGTCGTTGCAGGCGACCGATGTGATCCACAGCTTCTGGGTGCCCAATCTGCACGGCAAGAAGGACATGCTGCCGGGCATCGACACGACCATCGAGTTTCGTGCTGACCGGGCGGGCGCTTATCGCGGGCAATGCGCCGAATACTGCGGCGCCGAGCATGCGTTGATGGCGATGCTCGTGGTCGCCGACCCCCCCGAGCGCTACGCGGCCTGGGTCGCGCGACAGGCGCAGCCCGCGGCGCAGACCACCGACGCCGTCGCGCTTCATGGCCGCGACGTGTTCGAGCGCGCCAGCTGCGCGGGTTGCCACACGGTGCGCGGCACGTCCGCGAAGGGCATGCCCGGCCCCGACCTCACGCATCTGATGAGCCGGGAGACGATTGCTGCGGGCGTGCTGGCCAACACGCCCCAAAACCTCACCGCGTGGATACACGATCCGCAAGCGTTCAAGCCTGGCACGATGATGCCGGTGGTGCCGCTTTCGGACGCTGATCGCCTCGCGGTCGTTCGATGGCTGACCACACTCCAATGAGCACGACCGAACCGCTACTCGGCCCCGAAGCCGTCGCGCAAATCAAGGACGGACCGGACGCCGACGCCGCCAGGCTGGCCGCGCTCGCGCACACCTGGGCCGACCGCGGGGGCGTGATCGGCTGGTTCAGCGCGATCGATCATAAGTCCATCGCGCGGCGCTTCATGGTCACGACGTTCGCGTTCTTTCTGCTCGCGGGACTGATGGCGCTCGTGGTGCGTACGCAGCTCGCGCGTCCGGCGAGTCACGTCGTCGGCCCCGACATGTACGACGAGCTCTTCACGACGCATGGCACGGCAATGATGTTCCTGTTCGCCGTGCCGGTGATGCAGGCCGTCGCGATGTACCTGATTCCGCTGCAGGTCGGCGCGCGCAGCGTCGCCTTTCCGCGCATGAACGCGTACGCCTACTGGGTGTTCCTGTTCGGCGGATTGACGCTCTTTATCGCCTTCGCGCTAGGTGCGGGTCCACGTTCCGGCTGGTTCAGCTACGTGCCGCTTGCGGGCCCCGACTACGCGACCGGCAAGGGTAGCGACATCTGGGCGCAGATGATCACGTTCACCGAGCTTTCCGCGCTGCTCATCGCGGTGGTGCTGATCTCGACGATTCTGAAGATGCGCGCGCCGGGCATGTCACTGAACCGCTTGCCGCTATTCGCATGGGCCACGCTCGTCACGCAGTTCATGGTGCTGTTCGCGATGCCCGCGGTGATGCTTGGGAGCACGGCGCTGATTCTCGATCGACTCGTGGGTACGCAGTTCTACAACCCGTCGCTGGGCGGCGATGTGCTGTTGTGGCAGCACCTGTTCTGGTTTTTCGGCCATCCCGAGGTCTATCTGATCTTCATTCCGGCGCTCGGTTTCATGTCGTCGATCATCGAGACCTTTTCGCGCCGACCCATCTTCGGCTATTCCGCGATGGTGCTGGCGCTGATCGCCACCGCATTCCTCGCGTTCGGCCTGTGGGTGCACCACATGTTCGCGACGGCCGTGCCCGATCTCGGCAAGACGTTCTTCACGGCGGCGAGCGTGATGATCGCGGTGCCGTCCGGCATCCAGATCTATTGCTGGCTGGCGACGCTGCTCACCGGTCGTCTCAGCCTGAAGCCGCCGTTGCTGTTCGTGCTGGCGTTCTTCTTCATCCTCGTGCTCGGCGGGATGACAGGCATCATGCTCGGCGCCGTGCCGCTCGACCTACAGGTGCACGACACGTATTTCGTCGTCGCCCATCTGCATTACGTGCTGCTCGGCGGCGCGGTGTTTCCGCTCTTTGGCGCATTCCACTACTGGTTTCCGAAGTTCACCGGACGCATGCTCGGCGAACGGCTTGCGTACTGGCAGTTCTGGCTGTTCTTCATTGGCTTTAACGTGACGTTCTTTCCGATGCATCTGCTCGGCCTGCATGGAATGCCGCGCCGCGTGTGGACGTACCCCGCCGGTATGGGATGGGACGGCATGAACCTGCTCGCGACGCTGGGAGCGTACACGATCGGCGTGAGCGTGCTGTTGTTCATCGTCAACGTGGTCGTGAGTCTGCGGCGCGGGGCGCAGGCCGACGCGAACCCGTGGGGCGCGTGCACGCTCGAATGGAGCATGCCGAGCCCGCCGGCGCCGCATAATTTCGACGTGCTGCCGGTCGTCCACGGCCGCACGCCGTTGTGGGAGCCGCAGCGCGCACCGCACGCGGTGGCGGGTCTCGCCGCGCACGCACGCGAGGTGCTGACGACGAGCGCGCTCGACGCGCGGCCGGACACGCGCCCGCTCTTCCCCGGACCGTCGATCTGGCCGTTCCTGAGTGCCATCGCGACCACGATCTTTTTCATCGGCTCGATCTTCACACCGTCGGCCGTATGGTGGGGCACGGTGCCGGTCGCCGTGGCGATGATCCTCTGGTTTTGGCCGGGGCGGCGCGAGAACCAGGTCGCGCGCGCCCTCGAGCGCTGGCCCGATTCGAGCGCCGGGCAAAAAGCGGCGCGCCGTCTGCACCCGAATCCGTCGTCGCGCGAAGCGGCCGGCCCTGGCGTCAGTCCGGTGGCCGCGGTGCTCGACGTGCGCGCATTGCCGAGCTTCGGTTTCAGTCATCGCAGCCTGATGTGGTGGGCGACCGCGGGCTTGATGCTGATCGAGGGGACGGTGTTCGCGATGGCTGTCGGCATGTACTTCTATCTGCGTTCGGTCAACGCGGCATGGCCCATGCACGCGCCACCGCCCTCGCTTGTGTGGGGTTCGCTCAATACGGCGGTGCTGCTCGTGAGCCTGTGGCCGAACCAGCTTGCGAAGCGCGCGGCGGAGCGCGGCGATCGCGAAGGGGCGCGTCTGTGGATGGCCGTCTGTCTCGCGTTCGCGCTTGCGTTTCTCGCCGTGCGCGGCTTTGAATATGCCGCGCTCAACGTGATGTGGTACGCGAATTCGTATGGGTCCATCGTGTGGCTGCTGCTCAGCCTGCACACCACGCACCTGATTACCGATACCGTCGATACCGCCGTACTCGCCACGCTGCTCTACACCGGGCCCTTCGAGAAAAGACGCCTGCTCGACACCAGCGAGAACGCGATCTACTGGTACTTCGTCGTGCTGAGCTGGCTGCCGATCTATGTTGTGATCTACCTCGTGCCGAGGATGCATTCATGAAGCGCAGCGGCATCTCGATCTGGCTTGGTCTGCTGGTGGCGCCCGCTGTGGTGCTCGCCGCCCAGAGCCTCAACTATGCGCTCGTGCATGTCGTCTGCGCCTCCGGGGTGCACGCGGCGCTCGACGCGGTGAGCGCGGTCGCGTTCGTGTTCTCCGTCATCGCGGCGTCGCTCGCCTACCGGCTATGGCGCGGCACAGCGCAGCCGTTCAACGCCAGCTATGTTCCCCGCGATGCGCGTCAGCCGTTTCTCGCGCTGATGGCAATGCTCATCGCCGCTTTATGCGCGGTTATCCAGTTGACGATGTGGTTCCCACAATGGCTGCTCTCGCCCTGCCGATGATCGCGCGGTCTCGCGCTACAGACAGCTGCGCCGACCGCGTCTGCGCCCGCAGGCGGCTAGTCACGTCCCGATGGGCGGGCGCCGCTCTTGCATTGGCCCACGCGCCGATCTCATGCGCGCACGTGCTCACCGATGCCGAGCGCGCCGCACCGACATTCGGCTGGTCGTTCGACGCGTGGGTCGTCGCGTTGATGCTGGCGAGCACGCTCGCGTATGCGATCGGACATGTGCGGCTGCGCCGGCGCGGCTCGCAGCGTAGTCGCGCCACTCGCACCTTGCATGCGAGTGCATTTGCGGCTGGCATGACGGCGCTGCTATTCGCGTTGTGCTCGCCGCTCGATACCTTGTCGGCGGCGCTGTTCTCCGCGCACATGGTCCAGCATGAAACGATGATGTTGATCGCCGCGCCGCTCCTCGTACTGGGACGCCCGCTCGGCGTCTGGATCTGGGCACTGCCGCATGGCGCGCGCCGGCGGGTGGGCCGCGCGCTGCGCGCGCCCGCCTTCGCCCGAGCGTGGCGGGGGCTGACCGCGCCGCTTGCCGGATGGATTCTGCACGCGCTCGCGCTGTGGGGCTGGCATGTGCCCGTGATGTTCGAAGCCGCGCTCTCGCATGCGTGGGTGCATACGCTGCAGCACACGAGTTTTCTGCTGACCGCGCTGATTTTCTGGTGGACCGTCTTCGGCGACGGCGCGTCGCGCCAGTCAGGCGGACACGCGATGCTGTCCGTATTCACGACGATGGTCCACACGAGCGTGCTGGGTGCGTTGATTTCGCTCGCGCCGGGACTCTGGTATCCGTCGTACGTCGAACCGACGAGCGCGCTCGGCATCGATCCGCTGCATGACCAGCAGGCCGGCGGCCTCATCATGTGGGTGCCGGCTGCGATCGTCTACCTCGTCGGCGGCCTCGCGATCGCGGCGCGATGGTTGCGGACCGACGCGCCAGCGGGCCTGACCGGCGATCCCGCAGCGGCGTTGCCGCAGGACGGCGCGCGATGAAGCCCCGCACGCCACGCTCGTTTGGAGGCGCGCGTCGTGAGGCCGCGCTTGCCGCGTGTACGGTCGCCGTGGCGATAGCCGTGGCAGCCGTCGCGATGCGCGGCGCGCGTAGTGAAGGTGCGTCGACTTCCGCGGCGTCGAGCGCAGTGCCTGCTTCACAGCCCGCAGTGGCTTCGGCACGGCCCACGGCGAGTGGCGCGGATGCCGCGACGCTGGCGCGCGGCGAGTACATAGCGAAAGCGGGCGATTGCGCCGGTTGCCACACCGAGGCGCAAGGCGGCGCACCGTATGCGGGCGGACATGGCCTCGTTTCGCCGTTCGGCGCGATCATGGCGACCAACATCACGCCCGATCCGAACTACGGGATTGGTCAGTACACCTACGAGGATTTCGCTCGCGCGTTGCGCAAAGGTGTTGCGCGCGGCGGCAAGCGGCTCTATCCGGCGATGCCGTACAACGCGTTCGCAAAGATGGACGACGCGGACATGCATGCGCTGTACACGTACATGATGCACGGCGTCGCTCCGGTCGCGAAGCCGAACGAAAAGTCGGATGTTGCGTTCCCGTTCAACCAGCGCTGGGCGCTGCGGTTCTGGCAAATGGCGTTCGTGCCGCGCGAGCCGTATCGGCCACGTGCCGACCGCGATGCCCAGTGGAATCGCGGCGCCTACCTGGTGCAGTCGGTCGGCCATTGTGGAGGCTGCCATACGCCGCGCGGAGCCGCTTATCAGGAGCAGGGCACGGATGAATCGTCGTCCGCCTTCCTCACCGGCGGCGTGAACGATCACTGGTTCGCGCCGAATCTTACCGGCGATCCGGGCTCGGGACTCGGCCGCTGGCGCGCGCCGGAAATCGCTGCATTTCTGAAGACAGGGCATGGCAGCGGCGACATCGCCTACGGCAGCATGGTCGAGCAGATCGAGGACAGCACCCAGTACCTCAGCGACGACGACCTGCTCGCGATCGGCCGCTATCTGAAGTCGCTGCCTTCGCGCAGTCCGTCGGGAACGTATGCGCCGCAAGACGACGTGGCGCGCAAGCCGCTCAACGGCAGCCGTGTGCCCGATGCCTTGTCCGTCGGCTACAACGTGTATCGCTCTTTCTGCGCGCAATGCCACGGCGATGCGGGTAACGGCGTACCCAAGGTATTCCCCGCGCTTGCGGGCAATTCGTCGGTGCTCGCGGAAGATACGACCTCGCTGATTCGCCTGATGGTCGAAGGCGGCAACAGTCCGTCGACGCTCACCGGACCGCCGCGCCAGCAAATGCCGCGCTTTGCCGACACACTCGCCGATGTCGAGATCGCTCAGGTACTCACCTACATTCGCGGCGCGTGGGGCAACAACGCGCAGCCGATCACGGCAAACGACGTGAGCGCGCTACGCGAGAAGATCCATAAATAGCGCTGTCGCGCTTCGCGGCGCACCCCGCGCCCATCAAGACACGGGTTCTTGTCTACAAGCCGGCGCGGCAGGCCGGTTCGATTTCGCGCAATTCGCTCAGTAAGTTTCCTGCCGGACTTTTCGTGACTTCGGCAGGCAGTGCGTGATGCCCAGCACAGCGAGCGAGGCGAGCAGAAACGTAGCGACTGGGAACGTGCCGGCGGTATTCACCGCAATTTCGCGCGGCCGTTCGCCCAGCAACTGAATGCGGCGACGTGTCATTCTCGCGCCCAGAGCTCGCAGCTCGTTGCCGAGCGCGCGCTCGGCGGCCGGCAGCAAGACCGTCTCTTCGTCTGCCACGTGATGCATGACCTCCTTCATCAGCTGATGGAAGAGTCCATCGTAAGCGGCATTTTCAGGCCCCATCGAGCGCAGTCTGTCGATGGTCGCTCGCATTTCGTCATGCTCGGGCCGGCTCTTGCTGAGCGTCGGATCATCACTGAGTACGGTGGCCAACGCCGGGTAGAAGATTTCTTCCTCGAGTTGCGCGTGGATCTCCAGCGCGGCGCACACCGAATTCACGATGGCGCGCTTGCGCCACCACGGGCTCTCGGCGTGATAGCGATGGAACGCCGCGAGCACATGCATATGATCCAGGCGGATCATCGAGGTGATGGTCGGAGACATCGAAGTGGTTTCAGGCATTACAGTTCTCCAGAGTACCCAGTGGGATGAAGACGCCGGAAGATCAGTCCGCAGACGGTTGCGCAAGGGCGCCCGTGCCGAATCCCTGGCCACGGGGTTGAGTGACGTCCTCAACGGCGATAGCGCATAGGGGGGGGCCGGCGCACAACAGTTGCGTCGCCACGGTCGCATTCGCGTCGCCGGATGAGGCCGTTGGTCGTGGGCAGCAAGGCGCATACCCGGACTTCGCTCAACGCTGCGTAGGCCGGGCGCCATCACCCGGTCGCCTGATCAACGGCGCTTCACATCACTGCACTGGAGGCACCGCTCCAAGCTTTTCGGCAAGCATCCTCTCGTAGACGCCGAAGTGCAGGTCCACCTCTTCCTGCGTGACGACCGTCACCGTGATGGTGATCTGGTCAGGCAATAAACCCAGCACGGTGGCGATTGCCACTTCCAGCTGCGGCGCACAGAGCCGGTCGTCCGCGAAGGTGGTGCCCACCGAAACCTCATAGGAATTTTCGCGCCTCAACGCCACTTCGACGAGGCGAGCCCGCGCGCTCATGTTGCTGTCGATCGCCAGCCGGATGACGTCGACGGCCGTACGCATCGTCTCGGTCGGAAAACCCTTGGTTGAAGTCAGCCGGACACGGTGCCGGCCGAGAGTGAGCCAGTCGTTGTTGAAATCCATGATGTCCTCACGCGGTGCTTCAGGTTGTCGTGAAAAATGGGCCTCTGGTTCGTCGCGAAAATAGGGCTGTCGCGATGGATTTCAAGAACAAAAAGTCGTGCCAATCCCTTGAAAATTTCGCTGGACGTCCTATCTTAAATTCCGCTCAGGCAGTCGCGCCATGCAGTACGGCGCGCTGCGTTTCGATTTGTTTGCCCGAGGCATGGCAGACGAACTGGAGCGCATAGCCGGTTCGTCTTCCTGCTGGAATTAAAGGAGGAAACGACCATGAGTGATCTCTACTTCGGGACCGACCTTTTCAGTGAGCTCGACCGTCTGCAGCGGCAGATGGCCGGCCTCTTCGGCGGCTTCCCTTCAAGCATCCGTTCGGGGCGCCTTGGCGCCTTTCCGGAAGTCAATATCGGCTCGACCGATAACTCGATCGAGATCGTCGCATTCGCGCCCGGACTCGACCCCGCGAGCCTCGATGTGTCGATCGACAAGGGCCTGCTGACCATCAGCGGCGAGCGCAAGCCCGTCTATCCCGAGAATACCGACGAAAACGCGCGGTTCTATGCGCAGGAGCGGTTCGCCGGCGAGTTTCGGCGCGTGATCGAACTTCCCGAGCACGCCGATCCGGACCAGGTTACCGCGCGGTACACCAATGGCTGCCTCGCCATCAGCGTCGGCAAGCGGGAGACGTCGAAGCCCAAGGCGATCGCTGTGCAATGAAGCCCATTACGGAACACAGGAGGTAATCATGAGCGACACGATGGAACTCGCCAGGAAAGACGAAACGTCAGTATCGCGCCGCGACGGCGACCGGCCGCAGCGACGCGTGACGCTGACCCCTGCGGTGGACGTCTTCGAAGACAGCCAGGGTGTGACGCTGTGGGCGGACCTGCCCGGCGTCACGAAGGACCGGCTCGACGTGAAGGTGCACGACGGCAATCTCTTCATCGAGGCCGAAGCCGTGGTGCCGACTCCGGCCGGGCTCCGTTTGCAGCATGCGGAGATCCGCGAGCCGCACTTCGCACGGGCCTTTTCACTGGGCGCGGACCTGGATGTGTCAAAAGTCGACGCGAATCTGAAGGATGGCGTACTCAAACTGACGATCCCGCGCCGCGAGGAAGCACGGCCGCGTCGCGTGGAGGTTAGCACCGGCTGATAGCCGCTGGCCACATTGCTAGCGAGACAGTCGCGGTGGCGGTCGCGAGATCGCCACCGTTCGGCTTGAGCCCATACCATCGTAAAGGCGCTGCGCGACACGCAGGCGTGCACGTTCGGCAGCGTGCAATCGAGACTTCCCGCCCCGTTTGATCCCACGCTATCCGCACAGTCATATCACGCAGCAGGCACGCCGCATGCGAAAGCTCAGGCGCAGCTCAACCCCGTGCGTGCTGCGCGCACATCACGCCAGAGCCATCGCTCTGAGACCAAGGTCGGTGACATTAGGCCCATGCGTTCGTCTTCGCCCGCATGGCCGGATGTCCATTTGAGCGACCTTCGCCCGAGGTTCGTCCCGCAGCTCACGGCGCAAGGACCTTGGCCGAACCCCATCCTTTTCTGGAGATATGCGATGTTTGTGCACAACAAACGGCTTCAATACACAGTACGCGTGGCAAGCCCGAATCCGGGTCTCGCCAATCTGCTACTTGAACAGTTCGGCGGGCCGCAGGGAGAACTGGCGGCAGCCTGTCGTTATTTCACACAGGCGGTAAGCGAGGAAGACCCAGGCCGGCGGGACATGCTGTTCGACATCGCGACGGAAGAGCTCAGCCATCTGGAGGTCATCGGCTCGATCGTCGCGATGCTGAACAAGGGCGCGAAGGGCCAGCTCGCGGAGGGTGTCGAGCAGCAAGCCGAGCTGTACCGTTCGCTCACCGCAGGCGGCAACGATTCGCACACCACGGCGCTGCTTTACGGTGGCGGACCGGCGCTGACCAATTCAGCGGGGGTGCCGTGGACGGCTGCGTATATCGACACGATCGGGGAGCCGACTGCGGATCTGCGCTCGAACATCGCCGCCGAAGCGCGCGCGAAAATCATCTACGAACGGTTACTCAATGTGACCGACGATGCGGGTATCAAAGACGCCCTCGGCTTTCTGATGACCCGCGAAATTGCCCATCAAAAGTCCTTTGAAAAGGCTTTGCACTCCATCCAGCCCAATTTCCCGCAAGGCAAGAGGCCGGGCGTTCCTGAATTTACCAACGTCTATTACAACATGTCGGATGGCGATGACTCGCCGCGCGGTCCGTGGAACGAGGGGCCGGAGTGGGAGTTCGTCGAGAAGCCGCAACCCGCAGTGGACGGCGGCGACGGACTCGCGAGCGTTCAGGTCTCCGACAAAGACGTCGGTGCGCTGAGCGCAATGGCATCGCGAACGGCGTCCGCGACCGGAGTGAATCCGGTGACGGGTGCCGATTTGGGCGCCGGTCAGAATGGTGCGTCAAGCGAGTGAGGTTCGCAGCGTTCCACCTCACGGGGAACACTGTGCAAGTGGCTGCGGAAATGCGTCGGATCACTGCCGCGATAACGATTGGCGCGACAGTGTCCGCGACAACGCCGCTAATGAACCGCTCTTTTTAACCCCATCTCATGGAGACGATATATGCCCGAGAATCTCGTGGAACAGCCCTTTTTCCGTCAAGGCGACGCTGCAATCAGGGCTTCATCAAGCTGCGCCGAAGAAGTATTTGCCGGGTTCGAGAAAGTGGTCCGGCTCAACATGCAGACCGCGAAAACGGCGGTCGCCGAACAGCAGGCGTTGGCCGATGCCGCACTGTCGGCGAAATCGCTGAGTGAAGTCATCGATCTGCAGTCCCAGCAACTCCCGGCGGCCGTCAAGAAGGGCTTCGCGTATAGTCGGCACGTGGAAGATATTGCTGCGGAAACGGGGACCGGGCTTTTGCTTGCGATGCAGGAGCACATCGGACGGTCGCTCAGGACGTTCTGGAACGCACTCGACATCTCGAGCGGCGGCGCCTCCGTTCCACGGCGGCTGGAGAACGCTGCCCTGGTGGTTGCCGGACAACCGGAACCGGCGCTCGCCGAGCCCGCACCGATCGTCAACAGTGCCGGCAAGGTGATTTCGTCCGACGACGTGCAAGGAAAGCCGCACTAGCGCGGGCTTGGGGACACGCCTGGCTGTACCGCGCAGAACGGCCGGCACCGCGCACGACGGGTGCCGGCCCCCGGTCGCCTGCTGGCGTCGCACAATGCTCGCTGGCGTTGATTTGTATGTCGTCGACATCATTGCGATCACGCGGGCCGAAACCCATGCAAAACCCGTTGCTCCCCATTGCGCCGTTGCGCCGCGAAGATCTACCGGTCGATACGATTGCGTTGGCGCGCTTCATGATCGGCAAGTATCTCGTGCACGATCTGCCGCAAGGGCGCATGAGCGGGCGGATCGTCGAAACCGAGGCGTACCCGGTCGGCGATTCGACCAGCCACGCGTTTCTCGGCCGTCGCCCGCATAACGGCTCGATGTTTCTCGCACCCGGGCATGCCTATGTGCGGCTCACTTATGGGCTGTCGTACATGCTCAATATGTCCGCCGAGGCGCACGACGTCGGTGCCGGCATTCTGTTGCGCGCGGTCGAGGCGCTCGAAGGCTTGCCATTGATGGAAGCGCGCCGCCCGGGCGTGCCGCTGCGCGATCTCGCGCGAGGTCCCGGCCGGTTGACGATGGCGTTCGGGATCGGGCCGTCATGCGACGGCGTCGATCTGTGCACGGGACGCGGCCTGTGGATCGGCGTGATCGAGCGGGGCGAGGCGCCCATCGGCGTGACGACGCGCATTGGTTTGTCGCGCGAAATGTATCGGCCACTGCGCTTTTTCGAGCCGGGCAGCGCGTTTGTCAGCGGCCCGCGAAAACTGCTACTACCGCAATCGTGATTACCGCGAACGGCAAATCGACATCGCACGCCACCGGCGGTTCCGGGGAACAGCTTGCGAACCGCGCAATGATGTTTCGTGAAATTTAGGGTTTTCCCTTGACGATCTGGTGACTAGACTGAATCCATTCGCTTCGCACTTTGTGTGGAAAGCGATGCACCAACAACCCAGTCTGGAGGTAAGTCATCATGAAATCGCTTATTAAGGCAGTCGCGCTCGCAGCCGTACTCGCCGCGCCACTCGCCGCGTTCGCGCAGGCGAGCCAGCAACCCGTGACGCGCGCGGATGTTCGCAACGATTTGATCCGCGTTGAACAGGCCGGCTACAACCCCGCCACCGCCAACGACCCCAGCTACCCGGCCGACATACAGGCCGCCGAGCAGCGCGTCCAGGCGCAAAACCCCAGCCTCGCGCAGACGCACGCGGTCGCCGATACGAGCGGGTATGGCTCGCCGATGGGCGGTTCGTCGCAAGCAGGCGGCGTGACGCAGCCGGTGAGCGGAACCAAGGGCATCTATTTCGGCAATTGAGTTCGGCCGCTGCCGCAAGGAAGCTTCGCCCAACCGTCAAAGGTTGGGCGTTTTTTTGCACTTTCGCGCTCGCGCAGCCGCTTTCGCGGCAATCAGCAAGCCGTGGCGGCCGTCAAGGCCGCTCGCCGTGAATATAAAACTCGAGCTGCTGAATCGTGAATTGCTGCTCGGCGATGATGTTCTTCACGAGGTCGCCGATCGACACCATGCCGACCAGCCGGTCGTTGTCGATCACCGGCAAATGGCGCATGCGCCGTTCTGTCATGAGCGCCATGCATTCTTCGGTAGTCTGGTCGGGACGCACGAAGCGCACTGCCTTGCTCATGATGTCGCGCACCGGCGTCGCCTTCGACGAACGGTCCATCAGTACCACTTTGCGCGCATAGTCGCGCTCCGTAATGATCCCGGCGATGCTGTCGCCGTCTGTCACGACCAGTGCGCCGATGCCCTTTTCGGCCATCAGTTTGATTGCCTCGTAGACGGAATCGTCGGCGCCGATCGTGAAAACGCCGGTGTTGTTCTCTTTCGTTTTAAGAAGCTGGGCAACGCTTGTCATGGAGCGGCTCCGTTTCGCAGTGCAGCACGCCGGCACGGCGCGCTGTCGTGTGGGACAGGCCATTCCAGTATAGGCGGGAGCCGCCGCCTCAGGGAGCCGGGAATACCTGTGGCGCGTCGCGCATTGAATTCGGGTAGGGCTGGCGCGCCACCCGGTTACAGGCGTCGCTTTGGGCAGCCGGCGCGCCGATCCGGGTGCTTTGCGCGGATTAGCGGTAAACTCCCACTCCATACCTTATCCCCGGTCCGATCGGGTTCATGTCAGCACCACTGTCCAACGCCATGCTCACGTCTCACGATCCATCGCCCGCAGTAGACGGCGCAATCAACGGCGAATGCGTCGTTCTCGACGCCACTGCCACGCTTCCCACGCGCTACGGCACGTTCACCTCTTACGTGTTTCGCGTGTGCGAAAGCGGCGCCGAGCATCTTGCGCTCGTGATGGGCGACGTCGCCCATCAGTCGTCCGTGTTGACGCGCCTGCATTCCGAGTGCCTCACGGGCGACGTGCTCGGTTCCTACCGTTGCGACTGCGGCGAGCAGCTCGACCTCGCGCTGCGCTATATCGCGGCGGAAGGCTGCGGCGTGCTGCTGTATTTGCGCGGGCACGAAGGACGGGGCATTGGCCTGTCGAACAAGATTCGCGCGTATGCGCTGCAGGAGCAAGGGCGCGATACGGTCGAGGCCAATCTCGACCTCGGCCTGCCGGACGATTCGCGCGAATACGATTCGGCCGCGGGTATTCTGCGCACGCTGAAGGTCACGTCGGTCCGCCTGATGAGCAACAATCCCGAGAAGTTCGACACGCTGTCCAAGCATGGCATTCCGGTGTGCGAACGCGTTGCGCTGGCGATTCCGATGCGCGAGGAAAACGAGCGTTATATCCGCACCAAGCAGCTTAAGTTCGGGCATTACTTCGACGAGAACGAATAGTCGCAGTTACAGCGCTGTCCAGAGTCGGCCGAAGTTGCCCAGTACGGTAGTAAGCCGCTGCATTAGAAGAAAGATGATCCAGTTTGCTGACGCTTCGATTGCCGTAGGCACGCGTGTCTCTCCTCATCTAAAACTTGTGGCTTTGGCGTAGGTTTTTGCGTCCCTGTGCAGAAAACCTACGTCGAGGGAAGAATGCGCACTTCCATCGGACGTCCAAGGTCGGCCTCCGTATCCCACCACGACACGAGCCTGTCGATGCCCGGTTCCTTCAAGTGATAGCGGCCCGCGATGTCCGCCGCTTGTCCCCCGCATCGTGCATGCGGTGTGCCGCGTTCAGATAAAACAGTGCAGCGGACCTCAATTTTCCGGTGTCCTTACTTAAGCAATACCGGAACATGCGGCCATGCACAACGCTTTATCGAGCAATCGCTGCAATACATGCGAAGGCGCATGGACAAGTCGGGTTCCCTCGCCGATCATAGCCTGCATGGTATCCCCGAGATCCATGCGATGACTGACGACCTTACGGCATGGCTGACGCAAATTGGCCTCGGTGGGTGCGCTGCGCGGTTCGCCTCCGAAGGGATCGGCTGGGATGTGCTCGGTGATCTTTCCGATGGCGAGTTAAAGGAACTAGGCCTCACGCTCGGTGACCGCAAGCGGCTCGCCAAGGCATTAGCGGCGCGCACGGCAATTGACGGGCGTGCGCTCGAACGCGCGCAGGAACGAAGTCAGCCGCCTCCGTCGGCCGCGACCACGGTCATCGACGCCGAGAGACGGCAGCTCACGGTGATGTTCGTCGATCTGATCGATTCGACAGGGCTTGCCGAGCGATTCGATCCCGAAGACATGCGACGCCTGCTGGGCTTCTACCATCAAGCCTGCGCCAGTGCGATCGAGGCTCACGAAGGTCACATCGCGCTTTACCTCGGTGATGGATTGCTCGTCTATTTCGGGTACCCGAATGCACACGAGGACGATGCCGTGCGCGCGGCACTTTCCGCGCTCGCCGTCATCTCGGCGCTGCGCGAGGCCAACGACCGCATCGAAGTCGAGCACGGCGTACGCCTGCAGGTGCGGATCGGCATCGAGACGGGGCTGGTCGTCGTTGGGGCAATCGGCGCAGGGTCCACGCTGGATCGCCAGGCGATCGTCGGAGAGGCGCCCATCGTCGCGGCACGGCTGCAGTCGCTCGCACCGCCCGATGCAATCGTCGTGGGCCCCGCGACGCAACGCCTGATCGAAGGAGCATTCCTGCTCGAAGACCTCGGTTGGCAAGAACTCAAAGGCGTCTCAGGCCCGGTCAAGGTCCAGCGCGTGCTCGCGCAAACGGATGCGGTCGACCGCTTCGAAGTCAAGGCAGCCCATGGCATCACGCCGCTCATCGGACGGGCCGCGGAACTCGAGATGATCCGGCAGCGGTGGAAGCAGAGCCTCGATGGCGAAATGCGCTGCGTGCTGCTGATCGGCGAGCCGGGAATCGGAAAATCCCGTGTGCTGCGGGCATTCGGCGATAGCATCAGTGGAGACGTCCATGCGGTCGTTCCGCTTCATTGTTCCCCGTATTATCGCAATAGTCCTTTCTGGCCGGTATTGCGCTGGTTGCGTCGTGACTTTGGCCTCGGGCCCGACACGTCTGGCGCCTTGGACCTCGCACCGCTAGAGGCGGTAATCGCACGCCTCGGAGTCGATGTCGACGAAGCGGTTCTCGTGCTCACGACCTTGCTGGGCATTCCGGCGGTGGCGCGCCTTCCGCCGATCGACTCCTCATCGCCCGCATTCAAGCGGCGCACGCTCGACGTGCTGGTCGCAATCGTCGAAAAATCGGCGCGTGCCCTGCCGGTGCTCGTCGTTGTGGAGGATGCGCACTGGATGGATCCGTCGTCGCAGGAGTTTCTCCGGCTCCTGCTTGAGCGACTGGTGTCCGCACCGCTGCTTGTACTGCTCACCGCACGGCCCGAGTTCGAACCAGGATGGGCCTTGCCGCATCTCGTACAACTCAATCTCGACCGCCTGTCGCGCCGTGATTCGATCGCGATGATCGAACGGCTAACTGATGGGAAGCGGCTTCCGGATCTCGTACTCGATCAGATCCTGTCCAAAACGGACGGCGTGCCGCTTTTCATCGAGGAGCTGACGAAGACGGTGCTGCAGGGCGATCTGTTGCGGGATGCAGGTGTCAGCTACGAATTGAAGGGAACCCCGCGGACCATTGCGATCCCGGACACGCTGCAGGGCTCGCTGTTGTCGCGGCTCGACCGGCTGGAGCCCATCGTCAGGGAAACGGCCCAGATCGCGGCCACAGTGGGGCGGGAGTTTGGCAGTAAGCTGCTGGGCCTGATCGCTTTGAAACCTGAGAACGAATTACAGGAAACGCTCGAGCGCCTCGTCGAAGCGGAAATCATCGTTCCGGCCTCCGGCACGCCTGCCGAAGGTGACACGTATATGTTCCGGCATGCGTTGATCCAGGAGATCGCGTACCAATCGCTATTGCTTGCGCGCCGCCGCCAATACCATGCGCAGATCGCTATCGCTCTGGAGCAGCAATATCCTGAAGTCGCCGAGCGGCACCCCGAACTGATCGCCCAGAACTTCACTGCGGCCGAGCTGCCCGAGCGCGCGATCGGCTATTGGCAGCGGGCCGGAGAGCGGGCGCTTGCGGGCGCAGCCTACGACGAAGCGATCGCGCACGCGCAGCGCGGGCTAGCACTGCTCAACCGCTGCGCTTTCAGCGATCAGGACCGGGCGATCCATAAGGTGTCCTTTCTACTGACGAGAGGCGGAGCGGAACTCAGACTGGCGCGGCGCGAGGCGATTGCAACGTTCAGGCTGGCTGCCCAGATTGCACGCGACCACACGCTGCCATCTTTTCTTGTGCAGGCGGCATTGGAATTCGATACCGCCGAGACGTTCCTCGAAGGCTCCGGCACCGCGTCGCTTTCATTGCTCCAGGAAGCGCTCGTGCTGGTCGGCAGTGAGGAGTCGGTCGAGCGTTGTCGCCTGTTGAGTCGACTCGTCCGCACCGTTCACATGACGGGTGCGCCTGAACAAACCGACGAATTGGCATTGGAGGCTGTTGCGCTTGCCAGACGGCTGAACGACCTGCCGAGCCTGTTCGACGCATTGGTTTGCGAGATGATGCATGTCGGAGCCCGGCCGTTGCCCGCAGAAAAGTTTGCCGAGCGCGAAAGACTGTTGCAGGAGTTGAGCCGGATTGCAGAGGATCTCGGCGATGCGCACACCGTAGGTCATGCTTGCGCCCGCTGTCTCGCCGGCTATCTGGAGATCGGCGAGGTGGAACGCTTCGAGGGCGCGCTCGAAAGGTATCGGCAAATCGCCACAAGCGGGCAGCACTTCGTCGACAAGTGGTGTGTGACGGGTGCGCAGGCGATGCGGGCCATACTCGCCGGTGACTTCGCCGCTGCCGAGCACAAGGCCCAAGAGTCGCTCCAGATGGCGCAAACGGTCGACGCTACCCTGGCAACAGGCGTCTACGGCATGCAGATGTTCACGATACGCCGCGAGCAAGGCCGGCTCGCCGAGGTGGCGCCGTTCTTCAAGCGGTTCGTCGGTGAACATTCCGGAAGTTCGGCGTGGCGACCCGGACTCATGCTGATCTATAGCGATCTCGGCTTCGAAGCCCAGGCCCGCGACAATCTCGATCGCCTCATGGAATCGGAGTCCGGTATTGCCATCGATAGCAAGCGGCTGATTACGTTAACGTATCTGGCGGAGGTCGCCGCGCGGCTGCGCGACTTCAGGCGCGCTGAACAGGTGTATGCGCTTCTTCTGCCGTTTCGGGACCAGGTTGTCACCGTTCCTGTCTTTACGCTGTGCTGCGGGTCAGCAGCGCGTTATCTTGGCATGCTCGCCCATGCTCTGGGCGACTGGTCCGCTGCCGAGGAGCACTTCGAATATGGGCTGCGTTTGGACGAGCGCTTGCAAGCGCGGCCTTGGCTCGCGCATGGCCGGCATGAATACGCACTCATGCTGGCGGCGCGCAACGCAGCCGACGACCGGGCACGAGCACGGCACCTGCTTGCCGAGGCCGTTGCTGCGGCGAAAGAACTCAAGATGTTTGCGCTCGTCGAGCGCATTGTTCGCGCTCAGGCAAGCGCAACGCTCGGACTCTAGCGGGCGGGGACCGCGCGATGGGAAGCGCGCGATGCCACTACCAATGAGGAGAATCTCATGCCACGTTTTATGATTGAACGAAACTTCGCGGAACAGCTCGAGGTCACCACTGAAAGTGCGGACGCTGTCAGACGGATCAACGACGAGGAGGGCGTCGAATGGCTCTTTTCGTTTCTCAGTGCGGACAAGAAGAAGACATATTGCCTGTACGAGGCGCCCAACGCCGAAGCAATTCGCGCCGCTGCGCGCCGGGCGAACCTGCCGGCCGATGTGATCATCGAGGTCTCTGACTTGCGGCCGGAAATGTTCACTTAGGCGTCTGCCGCGTGCATGAAGTAGTGCCCGGCAGAACGAGTCGTCGTTAATCAGCGAGTGGCGCAAAGACATCGGCGCGAGCCGCGCGTCTCGCGCACAGGCTTGGCGCACGTGCATGGGTCCTCACCGTCGATGCGCCGCCGCGTCGGCCGCCTTCCAGGCGCCACGGCAGTTGCCCCGAACACCATCCTCGGCCCACCGCTCAGTAGGCCGCGCGCAGGGCCTCGGTGGCGAGGGCGAGCCGCGACGCGATCACCTTCACCAGAAAGCGATGAAACTGCTGCGCGGCGGCGGGGTTGTCCTGCTCGAGAGCAACGAGCGCGGCCAGCGAGAGCCTGCGTACGCGCGTCGGCACCTCGGCGAAGACGTCCGCGCTGCGCGGCTGCTGCGTGTACACGGCCATTTCGCCAACAACCGTGCCCGGGCCAGAAGCGCGTAGCCTCACCGACCGCCCGTTGACAAGCGGCAGCGAAACCGCGACCCGCCCGCGTTCGACGATGTACAGCGCGTCGCCCGGCTCGCCGCGCAGAAACAGTGGCTGGCCACCGAGAAGGTCATGCACTTCGAGACAGGTGAACAGGGTGTCCAGCGCGCTGGCCGTGAAGTACGGCGCGAGCATCGCATGGAGATCGTCACCGCGCTTGAGCGCGAGAGAGCCTGACCGGAGCAGTTTGTCTTCGACCCATTCCAGGCCCGCGTCCAGCGTGTCGAATTCGCGAATCCGCAGATTGAGCGTGCCGGTTTTAGTCAGCAGATCGCGCGAGCGCGGCGGCAGCGCGGTCAAGACCAGGTCCGTGTCCGTCGCCGCGCAGAGTTGCCGCAGCTTGACGAAGCTGATCGATACGGACGCGTCTATGCCCTGGGTCGACGCGAAGTCGAGCACGACGAATCTCACCGCAGCGAGATCGCGCGCGGCGAGTCGCTCGCGTATGTGCTGGAGGATCGAATTGGCTGTACCGAAGAAGAGAAACCCTTGCAGGCACATTCCGCACACGTGCGAGCCGAGTCCGCGCAGCGCTTCGGTCTCCTCGATGCTGCGCTCGACATTCGAGGTGCGGGTGCGCAAGTCGAACGCCATGCGGATGCAACTGACACGACCGTAGAGCAATGTGAACATCACGCAAGCGGCGACCACGCCCGCCACCACGCCGACGATCACGCCCCAGCCCGCGATCGCGCCGAGAATGATGGGCACGAGCAGGTACTCATACCAGTTGAGCCTCGCGTAGGCGCCGACCAGCCACTGCACGAGCAGGCGCAGCCCCATGAAAAGCTGAAGGCCGACGAGCACCGGTACGGGAAAGAGCGCGACGAGATCGGGCGACGCGGCAAGCACCACGAGGCACACGAGCGACGCGAACACGCCCGCCATCCGGCTCGTCGCGCCGACGCGCGCGTTGAGCATCGAGCGATTGAACGACTGATAGCCGATCATGCCGCCCAACAGCCCGCTCGCGAGATTGGCGAGGCCCGCGGCCCGCATCTCGCGATTGAGATCGACCTCCTCGCCTGTCGCTGCACCGATGGCTGTCGAATTCATCAGGATCGTGACAGCCGAGACCGACGTGACGACGAGGCTCTCCGGAAGGTGTGCGGCGATCGCCGGCCAGTCGATGCCGCCGTGGGCGAGCTGCGCTGTCAGGTGCAGCTCCGGCAGCCCGGCGAGCCGCAGCGGCACGCGCGGCAACAGCAGTCCCATGCTGCGCGCTTCGTCGATCGACAGGCCTGCGGCGCGCAGCAGGACGTAGAACAGGACGATCCCGAAGGCCAGCGTGAGCGGCAACGCGGCGACGTGCTGCCAGGTGCGCAGCAGGATAGTGGCCAGCACGCCTACGATGAGCGCGGGGAGCCACGCCAGCCAGTGAAGATGAGTCAATAGCGCGAGCGTGTGCCATTGCAGGGACTCGCCCGTCATCACGCGGAACGCGCCGGCGAGGAGCAGATAGCCCGTGCCGGCGAGGAACCCGCCGAGGACCGGGTAAGGCAGGAACTGCAGCGAGCGGCTGCGCTTGGACGAACCGATTGCGTAGAGCACGATGCCGGTCACGAGCGAACAGAGCGCGATCGCGATCAGCACGGTCAGCAGGAGGGTTTGTGGGGAGCCGCCGTCCGCGCGCACGCTGCTCGCGACGCCTGCCGCCACACCCGCGAGAAACGCCGCTGCATTGCTGTCGGGGCCGCCGATGTTCAGGCGCATCGAGCTCGTCAAGGCAATCACGAGCGCCGTGACGACACAACTGACGAGCGCCGTGGGCACACCGAGCATCGCGTAGCGGGCCAGATCGGCGCTGAAGATCATCGTGCCGAGGCTCATCGCGTAGCACAGCATGACGAGCGCGGACACCGCCCCGGCGGCCAGATCGCCGGGCAGCCCCGCGAAGCGCGGGCGCGGCGGGACGTCGGAGACGGAAACGGTCTGGCCCGGCTTCACGTGAATTCCCGGTGGAATGCGGCGGCACGATGGGGAGCGGTCCAGTATCCGTCCTCGCACGAAAGCCTGTCAAACGCCATACGCGGTCCGTGGCGGACGCCTACACTGGTTATTCATCGGCACGATCCCCGACACGTTCGGGGCCGTTGGCGTCGGCAATCCGCGCACGCGTTTCGTCTGCGTTTTGAGCCGATGGGAAGGAACCGGAAGCGGCCCGCGCACCGGAGCGCGCGCCGCCCGGCATTGGACGCAGGCGGCGGGCATGGATATTGAACAATGGCTGCAGGTCCTCGGGCTCGAACAGTACGCGCAGGCGTTCGCGGCGAACGACATCGATCTGTCGCTGCTCGCGCAGTTGACCGACACGGATCTGAAGGAGCTTGGGGTACAGTCGCTCGGCCACCGCAAACGCATCCTCGCTGCCGCCGCGCGGGACTCGGCAGCGGTGGCCCCGCCGGCAGCGGGGCCGCCCAACGTCCTCGACACCCCCGCGGACGAACGCCGGCAGGTCACGATCCTCTTTGCCGATCTCTGCGGCTTCACGGCGCTCTCGCGCACGCTTGATCCGGAGGAACTGCGCGCGCTGATCGGCCGCTACACGGCGCTCGTCGACAGCATCGTGCTCGCCTATGGCGGCACGACTGACAGGCACATCGGCGATGCGGTGATGGCGCTGTTCGGCGCGCCGCGCGCGCACGAAACGGACACGCTGCGCGCGGCCCGCGCGGCGCTCGACATCCATGACGCGCTCACACAGCTCAGCGCACAGGCGGCGCGGACGTTGCAGGCGCACATCGGCATCGCGAGCGGCGAGGTGGTCGCGGGCACGCTCGGCTGCGTCGACGCACGGGACTACACCGTGACCGGCAATCCCGTGAACCTGGCCGCGCGGCTCCAGACCGCGGCGGCGGCCGGCGAGACCTGGCTTTCCGATGACGTGGCGCGCGCGCTCGGCGACGCCGCCGTCTGCGACTCGCTCGGCGAGCAGCGCTTCAAGGGCATCGACACCCCGGTGCGGGCCTGGCGGTTGCGCGCCATCGCGAGCGAAGCGGCGAAGGCGAGCCAGAGCCGCTTCGTCGGGCGTCAGGCCGAGCTCGAACAATTTCACGGCATCGTCCATGCGTGCGTCGCGCGGCGGGCCGGCCACGTCGTCCATGTGCGCGGCGAAGCGGGCATCGGCAAGACGCGTCTGGTCGATGAGATGCGCTGCTATGCGCAGTCGCAGGGCTTCGTGATCCACCGGGGCCTCGTGCTCGACTTCGGTGTGGGCAAGGGCCAGGATCCCGTGCACGCGATCGTCGGCAGCCTGCTCGGCCTGTCGGCCGGCGCATCGAGCGACGTGCGGCAAGCCGCCGCCGCGCGTCTTGCCGCTGAGGGCGTCGTCAAGGCCGAGCAGCACGCGTTTCTCCATGACCTTCTCGATCTGCCGCTCGCGGCCGAATGGCGAGCCCTCTACGATGCGATGGACCACGGCGCGCGCAAGCGCGGCAAGCAGGCGCTCGTGACGAGACTGACCGACGACGCCTGCACGCAAACGGCAACCCTGATCGTCGTCGAAGACCTGCATTGGGCTGACCCCGAAGTGCTCGACTATCTCGCGGCCTTCGCCTCGGGCATCGCGAACGGGCCCGGCCTGCTCGTGACGACCTCGCGCGTGGAAGGCGATCCGATCGACGCGACCTGGCGCGCGCGCTGCCGGGACACCCCCTTTGCGACGATCGATCTCGGGCCGCTGCGAAAGGACGAAGCGCTGAGCCTTGCTGGCAACTTCATCGACGCCACGCAGCGTGTCGCGCTCGCCTTCGTCGAGCGCGCGGGCGGCAACCCGCTGTTCCTCGAGCAACTGCTGCGCAACGCCGAGGAAGGCAGCGGCAGCACCGTGCCGGCCTCGATCCGCAGCCTTGTGCTCGCGCGCATGGACCGCCTCGCGCCGCGCGACCGCCTCGCCTTCCAGGCGGCCGCTGTGATCGGCCAGCGTTTCGACCTCGCGTTGCTGCGGCGGCTCATCGACGATCCCGGCTACGCCTGCGCCGGCCTGCTCGCCAATGCGCTCGTGCTGCCGGAGGGCGAGGACTTCCTGTTCGCCCATGCGCTGATTCAGGAGGGCGCGTACTCGACGCTATTGCGCGCGCGCCGGCGCGCGCTGCACCGCTGTGCGGCCGACTGGTTCGCGCACGGCGACCCCACGCTGCACGCCCAGCATCTCGACCGCGCCGAGGACGACTGCGCGCCGCGGGCCTATCTTGCCGCCGCGCAGGCGCAGCGCGCGGCCCACCTGGTCGAGGCCGCGCTACGCCTCGCCGAGCGCGGCCTCGAGATCGCGCAGACCGACGCGGACCGGCACGCCCTGAGCTGTTGCAAGGGCGAGCTCCAGCGCGACCTCGGCGACATCGCGGGATCGATCGCCACCTATCGCGCGGCGCTGGCGGCCGCCCCCGACGACGCCAGTCTGTGCCGCTGCCAGCTCGGGCTTGCGGAAGACCTACGTGTCAGCGAAGGTCTCGAAGAAGCGCTAGACCTGCTCGCAGCCGCCCAGCGGATCGCAGAGCGCGACGAGCGGTTGGCCGAGCTCGCCAGCGTTCACCATTTGCGCGGCAACATCCTCTTTCCGCTCGGGAAGATCGATGCCTGCAACGCCGAGCACGAACTTGGACTCGCCTATGCGCGGCGCCTCGGCCTGCCGGAGGCGGAGGCCCGCGCGCTCGGCGGCCTCGCCGATGCCGCGTACGCGCAGGGACGCATGCGGACCGCGTTTCGCCATTTCAGCGATTGCGTGGCGTTGAGCCACGAGCACGGGTTCGGCCGCATCGAAGTCGCGAATCGTTCGATGCAGGGCTTCAGCCGCATTTATCTGAACGACGCGTGGCAGGCGCGCGAAGACGCGCTTGCCGCCGCGCACGCCGCCGAGCTGATCGGGCAACCGCGCGCGCAATTGCTGGGCGAGACGCTCGGCGTGTTCGCGTGCTACGAGCTCGGTGATGCGCAGGCTGCGCGAGCCCATCTGGAGCGGGAAATGCGGTTGATCCGGCAGTTGGGCGCGCGCCGCTTCGAAGCGCAGAATCTGGAAATGCAGGGACGTGTCTGGCTGGAAGAGGGATGCCGCGGCAAAGCGGTGCAAGCGCTTCGCGAGGCGCACGCGATCTCGCGCGAAGTGGGCACGCAGTTCTGCGCGCCGAAGGTCCTGAGCGCCCTGTCCCGAGCGGTCGACGGGAACGACGAGCGTGCGCGGCTCCTGGCAGAAGGCGAGGCCCTCCTGCGCCTCGGCGCGGTCGGCCACAATCACCTTTGGTTCTACCGCGACGCCATCGAAGCGATGCTGTCTGCCGCCGATCCAGTCGGCGCGCTGCTCTACGTGACGGCGCTGGAGGACTACACGCGGCGCGAACCGCTGCCTTGGGCCGAATTGTTCGCGGCGCGCGGCCGCGCGCTCGCGCACACCCTGCGGGAGCCCGCGGACGAAGCCGTGCGATGCGAGCTTGAGCGCGTGCGAACCGTTCTGCTGCAGGCAGGCTTCAGGCACTACCTGGCCGCGGTCGATGGAGCACTCGCCGCGTGAGGCGAGTGTCACGCCTGTGCCGCGTGTCTATCCGGCCGGCTGGTTGAGGTCGCGCGTTCGCTAGTTAAAACGATCGCGGATGCCGCTCGTCACGATCAGGGCTGATGGCATCCAACTGGCATCGCATCGTTCGCTTTCCTGCCGAGCGGCGTAGCGTTAATCAGGACTTCGAAATTTTGCGGGCCTGCTGGTCCCGAACGCGCAGTACAAGCCGTTTTAGCCGCAACGGAGGCCGCAAGATCCTTGGCGCGGTGCTCGTCGACATCGGAGATAGAACGAGGCGTGCAGCAACTGTCGCCTGAGCGAAAAAGCTCGGCGAATCAGGCCAAAGCATCGGAACAAGGCCTGCTTGCGCCGCAGGTCGCGCAAGCCGCGGCGACTGATGCGCTTCAGCGCGGACTGCCTCGACGGGCCGATTCGGCAGAGCAAGCGCAACCTGCGGCGGTTCCTCGCACGCGCGCCGGGCGACTGGATCTTCGAATCGTTCAGCGAACAGCTCGTGTGTCATCGCGTGCGGCAATATCTGTCGGAGGCGCTGCCCGACCTGCCCGTGATCGACCAGGCAGCCGAGCACCTGCATTGCTCGGTGCGCACGCTGAGCCGCCACCTTGCCGCCGAAGGCACGACCTTTCAGGCGCTCAAGGACGAACTGCGGCGCGATATCGCGATCCAGCGGCTGACCGATACGCCGGATACGATCGCAGCGATCGGCGCCGATATCGGCTTCGACGATCCGAGCGCGTTTCATCGCGCGTTCCGGCACTGGACGGGGAGTACGCCGGGGACGTATCGGCGGCGCGCGTAGTGTTTTTTTAACCCGTTCCCATAACCGGCTCCCTTGGTTCGCTCCCCTGGCAGGCTCGCATGGGCAATTCCCATGAGCGGCTACCGTTGGGACCCTCGGCCGCCGGCATGCTCCGCCGCATCGGCCGGCACACTGGTTGCCCGCCGTTTCGTCGAAACCGGCTCACGCCAAACGCTTCTCGGGCCGGCCGTTTCCCGCAGCGCCGGCGCATCCCGTGGCCGGTTTTGTCACCAGTTGGGCCGAATATGACAATGGGAATCCGCCACCGCGGCATTACGATGGGCCACGACGTTGCCCGGCGCTGGCCGGCTTTGCCGCAGCCGCCCGGGCCGCGTGCCTCATTCACCGCCTGATTGGAACCTCGCCCATGAGCTATAACGCCCCCGTCAAGGACATGCTGTTCGTGCTGAAGGAACTCGCGGGCATCGACACCGTTGCGCAGTTGCCGGGCTTCGAGGAAGCCGGCTACGACACCGCGCAGGCCGTGCTCGACGAGTCCGCGAAGTTCTGCGGCGAGGTGCTGGCGCCGCTGAACGGTCGGGATCGAGCAGAAGGTGATGGGCGGCAACGTGCGGTGGACGCTGCATCACCTGCACGCGGACCACGAGATGCCGAAGCCGGCGTCGCAGCGCGAGCCGATCGCGTATCTGAAGCCGGACGGCGAGTTGACGTTGGACCGGCTGTCGTCGGTGTTCATCTCAAACAGGAACCACGAGGAGAACCAGCCGGCGCACCTGACGCTGAAAGATGCGAGCGGGCTGGTGAACCTGAACCTGCGCACGTATGCGGGGCCGCAGTGGCGCTTCTTCGTGAAGAACGACGACGGCAGCGAGCGCCTCGTGATCAACGCGCAGAACTGCGTGCACTGCAAGACCTGCGATATCAAGGACCCGACGCAAAGCATCGTGTGGGTCACGCCCGAAGGCGGCGGCGGGCCGAATTTTTCGAACATGTAACGCATTAACGCGCCTTCGTGCGCGAACGAACCGGAGCAGACGATGAGCAATGCAGCGAAAGAAGTCGTGGTCGTGAGCGGGGTGCGTACCGCGATCGGTGATTTCGGCGGCAGCCTGAAGGATTTCTCGCCGACCGACCTCGGTGCGAAGGTCGTGCGCGAAGTGCTGTCGCGGGCGAGCGTGCCGGGCGACGCGGTCGGGCATGTCGTGTTCGGCCATGTCGTGAACACGGAACCGAAGGACATGTATCTCGCGCGCGTCGCGGCGATCGACGGCGGCGTCGCGCAGCACACGCCCGCGCTGAGCGTGAACCGCCTGTGCGGCTCGGGGCTGCAGGCGATCGTGTCAGCCGCGCAGACGATCATGCTCGGCGACGCCGACGTCGCGATCGGCGGCGGTTCGGAGAGCATGAGCCGCGCGCCGTACAGCGTGCCGTCCGCGCGCTTCGGCCAGCGCATGGGCGATGCGAAGCTCGTCGACATGATGCTCGGCGCGCTGCACGACCCGTTCCAGTCGATCCACATGGGCGTGACGGCCGAGAACGTCGCGCGCAAGTACGGGATTTCGCGCGACGCGCAGGACGCGCTCGCCCTCGAGTCGCATCGTCGCGCCGCGCGCGCGATCGCGGAAGGGCGCTTCAAGGACCAGATCCTGCCCATCTCGATTCGCACGAAGAAGGGCGAGGTCGCGTTCGACACCGACGAGCATGTGCGTCACGACGCCGGCCCCGACGATTTCACGAAGCTGAAGCCGGTGTTCGCGAAGGAGGACGGCACGGTGACGGCCGGCAACGCATCGGGGATCAACGATGCGGCCGCCGCGGTGCTGATGATGAGCGCGGATGCCGCGCGCGCGCAGCGCGTGAAGCCGCTCGCGCGTCTCGTTGCGTATGCGCATGCGGGCGTCGATCCGGCCTACATGGGCATCGGCCCGGTGCCGGCGACGCAGAAGGCGCTCCAGCGCGCGGGCCTGACGATCGCCGATCTAGACGTGATCGAGGCCAACGAGGCGTTCGCCGCGCAGGCATGCGCGGTCACCCAGGAGCTCGGCCTCGATCCGGCGAAGGTCAACCCGAACGGGTCCGGTATTTCGCTCGGCCACCCGATCGGCGCGACCGGCGCATTGATCACCGTCAAGGCGCTGTACGAGCTCAAGCGCATCGGCGGGCGGTATGCGCTCGTGACGATGTGTATCGGCGGCGGCCAGGGGATTGCCGCGATCTTCGAGAACATCTGATAATCGAGCGCTCCACACCCGAACACACAGGAATCGTTCATGACCATAGAAACCGTCGGCGTCGTAGGCGCCGGAACCATGGGCAACGGCATTGCGCAAACCGCCGCCGTTGCGGGACTCAACGTCGTGATGATCGACGTCAGCGATGCCGCGATCGACAAGGGCGTCGCCACGCTGAAGGGTAGCCTCGAGCGGCTCGTGTCGAAGGACAAGCTCGACGCTGCCACGCGCGACGCCGCGCTTGCGCGCATCACGACGTCGACCGATTACGCGAAGCTCGCGGCGGTCGATATCGTGATCGAAGCCGCGACCGAAAACGTCGAGCTGAAGAGCCGGATCCTGAAACAGATCGAGTCCGTCGCACGGCCCGACGCGATCATCGCGACCAACACGTCGTCGATCTCGATCACCGCGCTCGCGGCGCTGCTTGCCGATCCCTCGCGCTTCGTCGGCATGCACTTCTTTAACCCGGTGCCGCTGATGCCGCTCGTCGAGATCATCCGCGGGCTCCAGACGAGCGATGCGGCTGCGTCAGCCGTGCGTGCGCTGACCGAGCGTTTCGACAAGTCGCCGATCGGCGTGCGCAACGCGCCGGGCTTTGTCGTGAACCGGATCCTCGTGCCGATGATCAACGAAGCGTTCTTCGTGCTGGCCGACGGCATCGCGTCGGCCGAGGAAGTCGACGCGGGGATGAAGCTCGGTGCGAGCCATCCGATCGGGCCGCTCGCGCTGGCCGACCTCGTCGGGCTCGACGTGTGCCTCGCCGTGATGGACGTGTTCCTGAAGGACTTCGGCGACACCAAGTATCGCGCATGCCCGCTGCTGCGCGAAATGGTGTCGGCCGGACGGCTGGGGCGCAAGACGGGGCGTGGGGTGTACGACTACAGCGAGTAATCGGCACGCCACGCCACTTCGCGCGGCGGCACTGCCGCGTTGACACCCGGGTCGGTTCGGATGGTGCGATCCAACAAGACCCAATCGCTCTATCGCGGCCACCCGTTCGCGGCGTCGATCATCAGCGAGCCGTGCGGCGGTACGTCCCGTTGCGGCTCAGCCTGCGCGACGTCGCGGAGTTGCTGTTCGAGCGCGGCGTGATCGTGAGCTACAAGACGAACCGCCGCTGGTGCGATCCGAAGATCGGCGCTTCTTCGTCGTTGTGATCGCTGGTGAATGCCGCGAATATTCTCTCCGCCATCGCCGAACACGGCGTCGATCATTTTTGTGCGGCACCGATTGTTCTCGCAGCCCTCGCGAGCTTGCCCCGGTCGGAACGGCAGCCGTTGCCTCGTCGTGTTGCGGGTCCTGACCGGCGGCTCTCCGGCGCCGGCAGCGGTTCTGGAGGCCGCTGGCGCCATCGGTTTCGACGTCGACCACGCCTTTGGCATTAGTGGGTTCGCCGGCACGCCGTTCAGCTGTGCATGGCACGACGAGTGGGATACGTTGTCGCCGGAGTTAGATTGAGTGTCCCAACAATTTGCTGGGCGGCTCATCGAACTGTGCATGCCGTAACTCTTGAGCACGTCCTGGAACTCGGCGCTGCAATACTGGCTCTGCGCTCCATCTTCACGTGGGCCAGTTCGGCGCGCAGCCGGGCAATTTCCATCTGTTCGGCTGACACCTGTTTGCCCGCCCCATTGAGCTTGCCCGCATCGTCGGCCTTGATCCACGCATTCAGCGTCTGCCTACTGATGCCCGGAATCTTCGCCGTCGCCGCCTGGCTCTGGCCGTTACGCACCATGCGCACCGCTTCAATCTTGAATTCCAGCGTGTACTGCGCCCTTGGGTTACCCATTGCTAAATCCTCCGTTGCTGAATGTTTTACACACTCTCAGCAACGGATACGTTTTTCGAGGGCAAGGTCAAAGCGTGAGGGAATCGCCCCCGATTTCATTGATGTAATCACACGTAAAGTTAGGTAGCCTAATAGTAATGGCATGCCGCAAAGCTAAATACTAAGCGTTGTGGACTGACTCGCCGCCTTTTGGTGCCGCGGTACCTCGTGCCCTCGTTCGGACTAGTCGGCTCGACCATGGGACCTTTTGCAACTTATCGTGTTTCAAAGCTATCAAAAAAAAATACAATGAAATTAGTTTGCATGACGAACGACATGTACCCGAAAGGCGAAGAATCTGATCTCCCTGATGCCAGTGCATCTGGCCAGGCGTTACCTCGAATCGTCCATTCCAGAAATTTTTGAAGGAGCTGTGGTGGAGCATGGCGTGAACATGATTTCTCCAAGATGATTCGCATAACTTAATAACGTCACGACTTGGAATTCGTATACAAAGAGGCGCAATGAACATGTCCTATATCACCAACTGGATGGTACCGGATTCTCCGCGCAGCGCCTCGAAACGACCTATCTCGCCTCTCGCGAGGACTTGCTTAGGACTGCGATACATATCGAAGTCTATACGTTTCCCATATCTGATTATTCTGAATTAATTTCATTAACACCAACATCGACATTATATGAACAACAAGTCCTATATCAGCATCTGGAGTGAAGCACTCGGAACATGGGTGGCGGCACCGGAATTCGCGTCGGCTCGCGGCAAGCGCAGCAAGTCACGTGTAGTGGCCGGAGCAGTCGCCACTTTCGTTGTGCTGGCCGGGATGTCGGGTGCAGCATCAGCCGGCGTAATCGGCACGCCGGCTCAGGCGACAAACGGGACCTACTCGGGAACGGGGGCGACTTCCGCATCCGCTACCGGGGGGGATGCGACAGCGGTTGGGGCGTCAGCGACTGCATCGGCCCAAGGAACAACAGCGATTGGAGCGGCTTCCCTGGCAAATGCGCAGAACGCTACGGCGCTTGGCATTCAGGCGACCGCATCCGGGTCGGGTTCGAACGCTACCGTGTCGGCCCCGAGCTACAGCGTGGGCGGCAAGACGGTCAGCAATGTGGGCGATGCAATTACCAACATCGATGGCCGTGTGACGGAGAACACGACGGACATCACGAAGCTGCAGGACCAGATGGGTGATGTCGGGACGCAATTGTCGGGCGCGGTGCAGTACGACCGCAACACCGACGGTTCGGTGAACTTCAATTCGGTGACGCTGGGCGGCGGCCTGAGCGCAGGTCCGGTGGTCCTGACCAATATTGCAAACGGCAAAAGCCAGTACGACGCGGTGAACTTCGGCCAGCTGTCGGCGCTGCAAGACCAAGTGACGGATCTCAATGGTCAGGTGTCGAGTCTCACCGGGCAGGTGTCGGGTAGCAAGCCGGGAAGCCCGTACTTCAACGCAACGGATGTTCCGTCGGCGAGCGGCAGCGATGGCTCGCAGGTCAATGCAGCGATGCCAGGTACTGGCGCGGGCAGCACGGCCGCCGGCGCCGGCGCGGCTGCTTCGGGGAACTACACGACGGTGATGGGTGCGAACGCCAGTGCGGCAGCAGACAACGCCGTGGCAGTCGGCGCCAATGCGGCGGCGACGGGCGCCAACTCGACGGCGATTGGTACGGGAGCGCAGGCAAGCAACACCAACTCGGTCGCGCTGGGCCAAGGTTCGACGACTGACCGTGACAACTCGGTGTCTGTAGGTTCGGGCACCCAGCAGCGTCAGATCACCAACGTAGCGGCCGGTACGCAGGACACGGATGCGGTCAACGTGGGCCAGCTGAACAGCTCGGTGTCGCAAGGCGTGCAGCAGGCCAGCAGCTACAGCGACCAGCTGTTCAACCAGGCGAACCAGGCCATCAACGACGTTGCCAGGAACGCCTACGCCGGTATCGCCGCGGCCATGGCGATGCCGAACATGACGCCGTCTGGCCCCGGCCGCACGATCGTCGCGGCGGGCGGAGCGACCTACAAGGGCGGCAGCGCTGCGGCAGTGGGCGCAACGTACCGCTCCCAGAACGGCAAGTGGCTGGTGAACGGCGCCGTCTCGGTCACGTCGACAGGTGATGCTGGCATGCGTGCCCAGGTTGGCTACGAGTTCTGATCGAGGAAATCCGAACGGCAAATCGGGCAGCACAAGCTGCCCGAAGGTGAAGTTGCACGGTCTGGCTGGTTAAGGCAGACCGTGCGTTTTTTAACCAAGCTGGCATGCCGTGACGGTATCTGCACGCACTTCGGGCGAACATCGTGACCGGCGACTCCCTTCTGAAGTCGAACCGCGGTCAGAGACAGTCCACGCCTGCAACGCTAGTCCGTCGAAACCGTTGACCCCTGTTCTAGCGCGAGAATCTCCTGTTTAACCGCCTGAAGTGTATTCGTGTGCATTTCGTGGTCCCTTCGGATTCGCTCCGTCGGCCCAACGACGGACAAGCCATAGAGGTCGTCCCCAATCTTCAGCGCGATCGCAACCGCTGACAGTTCCGGGGCGCTTTCCCCGAAGTTCACGCTCCAGCCACGGTCCTTTGCGAGCGACGCCTCGCAAACAAGCGCCGGCAAATCCGCGATCGTCGCTTCGGTGAAGCGTTCAAAGCTCAACTGGCTGCCGAGTGCCTGCTGCTCCTGCGCGGGCAGCTCGCCAAAAATCGCTTTGCCAATCGAATTCGCATACAGTGGCCGCAGTTCGCCAGGCTCGCGCGAGTAACGGATGGCCTTGGTCGACTCGACGACGTCGAGATATACGACCGCCGTGCCGTGAATCTTGCCCAGAACCGCAGTCTCGCCACTCGCATCGCGCAATTCGACTAATTGCGGATGCACCATCGCGACGACCGGATCGACTGCACCAATGGCGTTCGCCAGTAATTGCAGTCGACGTGTCGGATAGTAGCCGCCGCGCTTTCTCATCTCATACAGATAGCCGCGGCTCACGAGCGTGCGCGCCAGCGCCAGACAGCTCGACATCGGCACATCCATCAGGCGCGCGAGTTCGGTCAGCGAAAGCGGCCGCTGTTCGGTGGCAAACAGCTCGAACAGGTCGAGCGTGCGGGCGACAAGTTTGACGTCCATGGGCAGTGGTCGATTCATTGACGGATGGTTGCGCGCACTGCAGATGCGCTGTCGCGCGCGCCTCTAGTACGACTTCGGCAACCCCAGCACCTTTTCTGCGATGAAACAGAGGATCAGTTGAGGGCTAACGGGGGCGAGCCTTGGAATCATACACTCGCGCAGGTACCGCTCCACGTGGTATTCCTTCGCGTAGCCCATCCCGCCGAGCGTCGCAATCGCCGTCTGGCAAGACTGGAACGCGGCCTCGGCCGCCAGATACTTTGCCGCGTTCGCTTCAGCGCCGCAGGGCTTGCCGGCGTCGTACAGTGTCGCTGCTTTCAGCACCATCAGGTTGGCCGCTTCGAGTTGCATCCAGGCCTGCGCGAGCGGATGCTGGATGCCCTGGTTCTGCCCGATCGGCCGGCCGAACACGACACGCTCCTTCGCATACTGGGTCGCCCGCCGCAACGCCGCCTGGCCGAGCCCGATCGCCTCGGCTGCAATCAGGATGCGCTCAGGGTTCAGTCCGTGCAGCAAATAGCGGAAGCCCTCTCCTTCCTCACCGATGCGGTCCGCCACCGGCACCCGCAGGTTATCGATGAAAAGCATGTTTGAATCGACCGCCTTGCGGCCCATCTTTTCTATTTCGCGTACTTCGACGCGCGAGCGGTCAAGCTCTGTGTAAAAGAGGCTCAGGCCGTCGGTCGGTTTGGCGACCTGTTCCAGTGGCGTAGTGCGCGCGATGATCAACATCCGGCTAGCGACCTGAGCGGTTGAAATCCAGATCTTGCGGCCGGTCACCACGTAGTGATCGCCATCGCGAATCGCCTGGGTTTTCAGGTGCGTCGTATCGAGTCCGGCGTCGGGCTCGGTCACTGCGAAGCAGGCTTTATCGCGTCCATCGATCAGTGGCGGCAGAAAGCGCTGCTTCTGCTCCTCGCTGCCGAACACCTGCACGGGATTCAACCCGAAGATGTTCATGTGTACTGCCGAGGCACCCGAGAGGCCCGCGCCCGAGCCGCTGATCGTGCGCATCATCAGCGCGGCCTCGGTCATGCCAAGACCCGCGCCACCATACTCCGGTGACATCGCAATACCGAGCCAGCCCGCATCCGCCAGCGTGCGGTGGAACTCGTGCGGAAAGCCACCTTCACGGTCGCGCTCCAGCCAGTATTCGTCGTCATATTTTTCGCAGATCTTTTCGATTGCCGACTGGATGGATTGCTGATCATCGGTGAAGTCGAAATTCATGTGAGGTGTCCTATGTTGTACCTGCAACTGCGCGCAATCAAAGCGGAAACACACTGACCACTACCGCGGCAAACACCATCAGAACGGTAGCGGCAAAGAGAAATGGAATCGTGAACTTTTGATGTTCGGCCAGTTCCACGCCGGTCAAGCCGACTATCAGAAAAGTTGCAGGGGTGAGCGGACTAATCGGGAAGCCGGTCGTCATCTGCCCGAGCAGCGCAGCCTGCGCCATCTGCACAGGCGGTACGCCAAGCAGTTTGCCGCTTTCGGCCAGCACGGGCAGGATGCCGAAGTAGAACGAATCGGGATCGAAGAGGAGGCTGAGCGGCATGGATACGAGACCCAGCACAAACGGCATGTGGTGTGCATGCTCGACCGGCACATGGTGGACCACGACCTGCGCCATCGCGGTCAGCATGCCGGTGCCGGACATGATGCCGGTGAACGCACCGGCCGCAAGCAGCACGCTCGCCATCATCAGCGCAGCCTTCGCATGCGCGTCGATACGCTCGCGCTGCTGCTGCACATTGGGGTAGTTGATGATGAGCGCCGCCACCGTGCCTATCATGAACATCACCATCGGGTCGGCGATGCCGGACACGAGTGTCGCCAATACCACCAGCGTCAACGCGCAGTTGATCCAGAAACGTCCCGGACGGCGCAGCGCCTGTTCCTCCGGCGTCAGCTCGCGTAGCGTGATCGCCGCCATCGTGGCGCTCGCGCGGTCGAAACCGAGGCGCTTTTCCTCGCGCTTGCCGAGCATGAACGCGGTGCCAAAGACAAAGCACAGACCGACGATCTGCACCGGAATCATCGGATAGAAAATCACGGTGCCAGGAATATGAAGCGCCGCCGACGCGCGCAGCATCGGTCCTACCCAGGGCAGAAAGTTCACGCCGGCGGCCATCGAAGTCACACAAGCCAGTATCCGGCGGTCGAGTCCGAGGCGTGTGTAGATCGGCATCATCGCGGGCAGCGTGACAAGAAACGTGACTGCGCCGGAGCCGTCCAGGTGAATCAGCAGCGCGAGCAACGCCGAGCCCATGACGATGCGTGTCGGGTTGCGACCCACCACACGCAACACACCGTTGATGACCGGGTCGAGCATTCCCGCGTCGGTCAAGATTCCGAAGAACAGGATGGCGAAGACAAACATCCCTGCGATCGGGCCGATGTTCTGCACGCCATGCACGATGTATTTGCCGGTCGACAGCCCGAAACCGGCGACGAGTGCCGCCAGAACCGGCACGAGAATCAGCGCGACCAATGGCGAAAGGCGTTTCGTGATGATCAGCCCGAACAGTGCGACGATAGCAATGGTCCCGATCAGCGCAAGCATGGGGCCGCTCCCTGGCAGGTCAGCAAGTGCATCGCGCACGGCGCGAACACGGCATTAGCGAATGAAGCAACGCGTGCGGTAGCGCCTCGCTGCGACGTCGGGAGCGCTGGCGCCCAATCACCCCATCCGGGCAGTTCGATCTTGTACATCTTTGTCTCCTGGGCGACCCGGGGCCGCCTGTTGTGATCTGGTTTTTGAAGACGGATCAGGCGGGCGGGTCATCAGTGCGACCCTGGCAACCAAACACCTGCTCCATGTGCTCGTTCAATCCGGGCGGCCTGGTGCGGTACGTCGCAGGTGTACGGCTCAGCTTGATCGGTGAGGCGATGCCGCGATAGCTTCCGATCTCCACGCGCATGCCACGATGGGCGGTGTGTGGATGATCGAGCGCCGCGCCCAGCGCAAGCACCGGCGCGCACGGTACCCCCTTGCGGATCAACGTGTCGGCGAGCGCTTCTCCGTCCCGGCAGGCGAGGTGCTTTTCGAGTTCCGCACGCAGCTCGCGACGATGCGTGCTGCGCATGCTGTTGTCGGTAAAACGCGGATCGCTAGCGAGGTGGGGCGCGTCGATGACCGCACACATAGCGGCGAACTGCGAGTTGTTGCCGACCGCGAGAAAGATGTCAGCGCCGGCGGTATGAAACAGGTCGTACGGCGTGATATTCGGATGGGCGTTGCCGGTACGCCGAGGCTCTTTACCGGAATAGAAGTAGTTGGGTGTATGCGGGTGCAGGATCGACAGCGCGCTATCGAACAGCGTCGATTCGACGAACTGTCCGCGTCCGCTGGTCTCCCGCTCACGCAACGCCATCAGGATGCCGAGCGCCGCGTTGAGTCCGCTCACCATGTCCACGACCGGAACACCCACGCGTAGGGGCGCTCCACCGGCTTCGCCGTTGACGCTCATCAAACCGGTCAAAGCCTGTACCGCAGCGTCGTAGCCCGGCAGCGCACCCAATGGTCCATCTGCGCCAAAGCCCGACACGCGACAATGCACCAGTCGGGGAAAGCGCACATGCAAAGTCTGTTCGTAGCCCAGACCCCAGCGTTCGAGCGTGCCGACCTTGAAGTTCTCGACGAGCACGTCGGCCGTCTGAAGGAGGGTGAGCAGCTTCTCCTGTTCATCGCGCTGCGTGAGGTCGAGCGTCACGCCCAGTTTGTTGCGGTTGACGCCCAGAAAATAAGACGCCGTATCGCCGTCGAACGGCGGCCCCCATGTGCGTGTTTCGTCTCCTGACGGTGGTTCGATCTTGATGACCTCGGCGCCGTGATCGGCCAGGATCTGCGTGCAATACGGTCCGCCCAGCACACGCGACAGGTCGACCACGCGCAAGCCGCTTAATGATCCAAAGTTCGGCGACACATTCATTCTCCTGTTTCCGGTAATAGGCGCCGGAATTTGATCGAGGGATTTTCTCGTCCTGCGCGGTGTTTCACGCCGGTACTTCGAAGATACGTAGTACTAATCACAATGAAGACAGCTGACCGCTCATCCCGGAGCTTTCTGCTAACCGACGCCGCTCGCAGGCATTGGCGACATGCCCCACTGTTTCCTCACGCGTTTTGCGGTTCAGACGTCGTGTGCATGGCCCGTACGCAATACATGCGTCCACCGACCGGGCGCGATGAAACGGGCACGGGTACTGCCGGCAAGCATGACGCCGGGCTAATTCGTGTCCAAGAATTTATATTCACACCGGTGAATAGGCATGTCAAGGGCGCCGTTCGCATTGCGTCCAGGTGTTTTCCCTTGGTATGGCGCTGTTCCATTGGTCGTGGACGACCGACGGATCGCCCGGTAAACTGCGATCCACGGACGGTGCGGCGTGTGAAAGGCGAAGGTATGGGCCAGGATCAGTTCGGGCCCGCATACGGCGGCGACGTCAAAACAGGGCGACTAATCTGAACCGCCGATCAGCACATTCACTGCTGACCTAAGCCGGATAGGCGGACAGCGGACGACGGATTGCGCACCTGCGAAGGCGCAAATTCATCGGCGTTTCGACCGCTCGATGCTTGCCGGTCGCTGCGCGGACTCGCGCCGAAACGCGCGCGATAGGTCCGCGAAAAATGCGAGGGCGACTCGAATCCGCACGCCACGCAGATCGCCGTAATGGACATGTCGGTCTGCTGCAGCAACTCGCGCGCACGCGTGAGGCGCAGTTGCAGATAGAAATGCGTCGGCGTGTCCTTCAGTGACGCGCAGAAGAGCCGCTCCAGTTGCCGCCGCGTCACGCCGATCTCCAGGGCGAGCTGATCGGGTGCGAGCGGTTCTTCCATATGCCTTTCCATTGCGCCGATCACCTGAATCAGTTTGCGATTGTGCACGCCGTAGCGTGCCGCAATCTCCATGCGCTGATGGTCCGAGCGCTGCCGGATACGGCTCACCACGAATTGCTCGGAGACCGCCGAGGCCAGCGCCGCGCCATGCGCGCGGCCGATCAGATCGAGCATCATATCGATCGACGCCGTACCGCCCGCACACGTAATGCGTCGCGCGCCGATTTCGAATAGCTCCTGGGTTGCGTGCAGCGACGGATAGCGCTCGCGGAATGCCGACAGCGCTTCCCAGTGCACCGTCACGCTGTGCGCGCCGCCGAGCAGTCCCGCTTCCGACAGCACGAAACTACCGGTGTCGATGCCGCCGAGTGTGGCGCCCGCGCGCTCGAAGCGCTTCAGACAATCGCCCAGCGAGCGTGTGTAGCAGGCGAGCGGCTCGAAGCCCGCGACGACGAAAAGCGTCCGCACCGCATCGAGGCCGCCGATCGCGACATCCGCGTTGATGGAAATGCCGTTGCTGGCAGCCACCGGCGCGCCGTCGAGGCTCACAATGCGCCAGCGGTACAGGTCGCCGCGAAAGCGGTTCGCCACTCGCAACGGCTCGACCGCAGACATGAAGCCGATCGCCGAAAAGCCGGGCAGCAAGAGGAACGATATATCTTCAGGCATTGTGCAAAGACTCGCTCAGACCACGGGAACACCTGCGGATGCGGATGCCTCGCGCAGCGTAGCAAGCAGTACGCTAGCCGGCAAGGCGCGCCAAAATCACCGGCCGACCACGCGGCGCCGCACGCCGAACGACGCAGCTTTACTCTCAGTGTCGCGTGGAAGCAAGAACGGGTCGCCGCCAGTCGCTTTGGCCGGGATATGGGGCAGTAACGTTACGTCATTGTGCAGTTCAGGCATTACATGAGCCGTATCGCATGTCCGGGGCCGCTTGCGGTTAATTTGCTTGTGCGCAGGCGCGGCTGGGTTCGCAACACGCTGTCCATCGTGTCAGAGAGGAAAGGTCATGAAGCCAAGTATTAACGCCGCGCTTGCCCGCCTTGCGTGCCTCGCGGCCGCCGTTATCTCACTCCCAGTCCTCGCGCAGGACCCGGCTGCATGCCGCGCGGTGCATTTCGCCGACATCGGCTGGACCGACATCACGTCGACCACCGCGCTTGCGTCGACCGTCTTCGAGGGACTTGGCTATCGGCCGGTGACGACCGTCGCGTCCGTGCCCATTTCGTTCGCGGGGCTAAAGAGTAAGCAACTGGACGTGTCGCTCGGCTACTGGTGGCCCGTGCAGGAAAAAGCGATCGCGCCGTTCGTCGAATCGAAATCGATCCAGGTGTTGCAGCCGCCTAACCTGACCGGCGCCAAAGCCACGTTCGCCGTGCCGAGCTACGAGTACGATGCGGGCCTGAAGACTTTCGCCGACATCGCCAGATATCGCGATCAGCTCGATGGAAAGATCTACGGCATCGAGCCGGGCAGCAGCGCGAACGCGGCAATCCAGAAGATGATCGCCAATAATCAGTTCGGCCTTGGCGGTTTCAAGCTGGTTGAATCGAGCGAAGCGGGCATGCTGGTCTCGGTCGACCGGGCGATCCGCGAGAAGAAGTGGGTGGTCTTTCTCGGCTGGGAGCCTCATCCGATGAACATCCAGATCGATATGAAATACCTCACCGGCAGCGACGGCGTGTTCGGTCCGAACGACGGCGAAGCACGCGTTTATACGCTGACGTCCCCCGACTTTCTGACGCGATGCCCGAACGCAGGCAAGCTCGTGAGCAATCTGCGCTTTTCGACGCAGCTCGAAAACGTGGTCATGCAATCGGTGATGAACAAGGAAAAGCCCGCCGATGCCGCCAAAGCATATCTGAAGAAAAACCCGCAAGTGCTGGATGCATGGCTTGCCGGCGTCAAGACTTTTGACGGCAAAGACGGCTTGCCCGCGGTGAAGGCCTATTTGGGTCTTTAATGTCCGCCCGCCCATTCAATCCACAGGAATCAGCTCGCATGAATCATGAAGTCATCGTGACCTGCGCGGTCACCGGCGCAGGCGATACCGTCGGCAGGCATCCGGCCATTCCGGTCACGCCGAAGCAGATCGCCGAGGCCGCCATAGAAGCCGCGAAGGCCGGCGCGACCGTTGCACATTGCCACGTGCGCGATCCGAAAACCGGACGTGGCAGCCGCGATCCGCAGCTGTATCGCGAGGTGGTCGACCGCATTCGCTCCTCGGGCACGGACGTCATCATCAATCTCACGGCCGGCATGGGCGGCGATCTCGAGATCGGTCCCGGTGAAGACCCCATGCGCTTCGGCGCGGGCACGGACCTGGTCGGTGGACTGACACGTCTCGCGCACGTGGAGGAGTTGCTGCCGGAAATCTGCACGCTCGATTGCGGCACGCTCAATTTCGGCGACGGCGACTACATCTATGTATCGACGCCCGCCCAATTACGAGCCGGCGCGCAGCGCATCCAGGAACTGGGTGTGAAACCGGAACTGGAGATCTTCGATACCGGCCACTTGTGGTTCGCCAAGCAATTGCTCAAGGAAGGTTTGCTCGATGCGCCGCCGCTCTTCCAGATTTGCCTCGGCATTCCGTGGGGCGCGCCCGCCGACACCACGACGATGAAAGCGATGGCCGATAACCTACCGCCCGGCGCGCAATGGGCAGGCTTTGGCATCGGCCGGATGCAGATGCCGATGGTCGCGCAGGCGATGCTGCTCGGCGGCCACGTGCGCGTCGGCCTCGAAGACAACATCTGGCTCGACAAAGGAGTGCCTGCTACGAACGGCACGCTGGTGCAACGCGCGGTCGAAATCATCGAACGACTCGGCGCACGCGCGTTGACACCAGCCGAAGGACGCCGCAAGCTGGGTCTTCCCGCGCGCGGCGAGCGTCAACTCGAGCGACGTCGCGCGGGACAGTACGCCTGATTCCAGGCAAGGCGTGCGCGACGCAATTAGCAACCGGTACTAAGGAAACCTTATTAATGACAGTGATCGTCGATATCAAAACATTCGCGGCAATCGGCGTGGGCGTCATCGGCAGCGGCTGGGTGGCGCGCGCGCTAGCGCACGGGCTCGACGTCATCGCGTGGGACCCGGCGCCAGGCGCGGAGAAGCAACTGCGCGAGAACATCGCGAACGCATGGCCGGCGCTGGAACGCGTGGGTCTTGCAGCGGGCGCTTCCCTTGAGCGATTGCGCTTCGTTCAGACGATCGAGGCCTGCGTCGGGCAAGCGGATTTCATTCAGGAAAGCGCGCCCGAGCGCGAGGAATTGAAGCTTGCCCTGCACGAACAGATCAGCCATGCGGCGAAGCCGGACGCGATCATCGCTTCGTCGACGTCGGGTCTGCTGCCGAGCGACTTTTACGCGCGGGCAATCAATCCGCAGCGTTGCATCGTCGGGCATCCGTTCAATCCGGTGTACCTGCTGCCGCTCGTCGAGGTGGTGGGCGGCGAAAGTACCGCGCCGGAAACGATCGACGCCGCGCTGCGCGTGTATGGCGCCCTCTCGATGCGGCCGCTGCACGTTCGCAAGGAAGTACCCGGCTTCATCGCCGACCGACTACTCGAAGCGCTGTGGCGCGAGGCCTTGCATCTGGTCAACGAAGGGGTGGCGACCACCGGGGAAATCGACGACGCGATCCGTTTCGGCGCGGGCATCCGCTGGTCGTTCATGGGCACGTTCCTGACGTACACGCTGGCGGGCGGCGACGCGGGCATGCGTCATTTCATGCAGCAGTTCGGCCCGGCGCTGGAATTGCCCTGGACTAAACTGGTCGCGCCGCAACTGACGGATGAACTGATCGAGCGCGTCGTGGATGGCACCGCCGAACAAGTCGGGCCGCGCTCGATCAAGCAACTCGAACGCTATCGCGACGATTGCATTACGAGCGTACTGGCGGCAATTGCGCAGGCGAAGGCGCGGCACGGCTTGCGTGCGGCGGAGTGACGCTGCCGCGCATAGGCCGGCGCGCAGCCCGCTTTAACAATCAACAGGAGACGATTTCCCCATGCCGCAACCCGCTGCCCTGCCGGACTACCGCGATACGGTGCGACGCGAATGGGTCGATTACAACGGCCATTTGCGCGACGCATTCTACATGCTGATTTTCAGCTTCGCGAGCGACGCGCTGATCGAGCGGATCGGTTTGCCGGACGCGGTACGCAAAGCGCGCCAGCGCTCCATGTATACCCTCGAAGCGCACATCAACTATCTGCATGAGATCAAGGAAGGCACACAAGTGCGCGTCGACATGCGGGTCCTCGGGCACGATGCCAAACGGCTGCATCTGTACCTCGAAATGTTTGCCGGTGACGCAAAGGAACTCGTGGCCGCCGGCGAGCAGATGCTGCTGCATGTCGACACCAGTGGCCCACGCAGCGCCGCATTCGACCCGGATGTCGCGGCGCATGTGCGCGCATTGGCCGACGCGCATGCCGCGTTGCCGCCTGCCGCGTTTGCGGGTCGCGTGATCGGCTTGCCTGCGGCCATCAAGGGCAACGGGGGCGAACATGCTTGAGCCAAAGATGGCCTCGTTCATCGAAACAAACCACGCAAGCGCGGGCCCGACTGCTTGAGCATCGGCGCGGCCGCGTTGAACGAGCCAGGCGCAAACAGCGCGCCTGGCGCTGCGGCCCGCTGGACCGCACCACATCGATTGCGCGGCTCGACGTTCGCCGTTGCCACGGCGACGTGCGTGATGCCCGCATGGCCGATCTTCCCAGCAGACTCGCAACGGAGCCGAATGGCTGGCTTTGATCGGAACGCAGGTTCTCCAGAGTCCGGCCACTGCGCGCGGCGATGCGCCGGAGCGCCGGCTCCAGTTGGTCCGACGCGATACCGTGCGACCGCCGTGTCTTCGGCGGCCGCAACGGGTGAAGCGCGCACAGCGATCATTAGCTCAGGACGAGCCGGTGGCCAACAGGTAGAGGGCAGGAGGCGTCGTACTCAGTTCAGCGCGACTGCGGCTGCCGCGCTCACCGGCGAACCCTCGATCGCCACGGACCGCGCACCGTCCGGTCCGAGCGGCACGTCGCCGACTAGCGTGGTGCGATACAACTGCCGGTCGAAGTCGAGATCGAAGATGTCGGTGGGTGCAAGGTGAGCCGTCGTGCGGTTGTCCCAGAAGGCGACGCTGCCCGCCTCCCATTTGAAGCGGACCGTGAACTCGGGCCGCGTCACGTGTTCCCAGAGCAGTTCGAGCAGCACCTGGCTCTCGCGCGGCGTCACGCCCACGATCGACTTCAGGAAGCTCGGGCTCACATAGAGCGCCCTTTCGCCGGTTTCCGGATGCGCTCTGACGAGCGGATGTTCGGTGACGAGAATGCGTTGTTCGACGGCTTTCACAAACGCTTCGGTGCCACTCGCGCCGACCGGGGGCGTAAAGCGATGCAGTCCCCGCAGGCCGTCGACGAATGCGCGCAACGGCGCGGAAAGCTTCTGATAGGCGGCCACCAGGTTGGTCCACTGCGTATCGCCGCCGTAAGGTGGAATCGTCACACCGCGCAGGATCGACGCCCAGGGCGGATTGACTGCGGCGGTCACGTCCGTATGCCAGCCCGTCCACGGTCGCAGCAGCGCTTGCCCTTCGAAACGCGTGGCCTGGCGGTGCCTGGAGATCGAATAGACCTCCGGGTGACCCTCGACATGCCCGAACACCAGATGCCCCAAGGTCAGCTCGCCGAACTGCGCCGAGAACGCGACATGTTGTTCGTGAGTCAGGAACTGCTCTCGAAAGAACACGACGCGCCATTCAAGCAGCGCCGCGCGAATCTCCGCGATCTGGCGCGCGTCGAGCTTGCGCGTGAGATCGACACCGCGAATCTCAGCGCCGATATGCGCGGAAAGCGGGTTGACCTGAATCGACTGCGTTTCCTGCAATGCGGCTGCGCTCATGCGAGGCTCCTGGCGAAAGAGGATGGGGCGGGCCCCTGTTTTGCCGCGTCGGTATAGCGGTTCGCAGGTCGCGGAAGCCCGAGATTTTCGCGCAGCGTGCGCCCCTCGTATTCAGTGCGAAAAAGTCCGCGCCGTTGTAGCTCGGGCACCACCCGTTCGGCGAACTCCGTCAAGCCGCCCGGCAACCACGGCGACATGATGTTGAAGCCATCGGCGCCTTCTTCTTCGAACCATTGTTGCAACTGGTCGGCGATGCTGTGCGGCGTGCCGACGACTTGATGGTGCCCGCGCGCGCCGGCAATACGCAGGTACAGATCGCGAATGGTCAGGTTTTCGCGCCGGGCCAGATCGAATAGCAGGCGTTGACGGCTCTTGCCGCCGTTAGTTTCCGGCAACTCCGGCAGCGGCCCGTCGACCGGGTACTGAGACAGGTCGACGCCGCCCGACATATTCGACAGCAGCGACAAACCGACGGTCGGATGAATCAGGTCTTGCAGCGCGGCGAATTTCGCGTCGGCCTCTTCCTGCGTGCGGCCGATGATCGGAAAAATGCCAGGCATGATCTTCAGATGATCCGGCGCGCGGCCGTACTTCGCGAGGCGGCCTTTGACGTCGCGATAGAACGATTGCGCTTCATCGAGCGTCTGGTGGGCGACGAAGATCACCTCCGCGGTTTGCGCGGCGAGCTCCCGTCCCGCTTCCGACGCGCCGGCCTGCACGACGACCGGCCATCCCTGCGGCGAGCGCGCAACGTTCAGCGGGCCGCGCACATTGAAATGCTTGCCGGCGTGATCGAGCACATGGAGCTTGTCCGCGTCGAAATAGACGCCGCTCTCCTTGTCGCGGATAAATGCGTCGTCTTCCCAGCTGTCCCAGAGACCTGCCACCACGTCGTAGAACTCGCGCGCGCGTTCATAGCGGAGCGCGTGCTCCGGATGGCGCTCGAAACCGAAATTGAGCGCCTCCGATTCGGTGCTCGACGTGACGAGATTCCAGCCCGAGCGGCCGCCGCTCAGATGATCGAGCGACGCAAATTTGCGTGCGAGGTTGTACGGTTCGTTGAACGTGGTCGACACGGTCGCGATCAGGCCGATGCTTTCCGTCACGACGGAAAGCGCCGACAACAGCGTCAACGGTTCGAAATGATCGGCGCGCGCGGTGCGCGATAGCGCGGGCAGGTACGTGTCGCGTACGCTTACGCTGTCGGCGAAAAACACCGCGTCGAATCTGGCGCGCTCGGCGATCTGCGCGAGTTGCGCGTAATGCGCGAAATCGAGGCCGCCGCCCGCGTGTGCATCCGGATGCCGCCATGCGGCGATATGGTGGCCCGTTTCCATCAGGAAGGCGCCCAGTCTGATTTGCCGCTTCTGGCGATTGTCACCGCGCATCGTTTGCTCCGTTGAGAAATGGTCTGGGGTGGAATGTCGTGCGCGTCACCATGCGAGCCGCCATTCGGTGATCCGGCGGCTCGCCGGCGCAATGCGCTTGCCGCCGTGTGGCGCGTCGTCCTCGTTAGCTTCGCGGCGCTCGCCATCGTGCTCGGCAAAATCGGCCAGCACTTCGTCGCGCAAACGAATGAACCGGGGGTCGTTACGCTCGCGTGGGCGCGGCAACGCGACATCGACGATCCGTTTGATGCGGCCGGGCCGCGGCGCCATCGTGACGACGCGATCGCCGAGGTAAAGCGCTTCGTCGACATCGTGCGTGACGAGAATCATCGTGATGCGCTCGTGTTCCCAGATGCGTTGCAACTCGTTTTGCAAACGACTGCGCGTGAGCGCATCCAACGCGCCGAAGGGTTCGTCCAGCAGCAGCACGCGCGGGCGGTTGACGAGGCCGCGCGCGATCGCCACGCGTTGCGCCATGCCGCCCGATAACTGATGTGGAAACGCATTCTCGAAGCCGTTCAGGCCGACGAGTTCGATGTGCTGTGCGACCGCATCGCGTTTTTCGCGCGCCGACAGCGGCGCGTTACGCAACGCGGCGAGAATGTTTTGAGACGCCGTGAGCCACGGAAACAGCCGGTGATCCTGAAACACGATGCCGCGCTCGAGCGACGTATCGCCCACCTTTTCTCCGGCCACCACGATATCGCCGGTGTAATCGGTATCCAGTCCAGCGATTAGCCGCAGCAAGGTCGACTTGCCGCAACCGCTCGATCCGAGCACGCTGACGAATTCGCCGGGGCGCACCCGCAGGCTGATGTCGTCGAGCACCGCGAGCGCTGTGCCGTCCTGCTGCGCATAGCGCTTGCTCACGTGAAGAATGTCGATGCTTTCGGCAAGCGTGGAAGAAGTCATGGGTGAACCTTTGGCGGTTTTGAGGGCGAATGCGTGGATGTGGGCTGTGGTGTGTTTATCGCGCCGGCACCTGCAAGCGGCGCGCAAAGATCGCCCGTTCTGCCGCGCGTGCCAACGCGTTCAGCGCCCAGCCGGTGATGCCGACCACGATCACGCCGAACAGCACCAGATCCATGCGGAACTGCTCGCTGCCGTCGATCAACGTATTGCCGATCCCGCTGCCCGCCACCAGCAGGTACTCTGCGCCGAGCGTGGCGAGCCACGAGTAGATCAGCGCGAGATAAAGGCCGGTGAAAATCGACGGCAGCGCGGCCGGCACAATGACGGCGCGGATCAATTGCCAGCGCGAATAGCGCAACGCGCGTGCGACTTCGATGTAGGCGTGCGGCACCGCATGAATGCCGTCGCACGTATGGGCGGCAACCGGCAGCAAGGCCGCGAGCGACAGGAACACCACCTTCGCCGCGTCGCCGAGACCGAACCATACGGAAATCAGCGGAATCCATGCAAACAGCGAGACCTGCTTGAACGTGTCGAAACTCGGGCCGATCATGCGGGTCGCGAGCCGCGAGAAGCCGAGCACGCTGCCGAGCAGCAGGCCGCCCAGCGTGCCGATCAGGAAGCCGCTTGCTTCGCGTGCGAGCGACGCGCAGAGCGCCCTCAACAGAGCGCCGCTGACGATCTGCTGCCAGGCGGTGGCCAGCACCTGCGCGGGGCTGACCAGCAGGCCGCTTTTGATCAGGTGCGCTTCCGAGACGGCCCACCAGATCGCGATGGCGACGATGGGCAACACGGCGCCGCGCCAGTCGACGCGTGCAAGCCGCGGCCGACGCGGCCCGACCGCGCGCTGGAAAGAAGCGGGCGCGTTGCCGCAGTCGCACGACGTAGCGCTTGCCGGCTTTGAGCCGGCGCTGCGCCTGAAAATGGCAAGACTCATCGTAGATACCTCATAGGCCGTGCATGTCGGCGTTTTGCACCACTACCCGCGAAACGCCGACGGTTGACCGCGCCGCAAACGGGCTTCGAGTGCGTCGAGCGAACGGTTCATCGCGTAACCGATCGCGCCGACCACCACCACCGACGCCATCACCAGGTCGAGCTGAAAGAGCTGCCGCCCATAGACGATCAGATAGCCGAGCCCTTCAGAAGAGGCCATCAGTTCGACGACCACCAGCGTGAGCCAGGCCTTGGTCAACGCGAGCCGCAAGCCGGTGGCGAGTGTCGGCACCGCAGCAGGCACGACGAGATAGAAGATGCGTTGCCAGCCGTTGTATTGGAAGACGCGAGCGACTTCATCGAGCGAGGCAGGTGTCTGGCGGAATCCTTGTAGCGTGCTCAACGTCACAGGAACGAGTGCGGCATGCGCGATGAGCATGTATTTGAGCGGCTCACCCACGCCGACGAGCAGCAGCAGAAACGGCAGCCAGCCCAGTACCGGAATCTGCACGAGCGCATTGAAAGCTGGCAACACGTAGGCTTCGAGGGTGCGCGACAGACCGAGCGCCGCGCCGAGCGCAAAACCGAGCAGCGTGCCGGCGGCAAAGCCGATCAAAACGCGTTGCACACTGATCAGCGTATTGCTGAGCAGGTCGCCGCTTCTCGCGAGCCCGACGAACGTGTCGAAGACGCGCTCGGGCGGCGGCAGGATCTGCGGCGCGATCCAGCCGCTCGCACAGCCCACTGCCCACAGGCCGAGCAGCACGGCGGGCAATACGCCCGGCGCGAGCCGCCAGGCGAGAGCGCGCAAGCGTGCCTTGCCATAGAGCGGCACGCGCGGCGCCGCGGCAGCGTGGCCGAGCCCTTCGCGCTCGACATGGAGTAGGGTTTCGCTCATCGTGAAGGCTTCCGGATTAGCTGAGCGGCTTACCGGCGGCGTCGTAACGCGTCCAGTAGTGGTCGAGTTTCTGCGCGCGCAGTGCGTTGTCGAGATACCTGGTCTCGAACCAGCCGTCGACCTGGACCGGTTGACGGATCAGCTTGAGTTTCAGCGCATCGGCGGCGACCGCTTTATAGCGCGCGACGATGAACGGGTCGATCAACGGCGAGTTGCGCACTTTCAGGCTTTGATTCGCGAACTCGGCCTGCCAGGACGAATAGGGCACGCCGCTTTTCGCCCACAGCTTGAAGAGCGCGTCGCGGTTGGCTTCGTCGGACGACCATTGCGCGCCTTTGACGACCACGTCGACGACGCGTTGCACGATATCCGGATGCTCATGATCGAAGTCGTCGAGTACGAGCAGATGCGCCTGGCGGGTGAATTGCGGCCCATCGTTCTGCGACTCGTAGACGATTTTCGCGAGGCCCTCGTCGCGCAGCTTGTACAAATGGTAGTCGTTGACTGCCGCATCGATCCCTTTGGACGCCAATGCGGCGAGCGAACTCGCGGAATCGAGATTGATCACGCGCAGATCGCGCTCGTCGAGCTGATTGGCGGCGAGCGCATTGTCCGCGACCAGTTGGAGATTGGTGCCGCGAAAGATCGACACGCGCCGGCCTTTAAGGTCTTTTATTGACCGCACGTCCGAATCCGCTGGCACGGCGATCTTGATGCCACCGCGCACGCCCGAGGCGAGCAGCAGGTGCGTCTTCAGGCCGTTGGCGCGGCCGAGTACCGAAGGCAAATCGCCCTGGTAGGCGAAGTCGAGCGACTTGTTGGCGATCGCTTCGTTGACCGCGGGGCCGGCTCCTTTGAAGAACAGCCATTGCACCTTGATGCCGTCAGCGGCGAATTCTTTTTCGAGCGACTGCTGCAACTGGACGGTGGCTGCCGGCGACCCACCGAAGGTCGGTGGATCGCCGTTGCCTTGTTGCGCGATGCCGATGCGAATCACCGCCGGCTTGTCGGCATACGCGTGAACCGCGGCAAGCGACAGCGTCGCCACGGCGAAGAAAGATTTCAGCAGACGAGAATAGGGCATGCGGCAATACCGGTCGAATGAAAGGGGGACACCAACGGTGCAGTGAGGTGATCACTGGCACCACGTTAGGGTTGCGTGGGCTGGAATCCAACCAATCATTCCTGATAAGAAAAGCTGCAGTAGTTCGAACCCGCTGTCCGTGTGCGCACATGGCGACGGTTCGGACTACCAGGTAATACGGCCGGATGAAGGATGTGAAGACTTGCGCACGGACCTCGATCGTCGATGCAAGCGCGAACTCGCTGGCCGTCGTCACGCCGTTCTGACCCCTCCATCCGAACGTTCCAGAAACGCGCCGGGGTCGGTATCAGATTGCGCGAGACGGTCATTTTTTGCGCTCAGGTTGCCGGTCCTGTGCCGTGCCTTCCATGGTTACCTATGTGTCGCCGTGTTCGTCCATATGATCGAATCGATCACTTAAATGATCGACTTGCGCAATCAAAGCTGCAGTACTACACTTAACGCTGATTGAAACGATCATTTTGCGGCGATCGCGCGGGTAGGGCCTTGTGCAATCGCCTTGATGAATAAAACAGGAGACATGCATGGTCCAGATTCCCATCAAACGCTCGATCGAGCGCGTTCCCGGCGGCATGATGATCGTGCCTCTGCTTGTCGGCTCGCTGGTGGCGACCTTCCTTCCGGGTATGCCGAAATTCTTCGGATCGTTCACCAGCGCGTTGTTCACGGGCGCGCTGCCGATCCTCGCCGTCTTCTACGTATGCATGGGCGCGAGCATCGATGTGAAAGCAACCCCCTATCTGGTGAAAAAGGGCGGCGCGCTGCTGCTTACCAAAGTGGGCGCGGCCGTGGCCGTCGGCGTGATTCTTGGGCATTTCCTCGGCGAGCAGCCGGTTGCTTCCGGACTCTTTGCCGGGATCTCGACGCTGGCCGTCGTCGCCGCGATGAACGACACCAACGGTGGCCTGTACATGGCGCTGATGGGCCAGTACGGCCGATCGGAAGACGCCGGCGCGTACACGCTGATGTCGCTCGAATCGGGCCCGTTCCTGACGATGGTGACGCTGGGCGTCGCAGGCCTGTCGGCATTTCCCTGGCAGACGCTTGTCGGCAGCATTCTGCCGCTCGCATTGGGCATGCTGCTGGGCAATCTGGATCGCGACATGCGCGCGTTTCTCGCCAAGGCGGTCCCTGTGATGATTCCGTTTTTTGCGCTGGCGCTCGGCGCGAGTCTCGATCTGCACAAGGTGTGGCAGGCGGGGCTGCTGGGGATCGGGCTGGGGATCGCGGTCGTGATCGTCACCGGCATTCCGTTGTATTTCGCAGATCGCGTGACGGGCGGCACGGGCGTCGCCGGGGTGGCCGCGGCCAGTACGGCGGGTAACGCCGCGGCCGTACCGGCGCTCGTTGCCGCGGCCAATCCGGTCTACAAGGCAGCTGCGCAAAGCGCGACGCTGCTGGTCGCGGCGAGCGTCGTCGTGACGGCGATCCTGGCGCCGATCCTTACCTCGGCCATCGCCAGGCGCTATCAGCGGCGGCAGGAAGCCGCGCGCACGGAGAATCGCCGGGAGCTGGCATGATGAAGTTGCTGATCATCGCGGACGACCTGTCAGGTGCCGCGGACTGCGCGATCGGATTCGCGGGCGCCGGGCACCGTACTGTCGTCACGCTGCAAGCGTCGCGCGCGAGTGCGCATGAAGGCGCTGACACGATCGCCGTCGACACCGATACGCGCCGTCTCACGCCCGAGCAAGCGTCAAGACACACTGCGGCGGCGTACGCGCAGATGAGCGCGCCGGGCCAGCGGCTTTACAAGAAGATCGATTCGACGTTGCGAGGCAACTGGGCCGCGGAAGTGGCGGGGCTTCAGGCGCTGGCGGGCATGGCGATCGTCGCGCCCGCGTTTCCCGCCGCGGGACGCACGGTGCGGGACGGCCGCGTCTATGTGCATGGTGAGCCGCTCGAACAGACTATGACGTGGCAGCTCGAGCACGCCGAGCGCTGCGCGGACATCGCCGTGCAGCTCAGCGCAGCGGGCCTGACGTCGCAGCGGTTAGACGCCGACGCTTTGCGTGATGAACCGGAAACGCTCGCCGCGCGCATCGACGCAATGGCCGAACGCGGCGTGCAGGCGCTGATTGTCGACGCGCAGACGGAAGAGGCGCTGCGCGCGCTTGCCCGCGCCACACTGCCAAGCAACGCGAAGTTGTTCTGGGTCGGCTCGGGAGGGCTCGCGCGTGAGATCGCGGCACTCGATCCGCGCAAACACACAGGCGACGCGAGCCGCAACGACAACGCCCCATTTCCCGGTGGACCCATCCTGATTGTCGTCGGCAGCCTGTCGGCGGTGAGCGAGCGTCAGTGTGCAATGCTGCGCGAGCGCGGTGGCGTCGAAGAACTGGTCGTGCCGCCGGTCGTACTTCGCGAAGGTGCGAGCCATCCTGACTGGTGCACGTGGCAGGAACAGATTGCCGCCTCTTTGCGGGCGCGCGCCGATCTGCTGCTGCGCATTGGCCGCGACGACGCGTTCGATCCCGCGGAAGGCATGCACCTATCGACCGCGCTCGCTCGACTCGTCGAGCCGCACTTCACGAAGACGGGCGGCCTGATCGCGACCGGGGGCGAGACCGCACGTGCGATGCTTGCTGCCGCGCGCATCAGTAACCTGCATCTGTTGGCCGAAGTCGAAGCCGGCGTGGCCGTCGCGCGACCGCTCGACGCAACGCGCGCACATCTGCCCGGTATCGTGACGAAGGCAGGCGCCTTCGGTTCGGACCACGCGCTGTATGCGGCGTGGCGAACCCTGCGCAATGAAGCCGGGCCAAGTGCCGCACCACACTGACGCCTATGAATGAACAGAAGCACACCCTGACCGTTAACGAGATCACATCATGAGCAACTATCTTCCTGTAATCGGCATCACGATGGGCGATGCAGCCGGCGTGGGCGCGGAAGTCATCGTCAAGAGCCTGGCGCATCCGTCGGTCTATGCGCAATGCCGTCCGCTCGTGATCGGCGACGCAAGGCGGCTCGAACGCGCCAACGCGATTGTCGGCGGTGCGATGAACGTTCGCCGCATAGAGGACGCCGCACAAGCGCGCTACGAGCAGGGCGTCATCGACTGCATCGACCTCGGCCTGATTCCCGATGACCTGCCGTTCGGACAACTGTCGGCTGTGGCGGGCGATGCGGCGTACCAGTACGTCAGGCGAGCCGCGGAGCTTGCGCAGGCGGGCAAGATCGACGCGATCTGCACCGCGCCGCTCAACAAGGAGGCGCTGCATGCGGGGGGCCACAAGTATCCGGGCCACACCGAAATGCTTGCGCATCTGACGGGCGTCGACGAAGTGTCCATGATGCTCGTCGCGCCGCAACTACGTGTGATTCATGTGACGACGCATATCGGCATCATCGACGCAATCCGCAAGATCGAGCCAGGGCTCGTGCAACGGACCATCGAACGTGGCCATGCGACGCTCGTGAAGGCGGGCATCGAGAAGCCGCGCATCGGTGTGTGCGGCATCAATCCGCATGCGGGCGAAAACGGCCTGTTCGGTTATGGCGAGGAAGAGGAGAAGATCATTCCCGCCGTCAAGCTGCTACAGGAGCGCGGACTCGACGTCACCGGCCCGCTGCCTGCCGATACGCTGTTCTTCCGGGCAGGCCGGGGCGACTTCGATCTGGTGGTGGCGATGTATCACGACCAGGGGCACGGTCCTGTCAAGGTGCTTGGCCTCGAAGCGGGCGTGAACGTGACCGTGGGACTGCAAGTAATCCGTACTTCCGTCGATCACGGGACCGCCTTCGACATCGCCGGCAAGGGTGTCGTCGACGAAGGCAGCATGCTCGAAGCGTTGCGCCAGGGCGCGGAACTGGCGACGCGCCGTCACTGACGCCGCCGCCAGGCGCGCGAGGGTCATGTAAGATTGAGGCCCCCTTTTTGACGCTGCTCTGGAAGTGAAAAAAACGACTGACCGCCATCAGGCCATTCTCGAGTTCGTCCGTACCCGCGACGCCAACGTCGAAGAGTTGTGCGCCGCGCTGGGTGTATCGGAAGCGACCATCCGGCGGGACTTGACCACGCTCGCGGGGCAGCGGCGGCTCGTGCGCACGTTTGGGGGCGCCACTGCGCTGCTCGGTATGCACGAGCCGGAAGCATCGCTCGAAGAACGCAAGGCGACGCAGCGCGAACAGAAAGAAGCGATCGCGCAGGCGGCGGCGGCACACGTTCGTGAGGGCGATACGGTGCTGCTCGACGGGGGTACGACCTGCGCCGCGCTCGCGCGGCATCTGGGCACGCGCAAAGACCTGCATGTAGTGACGAACAACCTGCTCGCGATGATGTCGCTCGCGAATGCGCCGGGCGTGCGGCTCACGCTGATCGGCGGAGAATTGCGCAGTTCGAGCATGAGCACGCTCGGACCGCTTGCCGAGCTTGTGCTCGGCCGGCTGACCGTCGATATCGCGTTCCTCGGTGCAGATGGCGTCGTAGCGGGATTCGGTCTGTGCGAGGCGTCGGTACAGCAGGCGTATCTGAAAGAATGTATCGCTGCGCGCGCCGCGGAAGTCATCGTACTCGCCGATTCGTCCAAGCTCGGCCGCGCGCGTCAGCAGCACTGGACGCCGCTACAGCGTGAATGGCTCCTTATAACGTCGTCATTGGCGGACGACACCACGCTCGCTCCGTTTCGCGAACGCGAAGAGGTGACCATCGAACTGGCGCCGGGGGTATAGCGCCCGCAGCGCCTGGGATGCCTTCAGAATACGTTGAAGTCGTCGTTGCTGTCGGGCATCGTGTTGAGCATGTCGTGAAGCGCGCGCTAGCTAATCCATTCCAGTAGTACTGCAGATTAAACTACCGGCCAACTGCGCACGTCGTCGTTCACGTGTGCCGGCGCACTTCCGTGCCTCGCGGTCGTGCGGGTGGCGCTTCGGCTTTGGTCAATGACCGCGGCAGTGAAGAGTTCTGCATGCGTTGTCTCCGTGACGGTTGCCGGTCAGCGACTTGACGCTGCACTGCCGTGGGACGCCAACAACCCGCGAAGCCCCTAGGCAAGCGTGGGCGCAGAAGCGCCGCTCGCCGGCCTCCGGGTCGACGTCGATACGGCCCGCGTTGTGCGCGTCATACCGATCCGCGATCAGCCGCGCGTGCTGCTCGCTGAGCCCCGCGCGCCGAAGCACGTCGTGCGCACGCGGCACCGGACACACAATCTGCACCGCGCGGGCACCGTCCATCGCGCGCGCCACCGAAGCAGCGTCGTTCGGATCGGCGAGCGCGATTTCGCAGCCGATCGCCGCAAGCGGGCCGAAATGACTCGCTGTAGTCGCCCGCATGAAGTTGCCCGCCATTCCGGCTTGTGTCCGATCGCGTGTTCCACGTCGAAACGCGTTCGTCGGGCAGCCTGACGTCCACCTACGCCTGCAACTCATGTTCGCTGATCGACACACGTTGGCCGCTTATCGCGTCAAACCATCGCGCGGACGCTTTTATTCCGCTTTCCAGCTATGTTTTTTCATGCCGCTTAAGCCGGAATAAAAGCCGCCAGTCCCTGGTTCTTCGTGATGCGATCCCGCACAACACTCTCAGGAGTCGATCATGAAGAAGCTCGCAATTGCCGCGTTGTCCGTTGTCTTTGTCGCCGGTTCGGCGAGCGCGTTTGCTCAAGGCAAGACACGTGCCCAGGTCTACCAGGAATTGATCGAGGCGCAACAGAACGGACTCGATTACATCACCGACGCATCGTATCCGGATGTCAACCCGGTCTTTGCGCAACAAGTCGCAAAGCACAAGATGGCGCTCGCCGCGCAGGCAGCGGCTGCGAGCCGCGTCGCGAGCGGCAGGGCGCCAGCGGGCAACGCCAATTGAAGCATCCGGACCGGGTGTGCGAGCGGAACGCGCGCCTTTGGCTGTCGAACTTTCGACCCGAGCGCGGGGGAGGCTGTTTCCGCTTTGGACTGGCAACGAGCGGTAATGGGCACGCGTGAACCTCGAACGTGCACGTAATCTGAGCACGGCCACTATCGAGAGACAGGCGAGCGCGGTGATGGTCCCGTACTTCGTAGAACTAATGAAAAAGCCGCGACCGGCCAGAATGGCAGAAGGACTAACGTGGCATTGGAAATAGGCCCGCTCAATGTCGCGTACCTTGCCACGCGCATCGGGCAACAAAATCACTTGCTCCGCCTGCGTCGTGCGCAGCGCAAAAGTGTGGCACGCCCGGCCCAGCGAGCCCTGACGCGGTAGGGCAGTTCGCCCTGTCGCAAACATCGAATGGACGACTGGCCTCGCGCGGTCCAACGCCCGTCCCGGTCCAGACAACCCGCATCAGTTCGTTTCGATCCCGAACCGACCCCCGAACCCACCCCCAAACCCGATCCCGTCCAACGCGTAAAATGGCCGGCTATCACAGGCAATCGCACGCGCACAGAATTGCGTGGCCCGTCGCGTCCGCGCGAATGCCGCGCCCGTCCGGTCCGCGCACGATTGCCTTCGCCGGCTTGAATAGGAATGGACGCTGATGTCGTCAGTTTTCTTTGATCGCGAACGGATTGCCCAATGGCTGGGCGACCACACCGTCGCCAAGGCGCGCTCGGTGGGCGCCGTGACCCATGTGGAATGGCACGGCGCCATGCTTAGCGGCGACGTGCAGGGCACGCAAGCGCGGCCCTACCGCACGAGGGTCCGCTTCCGTACCGATGGCGGCTCGCCATGGGCGCAAAGCGACTGCACGTGCCCGGTCGGGCGCAACTGCAAGCATGTCGCGGCGCTCCTGCTCGCCGAACTCGAGTATCACGACGAGATGGACCACATCATCGGTGTGGATCAAGAGAATCAGGAGAATCGCGAGCATCGCGAGGCAGAGAGCCGGCCGGCTCGCTCGAACAGGCCTGGCGCGGCGCTGGACCCACCGTCGGGTGTGCGCCCTGAACTGGTGAGCTGGCTCGAGCGTTTTCGCGCGCGCGCCGAAGCCGCCGATGCGCTCGCGCATCATTCGCAGGCCGCGCGCGCCCACACGCTGGCGTACCGGCTGAACTGGTCCGACTTTCACAAGCGCCACGAGGTCGTGCTGTACCGTGCGCGCTGCAATGCCGAAGGCGCGATCGTCGAAGTCGACGAGCCGTGGAGCAACGTCGAAGCGGCGCTGCTCAAGCAACCGAAATTCGTGTCCGACGAGGACCTGTCGATCCTGCGCGGCCTATGGCTCGGCCGCTCGCGCGAGGACTTCGGCCAGTTCATCCTGCGCGGCACGAGCGGCGCGGAGATGCTGCAAAAGCTGATTGCCACGGGCCGCCTGTTCTTCGAGTTCACGCCCGCGCGCGGTCTTGACGGCCCGACGCCGCTGTCGCGCGCCGCCGACCGGCCGGGGCGCATCGAGTGGGAGCCGCTCGCCGACCAGCGCCTGCGGCCGGTGCTGCGCACGGAACCGCGCGCGACGATGGTTCTGCCGACCGAGCCCGTCTGGTACGTCGACGGCGTCGCGAACGAAGCCGGCATCGTGCAGTCGACGCTGCCGTTCCAGCAGTTGCCCGATTACCTCGCCATGCCGCCGATCTCGCTTGCCGAGGCGCCGCTCGTCGCATCGGTATTGCGCGAAATCGCGCCCGGCTTGCCGCTGCCGCCAACTCACGAAGCGTCCGCGATTCGGGTGATCGACGTCGAGCCGGTGCCGGTCTTGACGCTCGACAGTCACGTGGTCCCGTCGGCCGCGAGAGCAGGGCAGCGCAAGACCGACGCGGTAGAGTTGGCCGGCGTGAGCTTCGACTACGACGGTGTGAGCATCAACGTCGACAGTAGCGTTACGCTGGTGCCGATGCCAGGCGGCGACGTCATCCACATCCGTCGGCGCTACGACGCCGAGAAGAAGCGCCTGCTGGAACTGCGCAAGACTGGTCTGCAGAAGGTGCCGACTCGCAACCTGCGCGCGTCGCGCCTGTTGCCCGACGCGATGCTCGGTCTGCCCGACACCGATGCGTGGTCCGGCTTCGTCAACGACGCGGTGCCGGACCTGATCGCGAAGGGCTGGCGCGTGACGATGGCGCCCGAGTTCCGCTACAACGTGATCGAGATCGATGCGATCGACGGCACTGCGCATCAGGCCGGCGACGGCTGGTTCGATCTGGAGATGGGCATTCGCGTCGGCGAGCGCAACGTGCGGCTCGAACCGCTGCTCGCCGACCTGTTCCGGCGCGACCGCCGCTGGCTGAGCGGCGCGCTTGAGAGCATCGCCGATCACGAACCGATCGAACTCAAGACCGAGGAAAACAAGCGGCTGCGCTTGCGCGCCGATCGTCTGAAGCCGGTAGTGCGGGTGCTGGTCGACCTGTTCGACTCGCTCGGGGGCACGCTGGCCGAAGGCGCGCCGCTGCGCGTGCCGTCGGTCGACGCCGGCCGGCTCGACGCGCTCGGCGAGACCGGTCGCTGGCAATTTCGCGGCGACGATTCGATCCGGCAGCTCGCGCAGCGCCTGCAAGCCGGTCCGGGTCTGCGCGAAGTGCCCGTGCCACGCGGTCTGAAAGCCGAACTGCGCGTGTATCAGCACCAGGGCCTGAACTGGATGCAGTTTCTGCGCGAACAAAACCTGGCCGGCGTGCTCGCCGACGACATGGGTCTGGGCAAGACCGTGCAGACGCTCGCGCACATTCTCGCGGAGAAGGAAGCGGGGCGCCTGACCCGCCCGGCGCTGATCGTCGTGCCGACCACGCTCGTGCACAACTGGCGCGAGGAAGCGCGGCGCTTCGCTCCCGAGCTGACAGTGCTGGTGCTGAACGGCCCGCAGCGCAAGGAGCGTTTCGAGCTAATCGGCGAACATGAGCTGATTCTGACGACCTACGCGCTGCTGTGGCGCGACCAGAAAGTCCTCGCGGAACATGAGTATCACCTGCTGATTCTCGACGAGGCGCAGTACGTGAAGAATGCGACCACCAAGGCCGCACAGGCAATCCGCGGCTTGCGCGCGCGGCATCGGCTGTGTTTGACGGGCACGCCGCTGGAGAATCACCTTGGCGAGTTGTGGTCGCAGTTCGACTTTCTGTTGCCGGGGTTTCTCGGTAGCCAGAAAGACTTCACGCGGCGCTGGCGCAGTCCCATCGAAAAGAACGGCGATGGCGTGCGCCGCGCGCTGCTCGCGCGCCGCATCCGGCCGTTCATGCTGCGGCGTCGCAAGGACGAGGTCGCGAAGGAATTGCCGGCTAAAACGACTATCGTCTGTTCCGTCGATCTGGAGGGTGCGCAGCGCGATCTTTACGAAACCGTACGCACGGCGATGCAGGAGAGGGTGCGCGCGGCGGTCAGCGCGCAAGGGCTCGCGCGCAGCCATATCATCGTGCTCGACGCGTTGCTGAAGCTGCGCCAGGTGTGTTGCGATCCACGGCTGGTGAGAACGCTGAAACCAGGCGCACAGGCCGGCACGGCGGCGCAGACTTGCGCGACGAATGCGTCATCGGACTGTGCGGCCAACCCGCCGGCCGAGGTGCCCGCCACCATGCGCGACAGGACGGACAAGCTCGACAGGAGCGCCCGCACGATGCGTTCGGCCAAGCTCGATCTGTTGCTGTCGATGCTGCCGGAGCTGATCGAGGAAGGGCGCCGCGTCCTGCTGTTTTCGCAGTTCACCGGCATGTTGTCGCTGATCGCCGAAGCGCTCGACCAGGCCGCGATTCCCTACCTGACGCTGACCGGCGACACGGCCGATCGCATCACGCCCGTGCAGCGTTTCCAGAAGGGCGACGTGCCCCTGTTCCTGATCAGCCTCAAGGCGGGCGGCGTGGGCCTCAACCTGACCGCGGCCGATACGGTGATTCACTACGACCCATGGTGGAACCCGGCTGCCGAGAACCAGGCGACGGACCGCGCGCATCGGCTGGGGCAGGACAAGCCGGTGTTCGTCTACAAGCTGATTGCCGCGGGCAGTATTGAAGAAAAGATCGTGGCATTGCAGGAACAGAAGGCCGGGCTCGCGGACAGCATTCTCTCCGAAGATGCCGCGGGCGCCGCGAAGTTCTCCGACGACGACCTCGACGCATTGTTCGCACCGATGCCGGAAATCGAAGGCGGCCGCTGAGCGACTCAAGGTCTGCGCGCGCGCCGTCGCCAGGCGGCCGCGCGCAGCGTTTTCGAAGGCTTCGCAGAGCGCCGCGGCGCTCTCCTGTCCGCTTCTAAAAAGCCTCTACTGTGAGACCAACCCATTCGGGGGGCTGCCGTTACGTCATCGACTTCCTTATCCTGAATAAACGTCTATTACGAGATGTACCTGGTTAGACAATCGCCTCTGCAAATTTAACAATGTTTAAACGATTTATCTTGGGACTATTCTTATACTGGCGTGCCAATTGTTAAATCGAAGTGCTGCAAATGGGAAACGCCTGAATTGAGATGAGCAGTCGGGCGAATTACCGCGCGAGCGCGAGGCCGCACGGCAAGAGCGACGACCTTTACGTCGGATTCAACTGCGGACCAAGCTTGGACGATCGCAACGAGAATGCTGCAAGCGGCGCCCGAGAGGGTGTAGTCGCTGCCGAGGGCCCGGAAAATGGCAGCCGATTTCGACTATGATTAGCTGACCCGAATAGTTGAACTGGCAAAGTGCGCCGGTGCGGTCATTTCGAGATACCGCAAAGAGAGCGCTAAAGAGCCATGAGGGAAGGGCACGGCAAGACGGCCACAAGGCAAAAGAGCGTCAGTTGGAGTTGGAATCTGAAGCTCGATCGTGGGTGTTGGCGCTGCCACCGCGGTCGTTTGCCGGCACGCCGGCCACCAGTTACGAATTACGATGTCGCGTTGCGGGGTTTTATGAGAATTGCGGTTCTGGATGACGATTCGGCTCAGGCCGATCTGGTTTGCCAAACGTTGTCGGCAGCGGGTCATGTCTGTCACGCTTACGACGCGGGGCGCGAGCTCGTGCGGCAGCTGCGGCGCCAGACTTTCGATTTGCTCGTGCTCGACTGGAACGTCCCCGACATGTCAGGCGAAGAGGTGCTGCGCTGGGTGCGCGACAGCCTTTCGCTGCGCTTACCGGTTCTGTTCATGACCAGCCGCGCCCGCGAAACCGATATGACGTCCATCCTCAACACCGGCGCCGACGACTATCTGGTCAAGCCCGTGTCGGCCCCGGTGCTGCTCGCGCGCGTCGGTTCGCTGTTGCGCCGCGCTTATTACCTCAAGTCGCCCGCGTCGAAAGAAGTGTTCGGCGAATTCGAGTTCGATCTGGGCACCAAGCACGTGCTCGTGCATGGCAAGAAAGTCGCCGTCACGCAGAAGGAGTTCGAGCTGGCACTGCTGCTGTTCCAGCACCTGAGCCGGCCCTTGTCTCGCGCACACATTCTCGACGTGATCTGGAAGCAGGCGACCGACATTCCCTCACGCACGATGGACACCCACATGTCGATGCTGCGCAGCAAGCTCGGGCTGCGGCCCGAGCACGGCTATCGTCTCACGCCGATCTACGGTTATGGCTACCGGCTTGAACGCATCGAGGCCGCCGAGCCGCCGGCAGCCGCCGACGACGCTTCGCAAGCGGGACCGGCGTGAACCGCTCCCCGCAGGTAGCAGTGTGCGCCGGCGTCATGCAGCTCCGGCGTGCGGCCGGCTGGCTGGCGATGGCCGGCCTCGTCACGATGAGCTGGTGCGGTGCCGCGCTGGCCCAGCCGCCGGCGTCAGGCGCGCTCAAGCCACGCGATAAAGCCAGTGCGCCCGCCTACGTTGCGTACACCACGCGCGAGGGCGACTCGCTGTACGACATCGCCAGCCGTTATCTCGACGATGCAGCCGACTGGGCGTTATTGAGCCGCCTGAACCACGTGTGCGCGCCGCGCCGCATGCCGGCCGGCATCGTGCTGCGTCTGCCGGCCCGCAAACTCCGGCAAGACCCACAGGCGGCTCGCGTGGTGGCGACCAGCGGTCCGGCCGAGCACGCGTTCGGCAAGAACGCCTATGTGCCGGTGATGGCGTCCACGATGCTCGTCGAAGGCGACCGCATCCGCACCGGGCCGAACGGCTTCATCACACTCGAGCTGCCGGACGGCTCGCATGTGACCGTCACGCAGGACGGCGCGCTCGACATCGGCAAACTGCGGCGCACCGCGCTGACCGGGGCCAGTGATCGTGTGTTCACATTGCGCCAGGGCGAGGTAGAAAGCCAGGTCACGCATGCTGTCAGGCCGGACGACCGCTTCCAGATCCGCTCGCCGTCGGTGGTGGCGGGCGTGCGCGGCACGCGTTTCAAGGTCGCTTATAGCGGCGACGCGCAGACCACCGCGGTCGCGGTGCTCGACGGCGCGGTCGGCGTGGACCCGCTCGGGCAGCGCGGCCGCGAGCCGGGGCCGCTACCCGGTGTGCCGCTGCAAGCATCCGAGCGGCTCGTCAAGGCGAGCTTCGGCAATGTCACGCGCTCGGGTGGCGCAATCGGCGATCCGGTCGAGCTGCTTGCCGCGCCCGCGCTTTCGCAGCCGGCCAGGGTGCAGGACGGCAAAACGGTCGCGTTCGATCTCGTGCCAGCCGAACACGCGCTCGGCTACCGCGTGCAGATCTCGCGCGACGCCGATCAGCTCGACCTGATCCACGACCAGCGGGTCGCCGCGCCGCATGCCGATTTCGGCGATCTGCCCGACGGCACCTACTTTGTGCGGATCGCCGCGACCGCCGCAAACGGACTCGACGGTCTGCCGCAGGTATACGCGTTCGAGCGGCGCCAGCTCGGGGTGGAGGCGTCGGCCGCACCGCGCGCCGGCAGCCGCGACTACGAATTCCGCTGGCTCGTCAGCAGCCGCCGCAACGTCGAGACGCGTTTGCGTTTCGTGCTGGCCACGGCATCCGATCTGCGTGATCCGATCGTCGACCGCACCGATCTGTCGGGCGGCCAGCTCGTGCTCACCGACCTGCCGGCCGGCGTCTACTACTGGACGATCGTCGCGGAGCAATTCGAAAACGGCCGCTTCTACCAGACGAACAGTGCGGTCCGCTCATTTACGCTGGCGCGCTGACGCTGGTAGATTCACGTGGCCGGCGCACCAGCCGGCCCGCTCCCTGACCCTGAACCCCACATTCTCTTGCCGATCATGTCTACGCGCCTGAGTCTCGATCCGCGAGCCCGTCTCGGCCGACGCGCCGGCCGGCGCTTCGTGATCGAATGGATCGGCATCGGCGGGCTGGGCGTGGTAGTGATTCTGCTCGCGTCGCTGGGCCGTCTGAGCGCGAGCGTCGATCAACTGGTGTACGACCGTTTTCTGAGTCTGCGCGCGCCGTCCCTGCTGCCCGATATCGTGGTGGTCGAAATTGACAACGCGAGCATCGCCCAGCTCGGGCGCTGGCCCTGGCCGCGCAGCGTCCATGCGAAGCTGCTCGAACAGCTCGCGAAGGCGAGGCCCGCCGCGGTGATCTATGACGTGCTGTTCACCGAACCCAATGCCGACGACGCCCAACTCGCGCACGCGGTCGCGCTGAGCCCGACCTATCTGCCGGTGCTGCTCACTCCGCCCGACAATGCAGGCCGCCGCGTCCTGGTCGAACCGGTCGCGCCGCTTGCGCGCGCTGCAGCGGCTCTCGGTCACATCAATTTCGAGGTGGATAGCGACGGCATTGTTCGCAGCGTCGCCAGGTTCGAGGGCGACGACGGTTCGCGCTGGCCGCAGTTGATGGTGCCGGTCGCCGATGCGGTCGAACGTGGCGCGCTTCACACCAATGCGCCGCCACAGCGGCAGATCCCCGGCGGCCAGGCGGCGCGCCAGGCCGTCCGCGACGACGGTGGCGAAGGCCGCTTTCTGATTCCGTTCGGGCGCAACGCCCAGACCTACCCGAGGCTTAGCTTCGCGCGCGTGCTCGCGGGGGATGTGCCGGCCGACCAGTTGCACGGCCGCATCGTCGTGATCGGCGTCAGTGCGTCCGGCTTGTACGATCGTTTCGCGACCCCCGTGTCCGGCCGCTTGGGCCCGCTGCCCGGCGTGTATATCCACGCAAACGTGCTGGACGCGTTGATCAGCGGCCGCGAGATCGAGCCGGCCGCCCGCGGGCTGGTGTTGGCGGCGTCGCTCGCGCCGCTCGCCGCGCTGCTGGCCGGGTTCCTGGTGTTGTCGCCGCGCCGTTCGCTGCTGCTGACCGGCGCGCTGGCGCTTTTGGCGGCGGCCGCCAGCGCCGCGGCGCTCTACGGCGCGCGGCTTTGGATGTCGCCGGTGCCGGCGCTCGCCGGGCTGGTGGTCGTCTATCCGATCTGGAACTGGCGGCGCCTCGAAATGACGATGGCGTATCTGCGCGAAGAACTCCAGCGTCTCGCCGACGAGCCGCGTCTGTTGCCGGAAACGCCGCAGCGCCGCCGCGAGTTCGGCGGCGATGTGCTGGAACAGCATATGGCGCTGATGGCGCAAGCCGCGCAGCGCGTGCAGGACATGAAGCGCTTCGTCTGGGATAGCCTCGACAGCGTGCCCGAGCCGATCCTCGTGAGCGACGTGCGAGGCGTGGTGCTGATCGCCAATCATGCCGCGAAGGCGCATTTCGCACGGCTGCGCGCGCCGTCGCCGGAAGGGCGGCCCATGCAGACGGTGCTCGCCGGTCTGACGCTCGTCAAGACCATAGACCTGGCCGCGACAGACCCGGTCGCGGCATCGGATGCCGAACGCAACGTCTACGCGCATGCCCACTGGCCGGCGCTGCTCGATCCGGCGCGCGGCGAATTTGCCGCGCTCATGGCGCACGGCGTCGAGGTACGCGACGCCGACGAGCGCGATCATCTGCTGCGCTACGCAACGTGCACCAATGCTCAAGGCGAGACCACCGGCTGGATCGCGGGTCTCGTCGACGTGTCGGCCTTGCATGCGGCCGAGCGTCAACGGGAAGATGCGTTGCGGCTGCTGTCGCACGACATGCGTTCGCCGCAGGCGTCGATTCTGGCGCTCGTCGAAATGGAGCGCGGCCGCGCCGAACCGGCGCTGGCGCGCGATCTGCTGGGCCGCATCGAACGCTATGCGCAACGCGCGCTGACGCTCGCCGACGACTTCGTGCAACTGGCGCGCGCAGAATCGCAGGCTTATGTGCTCGAACCGGTGAGCCTGAGCCTGCTCCTCATGGACGCCAGCGACGAAGTCTGGCCGCAAGCGCACGCCAAGCGCATCTCGCTGCAGACGCACCCTCTTGGCGATGCCGATGCCGACGACGGCCACTGGGTCTGCGCCGACCGCTCGCTGATGACGCGCGCGCTCGTCAACATCCTGAACAACGCGGTCAAGTACAGTCCGCCGGATACGCACATCGTGTGCAGCCTCGCAAGCTCGAGCCCGAGCCCGGCCACCGTGCCCGGCGCCGCGCGGCGCGTGTCATGCACGATCCGCGACCAGGGCTACGGGATTCCGAAGGAGCAGCAGGCGGGGCTGTTCGAGCGCTTTCGCCGCTTTCATACGACGCAGCGGCCGGAGGTGGGCGGGGCGGGCTTAGGCATGGCGTTCGTCAAGACCGTAGTCACGCGCCACGGCGGCGATGTCGATGTCATCAGCGCGCCCGGCGAGGGCACTGCGTTCACGGTCTGGCTGCCGGCGCTGGAGGACGCGCACTCCTACGCATCGCGCGCATTGCGTTCATGACCTGTCAACACGTAGCTAATCGAAGCGAGAAGATGCCAAAAGTCGCCCTCCTGTCTGCCGCGCTGGTTGCGGCGAGTCTCGCCGGTTGCGCGGGTTTGAACGCGGACGTGCACACCGCGACGCCCGCAGCCGCGCTGCAAGGCGAGCCGACCTACACGATCGCGCGCTTGCCGTCGCAGGACGCGAGCGCGGAGCATCCGCGGTTCGAGGCGCTGCTGCGCGACGAGCTGGCGAGGCGCGGCTTCGTCGATGCGGCGGGCCAGCCCGCGCACTTTTTGCTATCGATCGCTTACGACACGCGGCCGCTTGCGGTCGGCGTGAGCGCGGGCGATTGCGCGCCGCGCGAGTGTCCGAAGCCGGATGTGCCGGTCTCGCTGTTCGGAGGACCCGCGTACCGGCATTCGTTGACGCTGCGGTTTTTCGAGCGCCCGGGCGGCGAGGAGCGCTACAAGGTCAGCGCGGTCATCGCCGATCGCGATGCTGATCCGTCGCATGCCATGCCGATGCTCGTGAAAAGCGCGCTCGCCAGGTTTCCGTTCGACGCGCCGCACGACTGGCGCGTGAAACTCCAGCCGGACAAGGCTAGCGGCGTGCCGATGGTGGTGTCGGTGAAGCCGCTGGCACCGTGACAAGCAGGCGCTATGGCGCGGTGACGTCGGTGTCGGGTTCGGCGTCGGCGCTTGTGTCGGCTTGAGCTTCGGGCCAGCGGTTCTCGAACACGCAATCGGCGAGCGGCAGGCGGCTCGCCCAGCGCTCGGTTTCCAGCATCGGCTCGCTGTAAAACCTCTCCACGTGGCCGAGACACAGAATCGCCACCGGTCGCGCGCCTGCGGGCATGTGCAGCAGCGCGCGCACCGCGTCGACGTCGAACAGCGACACCCAGCCCATGCCGAGGCCTTCGGCGCGCGCAGCCAGCCACATGTTCTGGATCGCGCACGCGACCGACGCGAGGTCCATCTCCGGCAAGGTGCGGCGCCCGAAGATATGCTGCTCGCGCCCGTCCATCAGCGCGATCACCAAAAGTTCGCCGCACTCCAGCATGCCTTCCACTTTCAGCTTCATGAACTCGTCGCGGCGTTTGCCGAGCGCGTCGGCGGTGGCGAGCCGTTCGCTTTCGACCGTTGCGTGCAACGCCGTGCGCAGCGCCGGGTCCGTGATGCGCGCGATTCGCCACGGCTGCATATAGCCGACGCTCGGGGCGTGATGCGCGGCATCGAGCAGACGCCGCAGCACGACGGAATCGACCGCGCCGGGCACGAAATGGCGCATGTCGCGCCGCTCGTAGATGGCGCGATAAACCGCGTCGCGCTCGAAGTCGTTAAAAGGCTTCGCCATGGAAGAGTGCGGCCGTGAAGGCCGGGTTGGAGGGCCAATAAGCATGCATGTATGTCGCCACGATCGAGCCCGCGCGGTAGAGCGCCTCGCCGGGCGCGTCGCTGTGCGCCCGCGTGGCCGAACGCAGCGGCACGAGCGAGGTGTTCAGCGTCGAGTAATGAAACGTGTGCCCGGTCAGCGGCCCGTGCAGGCTGTCGATCTGCTGCATGCCGAGTGCGGTGAAGCGCGTTTGCATCGTCGCGTGGCCCGGCAGCAGGCCGAGCATCGGCGTGCTGGCGCCCTGCGTGTCGGTCAATCGCTCCAGCAGGTAGAGCATGCCGCCGCATTCCGCGACGATGGTTTTGCCGGCGCCCGCGTGCGCGCGGATCGACGCGGCGCTGCGCGTGTTGGCGGCGAGGGTCGTCGCGTGCAGTTCGGGGTAACCGCCGGGCAGGTAGAGCGCGTGGGCGTCGGCGGGCACTGCTTCGTCGGCGAGCGGCGAGAAGTAGTCGATGTGTGCGCCGAGCGCTTCCAGCAACGCGACGTTCGCCGGATAGACGAACGAAAACGCCGCATCGCGGGCAATCGCGATCCGCTCGCCTTCCAGCAGACGCGGCAGCACTTGCGGCACCGCTGCGCCGAAGTGGACCGGCGGCGGCAACGTGGCCAGCGCGGTCGCTTCGAGCGTATCGGCGGCGCGCTCGAGGCGCGCGTCCAGATCGTCGATCTCGGCCGCCTGGTGCAAGCCCAGATGGCGATCGGGCAAGGCGATTTCATCGCTCGCCGCGATGTGTCCGCACCAGCGCAGGTCGGGTGGCAGTGCTTCCTCGAGCATGTGCGCATGGCGCGCGGAGCCGACGCGATTCGCGAGCACGCCGTAAAACGGCACCTGCGGCCGAAAGCGTGCGAGGCCGAACGCGACTGCCCCGAAGGTCTGCGCCATCGCCGTGGCGGAGATCACCGCCAGCACCGGCACACCGAAGACCGTGGCCAGATCCGCGCTGCTCGGGGTGCCGTCGAACAGCCCCATCACGCCTTCGATCAGAATCAGATCGGACTCGGCCGCCGCCTGCGCGAGCAGAGTGCGACAGGCGGCCTGGCCGACCATCCACAAGTCGAGCGAAAACACCGGCGCACCGCTTGCGCGCTCGAGGATCATCGGGTCGAGAAAGTCCGGGCCGGTCTTGAAGACCCGCACGCGCCGTCCCAGCCGTCGATGATAGCGTGCCAGACCGGCCGTGATGGTGGTCTTGCCTTGCCCGGAAGCGGGGGCGCTGATGAACAGCGCAGGGCAGGCTCCGGCCGACGACCCTTCGGGGGACGCTCCGACGGATGTCTCATCGCGGGGCGCGGGCATCGCTCAGAACTCCACGCCGCGCTGCGCTTTCACACCTTGCTCGCGATACGGATGCTTGACGATGCGCATTTCGGTGACGAGGTCGGCGGCTTCGATCAACGCGTCCGGCGCGTGGCGGCCGGTCACGACCACGTGCAGCATTGCGGGCCGCGCGTTCAGCACCGCCAGCACTTCGTCGAGCGGCAGGTATTCGTACTTCAGCACCGTATTCAGCTCGTCGAGAATGACCATCTGGTACTCGCCGCTTTCGATCATCCGGCGCGCTTCGTTCCAGCCTTTGCGCGCGGTGGCCATGTCGGCGTCGCGGTTCTGCGTATTCCAGGTGTAGCCGTCGCCCATCGTGACGAAATCGCAGTTGGCGATCGCGCCGAGGAAGTCGCGCTCCGAGGTATGCAGCGCGCCCTTGATGAATTGCACGACGCCCAGGCGCATGCCGTGGCCGAGTACGCGCACGGCCATGCCGAACGCGGCGGTGGTCTTGCCTTTGCCGGTGCCGGTGTTGACGATCAGCAGGCCCTTTTCGACGGTGGCGCTGGCCTGCTTCTTCTCATGGCCTTCGCGCCGGCGCTCGGTCATGCGGTGATGCGATTCGGGATCGGTTTTCATCGAAGGTCCTCTTGGTGAGTGTCGTGGTTCGCTGGCGTTGTGTGGCCCGCGTGCACGCTGTTGGTGGCGATCGCTACCGTTACACCGGCGTGCGGCATCTTGCATACGAGCAGGCGGGCGGGCGCGGAGCGGGGCGCGCGTGGCGCCGGGGGTGGCGTTCGCGCGTCGGGGGCCTCGGGCGTGGCATACGCAACACCAGGTTGCGCCGACGCGGCGAGCAGTGCGCACGGTTCGCAGACGCCATCCGCGCCGAGATGCTCGCGCACCATCGACGATGGCTTCTCCACTGTAATTGCCGCGATCTGCTCACGGCTGAACAATTGCAGCGGCAGCGAATGATGTGCGCAAAACGCGAGCAGACCTGCTTCGTTCGCTTTGGTGTCGACCGAGGCGACTACGCGGATCTCATCGAATGCACGCATGCCGAGCGCGATGCGCACCGCCGCCTCGATCTGCTCGGCCGAACTGTGCAGGCGGCAACCGATACCGACGCTTAGCGTTTTCATGGGCTATCCGCTTCCGATGTCGGCAGCGGGGCCGCCGCATCGGCTTGATGAGCCTCTTCGGCTTGCGCCGCTGCCCGCGCCAACGCGAGCGACGCCACCCCGCCGATCACCACGATCGCCGGCGAGCCGAGCCCGGCACGCGCGACCGCGTCGGCAAAGTCGCCGAGGCGGGCAAGCACGTGACGTTGGTCAGGACGCGTCGCCGATTCGATCGCCGCGCACGGCGTATCGTCGGCCATGCCGGCCGTGCGCAACGCGCCGACGATCGCTGCGAGCCGCCGCATCCCCATGTAGATGACCAGTGTCATGCGCGTGGCGGCGAGCGCGGCCCAATCCGGCTCGCCGCTGCTCGCGCCATGTCCTGTGACGAACACCACGCCCTGCGCATAATCGCGGTGCGTGACCGGAATGCCGATCGCGGCGGGTGCCGCGATTCCCGCGGTGACGCCGTTGATGACTTCCACCTCGATGCCTGCCGCGTGCAGCGCTTGCAGTTCCTCGCCACCCCGGCCGAACACGAACGGATCGCCGCCCTTCAGCCGCGCGACACTGCGCCCGGCACGCAGATGCTCGAGCATCTGCGCGACGATGCCGGCTTGCGGCGTCGACGGATGCCCGCCGCGTTTGCCGACGTAAAGCACCAGCGCATCGGCGCGCGCGAATTGCAGCACCTCGCGGTTCACCAGATCGTCGACCAGCACCACGTCGGCTTGCGCCAGCGCGCGGGTTGCCTTGAGCGTCATCAGTTCGACGTCGCCCGGGCCTGCGCCGATCAGCCATGCGCGCGTCATCGGGGCGTGCATGGCGCGCGCCACGGCGTGATGGATGGGAAGAGGCAAGGTGCGAAGAACTGCAGGGCGGCGAATATCGAGGTCATACGGTGCTACGGATTCGGGCGCGACGAACATGCGGCCTTCAATGCTTCCCTCGGGAAAACACCAGCCTGCGCGCGACGTCGCGCTGTGCGCCTTCACATCCGTCCCTCGCGGATTCCGGCGGCCGGCGGCGTGAGATTCGCCGCCTCCGCGTCTGGCCGGTATCCGGGCTGGCGGCCTCATGCGCTTTGCCTTCCCGTCCGGATTCGTCGGACAGTGGCATTGAAAACACATGCGCGGCGCAACAGAGATGAATCTGGCGTCGCTGGTCGCTTACCGTTGCGGGGACAGCACAGGTTGAGCGCACGACGCGCGGCCTGTTTCCCGTTTAACTGCACACGCGAATGCATGTGCGGGCACCAAACGCGCGCTTACGATAGCACATGGCGGCCTGCCCGATACTGAGAACGCCGCCGCGCTGGCGGTGCTCGCCGCTTCGAGAAAATACGCCTGACGTCCCGCGACGCCCCGCCCGACCGGATCGAACCACTCGGCCACTCTACCGCTCTTATGCCAGTACCTGCTATCTCGAGCACACTGTGCCGCGCGCCGGCGTCGCCTCTACTTCGACGCGTCGACCATTGACCTGAATGTCTCGAAGTCGCGGTTCAACGAGTTGAAAAGTCCCCTTCGCCAACGCATCGCGAACCGCAGCGCAGTCCGGTGCGATCGAAAATTTGCCCACCAGTTGCCAATCGCTATCGCTGGACTCGTCGAACACGAAACCAATACTTTCGCTGTGCGGGAAGAGCACCACGTTAGACTTGTGATCGCCGGTCACGTCGACGAGGTAAGCGTCACACTTCACCGAGCCAAGGTTCAGGCAGCCCGGGAGCATCGACGTTTGCGCGGCGCGCTGCCAGTCCTTCGAGAGAAATGACGCCGGAACCGGCCGCCCCGGAGTGCGCGACACGATGTTGAGGGCCAGCGCCGCAGCATCCGGACGGCCTGCGCCCACAAGGCCGCGATCGGGCTGACGTGCAGCCTGCGTGCTCAGTTCGCGAACGGCCGCGGCATTCGTTGCCTGGGTCTCCCCCTGCAGCCGCGCGAGCGCCTGCCGCCCGTATTTCGCGGATTCGTACCGCAGGAAGTCGTAATCGAATTTGTCGGGCTCAACCCTACCCGCGAGCAGACGGTCTACCTGGCTGTCCACTGACAGACGTGCCGGGTCAGCCAACGGCGTGAACACAGCAACGAGGACAGCGACTGATACCCAGGCCGTGATCACGTTCACGGGTGCGATCCTCGCAAGGGTGTCAGTGCGGGCAAGGGCCGCCCACGCATAGCCGATGGCATAGAAGTAAGCCACGAACGTTTCCGCACACGCCAGAATACGGTGCGGCGTGAGCCCATATTGCTCGATCCGCAGCGCAAGCGCGTAAGTCGCAAGTATCACCAGCACTGGAAGTATCAGGCAGGAAATTCTCATACAGACACGCAGCACTCGCGGTGCGGGATCGGAGCTTGGGCCGCCCTTGAAAACAGCGTTCACGAAGACTATTTTTAACGCCGCGACGCCGAGCAGGATTGGCGTAGCGGATCGCGTGGCCCATAGCAATCCGAGTCCGGTGAACGGCAGGGATGCGAGGAATCCGCCAACGATGACAACGAGGACGAGGAGCAGCCACGAGAGAAGCGACAGGACAAGGGTGCGCGAGCCCCGGATGATGTCTGGCCTCACGTCGGTGATGTGCAGGGCTGACGCAAACGCGATCGCGCTCACGGGAATGTTGAACCACGATTCGCGCAAGAGTTGCTCGAGGAAATGCAACTTCAGCAACAGGAAAAGCGCTGCCCCGAGCAAGAGCACCAGAAACAGCGCACCAACAAACAACCCGGACAGGCAGACCTGGAGCCCGAGCTTCCAACTGAATTCGAAGTACGACTCGTAGGGGGCAAACCACGACCTTGCAGCCTCGCCGGCGAGAACGAGGCAATAAGCGATAAATACAACTACGCCGCTGTAGAAGATCACTGCCATTGACGGCAGGGGGACCCCGGTGTGGTCGGATGGTTGCAGGCCGACAATTCCAGCGCCCGCCGATCGCCACGCGTCGTGAAAGCCAAGGATTGCCACAACTGCGGCGAGCACGGCGGCCCACATCGCGAGCCGGGCGCCCCTCATTCGTTGGAGGCCCACGATAAGCACTGGCGGGATGAATAGCGCAACAAGGAGCAGGGGAAACAACAGAAGCGGGATAGTTGCGATGCCGCTGCGATGATGCGCAGCGTTGATGAGCAGATACAGTACCAATCCTTGGAAAATGCCGATGAGGAGGCGCCGCGCGAAGAGCTCCCGGCCTGGAGCGGCGTGCGGTGTTCCCTGCTGATTATTTTGCATCTACAACCCCATCTTCCCAATTATGTTTCGCTTCACGGCCGCGCTCGCCTGAGGTCGCGCGCAAGCGCCGTGTTCGGGTTCAAGGCCATTTTATAGGAGACCGATTCATGCTCCAGTGTCCGAGGTCGAGGAACACATACGTCAATGGTCGGCGATCCGGGTGTTGCAATTGCCTGACCGTTCCTGGCGGGTTCCGGTTGAAACGAGAGTGTCAACAATTGTGATTTCCCAAGCCGACCGGTCGCGCTCGCAAGGTATCTCCAACCCCGCTCCGAAATTGCGGGCATTGCGCAGCGTTTCTTTCGGTAGCGACGGGATTTCGAAAGGGCTTGCACTTGGCGCCCGGCCCGGCGGATGGAGTCAGGCAGTTCTCGTGTGATGCGATGCGTTGCATAATGCTGTTGCTTCTGGTCGCTTTAACGGAACCCGATGGGAAGCCATGGCGAAGCCGCGGGGCGTTGTCATACGTTGCATTGCGGTGCGTTACGCCGCTAAACCTTTGAATCAAAAGGATATGCGTTGTCATATGCCACCCATGCGCGGCATGCGGACTACCCCGCAACGGTAAGCGGAAAGCAGCGCCGGCTTCACCGCCAGGCGTCGCAAAGCCGGCTTCGATGTCCACGCGCAAGGCCGCGTCGGCATAGGACCACTGGACGAGAAATCACTCGCCCGGGAAGGGGAAGCGGCGCGGTCGCCACCCCGGGTATCAGCCAGATAAGCAGGACGCACGTCGCGGGGATGCGACGGCGCGTCCATGACCTCATTGCCGTTTTCCGCGCGCCGTGTTCGCGCTGTGACGCGTTTTCCACGTTGCCGCGGCAACGCCGTCGTTCGTCCCCGTATGTCGTGATAGTCCCGGCTCACAGAGCTTGCGCCCCGCGCAGCTTCGCCGCTCCGACTCCAGCAGACAAACGGGTGCACACGCCGGCACGCTAGCGCAACGCCTACGAATGGACCTCACGATGCAAACGCAAATGCGCAAGATCCCTGTCACCATCGTCACCGGCTTTCTCGGCAGCGGCAAGACCACGTTGCTGCGGCACATTCTTCAGCATGCGGGCGGCAAGCGCATCGCAGTGATCGTCAACGAGTTCGGCGAGCTCGGCATCGACGGGGAAATTCTCAAGGGTTGCGGAGTCGGTTGCGACGAGAACGGCGTCGAGACCGAAGGCCAGCTCTATGAACTCGCGAACGGCTGCCTGTGCTGCACCGTGCAGGAAGAGTTCTTTCCGGTGATGGAAAGGCTCGTGGAGCGCCGCGAGCAGATCGATCACGTGCTGATCGAAACCTCCGGGCTCGCGCTGCCCAAGCCGCTGGTGAAAGCATTCAACTGGCCGCAGATCAAGAACAGCTTCACCGTCGATGCAGTCGTGACCGTAGTCGACGGACCGGCTGCCGCAAGCGGCCAGTTCGCCGACAACCCCGTTGCCGTGGACGCCCAGCGCAAGGCCGATCCGAATCTGGATCACGAGTCGCCGCTGCACGAGCTGTTCGAGGATCAATTGTCCGCGGCAGACCTGGTGATTCTGAACAAGACCGATCTGCTCGACGACGCGCAGCAACGCGCGGTCGAAGCCGTCATTCGCGAAGAGATTCCGCCGCAGGTGAAGATCGTGCGCGCACACATGGGCCAGCTCGATCTGCATGCGCTGCTGGGTCTCGAAGCGGCGTCGGAAGAAACCATCCACCTGCGCCACGATCATCACGGCTCGGCCGACGACGCCGATCATCACCACGACGAATTCGATTCCGTGGTCGTGCACGCGAACGCGCCGTCGCGCGAAACGGTGATCGCCGCGCTGCAAGCGCTGGTGGAAACCCACACGATTTGCCGCGTCAAAGGTTTCGCGGCATTGCCGGGCGCGGCGATGCGGCTCGTGATCCAGGGCGTGGGGCGGCGCTTCGACAGTTATTTCGACCGGCGCTGGCAGGCAGGCGAAGGCGCGCAAAGCCGCTTCGTGCTAATTGGCGAAGACCTCGATCAAGCCGCGCTGCAGCGTGCGTTCGATACGGCGCTTGCCATGCAGTCGAACGTCGAAGCACGCGAGGCCTGAGCGCTCATGCATCTGCTGCGCACGACGCCGGGCGGCTTTGTCGACGATACGCAGGGCGTGATCCGTATCGATCAGCAGCCCGCCGACATCGTCGTGCTGAGTTCCGCCGACACCACACTGTCATTGCTCGCCAGCGTGGTCCCGCGGCTGGGCGCGGGCTTTCCCAGTGTGCGGCTCGCGAACGTCACGTATCTGCGGCAACCGGCCTCGGTCGACTTCTATGTCGAGGACGTGCTGCAGCACGCGCGCGTGGTGGTGGTCGATCACCTCGGCGGCGAGGCCTACTGGCCGTATGGGATCGAACAGGTGGTCGCGCTCGCGCAGCGCAAGCAGCAGACCCTTGCGATGTTTTCCGGCGACTTGCAGGAAGATCCGAACCTGCTCGCGCGCAGCACGGCGGACGCCGCGTTGTGCCATCAGCTATGGCGCTATCTGCGCGAAGGCGGCGCGCAGAATGCCGAAGCTTTTCTGCGCTGCATCGCATACCGCGTCTTCAGCTATGGGGCCGAGCCGGCGCCGCCGCGCGCGTTGCCGGCCGCGTCGCTCTACCATCCCGGGCATGACACGCCGACCATCGCCGACTGGCAGGCGCGCTGGCAGCCGGGGGCGCCGGTCGCGGCGATCCTGTTCTATAAGGCGCATCTGCAGGCCGCCAATACGGCGGTGTTCGACGCGCTAATCGACGCGCTCCAATCGCAAGGTCTCAATCCGCTACCCATCGCTATCACCTCGCTCAAAGACGCGATGAGCCGCGAAATCGTGCAGACCTTGTGCGCGCAGCACGAAGCCGCGCTGGTGCTGAATACGACCGCCTTCGCCGCGTCCGCAATCGACGACCCCGAGCCGCTCGCGCTTGCCGGCGATGCGCCGGTGTTTCAGGTGATTCTGAGCGGCGGCAATCGCGACGACTGGCTCAAGGACAACCACGGCCTCAACTCGCGCGACATCGCGATGCATATCGCGCTGCCGGAAGTGGACGGCCGCATCATTACGCGCGCGATCAGCTTCAAAGGGCTCGCGTATCGCTGCCCGCATACCCAGGTCGACGTGGTCCGTTATCAGCCGGACCTCGAACGCGTCGGCTTTCTTGCGGAACTGAGCCGCCGCTGGTGCCGTCTGCGTTCGCTCGATAACGCGGACAAGAAACTCGCGTTGATCCTCGCGAACTATCCGATGAGCGAAGGGCGCATCGGCAATGGCGTGGGGCTCGATACGCCGGCCTCGGTGGTCGGCATTCTGTCGATGTTGCGCGGCGAGGGCTATCGTCTCGCGCCGTTGCCCGCGCACGGCGACGCACTGCTGAAAAAGCTCACCGAGGGCGTGACCAACGATCCCGTGGTCCGCGATCTGCGCCCCGCCTTGCAAAGCCTCGCGCTCGATGACTATCTGACGCACTTCAACGCGTTGCCGGCCGCCGCGCGGCAGGCATTGAACGCGCGCTGGGGCACGCCTGAGCACGACCCGACGTTGCGGCGCGGCCGTTTCATGATCGCGGGATGGCGCTGCGGGCACGTGTTCGTCGGCATCCAGCCGTCGCGCTCGCGCGAGCAAGGCGACTATGCGAGCTATCACGACGCGGAGCTCGTACCGCCGCATGCGTACCTTGCGTTCTATTTCTGGCTGCGTCACCAGTTCGGCATCGACGCGGTCGTACATGTGGGCAAGCACGGCAATCTCGAATGGCTGCCTGGCAAGAGCGTCGCGTTGAGCGATGCGTGCTGGCCCGATCTCATTCTGGGACCGATGCCGCATCTGTATCCGTTCATCGTCAACGATCCGGGCGAGGGCAGCCAGGCCAAACGCCGCGCCCAGGCCGTCATCATCGATCATCTGATGCCGCCGCTCACGCGCGCGGAAAGCTACGGGCCGTTGCAGGACCTCGAACGCCAGGTCGATGAGTACTACGAAGCAATGATGGTCGATCCGCGCCGCTCGAAGCTGTTGCGACGCACGATTCTCGCGACCATCGTCGAGCACAGGCTGCACGACGAGCTGAGCCTCGCTGCGCCGAACGGGCAAGACGACGAGGACGCGCTGCTCACGCGCGTCGATGCGTGGCTGTGCGAGCTGAAGGAAGCGCAGATTCGCGACGGCTTGCACACGTTCGGGCAGTCGCCGGGCGGCGTGCAGCGGCGCGATACGCTGCTCGCGCTGGCGCGCTTTCCGGTCGGCGACGGACAAGGCGGCAAAGCCGGCTTGATCGACGCACTCGCGCGCGATCTGCGCATCGATCATCTGTTCGATCCGTTGTCGGTGGATTGGTCGGCAGTGTGGGAAGGGCCTAGGCCGCAAGTGCTGCAGCAGGTGAGCGATGCGCCGTGGCGGCACTGCGGCGATACGCACGAGCGGCTGGAACTGCTCGCGGCGCGCATGTTGAGCGGCGTCTGCGGCGAGCGGCGCGATGGGGACGACACGCCGCCGTGCTCGACACCGCGCGAAACACCGCAAGCCGGAACGCTGCCGCGAGCCCAAGCGGTGCTCGCACGTTTGCGCGACGATGTACTGCCACGGCTCGATGCATGCGGTCCGCAGGAGATGCTGCAGCTCAAGCGCGGGCTCGAAGGACGCTTCGTACCGCCGGGGCCGAGCGGTTCGCCATCGCGCGGGCGGCCCGACGTGCTGCCCACCGGCCGCAATTTCTATTCGGTCGACACGCGCGCGGTTCCGACGCAAGCCGCATGGTCGCTTGGACTGAAATCCGCGCAGCAGTTGATCGAGCGGCATCTGCAGGAACACGGCGATTATCCGCGTGCAATCGGGCTCTCCGTGTGGGGCACCGCGACGATGCGCACCGGCGGCGACGACATCGCACAGGCGCTCGCGCTGCTGGGCGTGCGGCCGAAATGGGCGCCCGGCAGTCATCGCGTGACCGACTTCGAGATCATGCCGATCGAAGCGTTCGACCGCCCGCGTATCGACGTCACGTTGCGTGTGTCGGGCTTCTTTCGCGACGCGTTTGCGAACGTCATGCACCTGTTCGACGCCGCCGTGCAGGCCGTCGCCGAACTCGACGAACCCGAAGCGCTGAATCCGATCCGCGCACGCGTGCAGCGCGAGCGCGATGCGCTCGTCGCGCGTGGCATGGACGCCGGGGAGGCGCGCAAGCGCGCCGGCTGGCGCGTGTTCAGCGCGAGGCCCGGCGCGTATGGCGCGGGTCTGCAGGAACTCATCGACACCCGGCAATGGCAAACCGATGCGGATCTGGCCAATGCGTACCAGGCGTGGGGCGGTTATGCGTACACGCAAAAGAGCGCAGGCGAAGAGGCGCGCCATGCGTTCGGCACGCGTCTCGCCGCGCTCGACGTAGTGCTGCAGAACCAGGACAATCGCGAACACGACGTCCTCGATTCGAACGACTATTACCAGTTCCAGGGCGGCATGGTCGCGGCGGTGCGGCATCTGGCCGGCAGTCAGCCGAGCGTCTATCACGCGGATCACAGCAACCCGGCCGCGCCGCGCGTGCGCACGCTGCATGAGGAGATCGCGCGGGTGATCCGCTCGCGCGTGGTCAACCCGAAATGGCTCGATGGCGCGAAGCGTCACGGCTACAAGGGCGCGGCGGAGATCGCCGCGACCGTCGACTATCTGTATGGTTACGACGCGACCGCGCGCGTGATCGCCGATCATCAATATGGGCTCGTCACGGATGCTTACCTGAACGACGCCGATACTCGCGAGTTCTTGCAGCGGCACAACCCGCATGCGTTGCATTCGATCTGCGAGCGTTTGCTCGAAGCGATGCAGCGCGGTTTGTGGCAGGCGCCGGGCGACTATCGGTTGCAGGTCGAACAGCATCTGCTTGCTAGCGAGCAGTATATGGAAGGAAGCCAGACATGAATGCAGCAGAGCCGGCAGCAATCCAGCAGGTGAACGGGCGGCCCAGCCAGCGGCCCGCTTTTCCGTTTGCCGCGCTGATCGGTCAGGCGCCGTTGCAACAGGCGCTGCTGCTCGCCGCGATCGATCCCGGGCTGGGCGGCGTGCTCGTGAGCGGGCCGCGCGGTACGGCCAAGTCGACCGCGGCGCGTGCGCTCGCCGAGTTGTTGCCGCAAGGGCAACTGGTGAACCTGCCGCTCGGCGCAAGCGAGGATCGGCTGATCGGCACGCTGGATATCGAAACGGTGTTGCGCGATGGCGCCGTGGGTTTTTCGCCGGGCCTGCTTGCGAAAGCACACGAGGGCGTGCTGTATGTCGATGAAGTCAACCTGCTACCGGACGCGCTCGTCGATGCATTACTCGACGCCGCGGCCAGTGGCGTCAATACCGTCGAACGCGACGGCGTGTCGCACAGCCACGACGCGCGCTTCGTGCTAATCGGCACGATGAATCCCGAGGAAGGCGAGTTGCGGCCGCAATTGATCGACCGCTTCGGCTTGATGGTGGCGTTGCAGAATTGCTTCGAGCCACAGGTGCGCCAGGCGATCGTGAAAGCGCGGCTCGCGTTCGATCTCGATCCGCGAGCGTTTCGCACCGGCTACGCGCAGCAGCAGGCGCAATACGTTGAGCGGATTCGGGCGGCGCGCAACGCGCTGCCGCAACTCGCGTTCGACGACGCGGTGCACGCGCACGTCAGCGCGTTGTGCATCGACGCGGCCGTGGATGGCTTGCGCGCCGATCTCGTGATGCTGCGCGCCGCGCGTGCGCTGGCCGCACTGGAGCAGGCGGGGGCGGTGACGGTGCGGCACGTGGAGTGCGTTGCTGAAGCCGTGCTGATGCATCGGCGCCGGCAGCGTCGTCAGGATGACGGGCCAGCGGAGAGCGACGCGCGTGACGGCGCAGCAGATCGGCAAACGGCTTCCAACGCGGACCATTCGGCTGCGTCTGCGCTAGAAGCCGCGCGGTCGCCCGCCGTCGAGGGCGAGAACGATTGGGGCTACCTGCCACCCGAACCCGCCGCGACCACGCACGTCAAACGCGTGTTGCCGCTCGACGCAAAAAAACGCTGAGCCATCGGAAGGGCGCCGCCGCTGACTCGCGCAGCGGTTTTCGATGGCAACAACGCGCAGGCGCAGATGCACTCGGCCGTTTGCGGGTCGATTCGCGCGGCCAGCCAGGCACACGCATCGCATGGCCGCAGACGCTCGCCGCCATGCGACAGCAGACACTGCATGCCGAGCATTTGCGCTTCGTGCGCGAGGCGCCGCGCGGCGGTGTGTTGCATTGCTTCGTGCTCGACTGCTCCGGCTCCATGCTGGCGCAGCAGCGCCTCGCGCTCGCCAAGGGTCTGCTGATCGCGCTGTTCGACCGTGCGAGCGCCGCGCGCCACGAGGCTGCGCTGATCTGTTTCGGCGGTGCCGGCGCGGACGTGCGCTTCGGCCCTGCTGTACCGCGCTGGTGGAACGAGCGGTGGCTCAGACCGGTGGGCGGCGGCGGCGGCACGCCGCTGGGTGCCGGCATTGGCCGGGCGGCGCAGTTGCTCGAACGTCGTGCGAGACTCAGGCCAGCCCAGCAGCGCTGGTTGTGGATCTTGACCGACGGCCGCACACGCGACGAGCCAACTCGCCCGCGCGCGGCGGACGAGATCGTATTCGTCGATTTCGAACGCGAGATGATCCCGCTAGGACGCTGTGCGGCGATCGCCGGCGAGTGGGGCGCGCGGTGCTTTGCTCCCGAAGAACTGATTGGTTGAGCAGCCGAGCGGTGCGTGGACTGCGCCGCCGATCGTTCCCGCGCCATCTATTTCGAGCCGTTCGACCAGTACAGCACGTCGTCCTGGCGATCGAATACGTAGACCTTCATCGCCATCTGCTGAGCCGCGTCGAGTCGATCGAATTCTAGCCCGTGATGCGAAGGCTCGCCTGGCGCGCTGCCTTTTTGCACATTGCGAATGATCGCGCTGGTCTCTATTTCCATGTCGAGGTCCGCCGACTTCAGGCGGAAGGCAACCCGCAGCCGCTCACCCACCGCGCCCACGGTCCACGAAGCGCTCAACGACATGCCGAGTGCGCTGATGCCTTTCGCGCAGCCGAGCCCTTCGTACGATTCACCCGTCTCGCCGAGAGCGAAGCGCACCGCCAGGTGTGCGCGAACGCGGATCGACTTGCGCTCGCGTAGCCGGCGGATCGCGCCGGGCTTCGACAGCACGACGTAGTCGAATGGCGTGCGGCAGAGCGCTTCCACCGTGCAGACGAAGCGAAACACCGCGTGGCTCGCGATTGCGACGATCTCGATGTTTTCGCCCGGCGCGAGCGGCAGCGTGCGGCCATCGTGCATCGGCGGCGTGACGAACAGCGCCTGATTCGGCGCGTAGCCGATGATGCGGCACGGTTGCATTGGCGCGCCGCTGCCAAGCTGCGAACGCATGCCGATCAATGCGCCTATTTCCAGATGCATGTCCCTGAGTGTCGGCGAATTGCTCGAATCGGTCGGCTGCGCGCTATTGGTCGGCGCCTGGCCGGCCGTGTCCGGCAGATCGCCGCGCTGCGGATGGAAGTTGCCGAACAGGAAATCACGCTCGTGCGTGGTCGCGAGGATGGTCCCACTAGCGAAAAGCAACGTTCCGTCGCTGTCGACGATCGGCCAGTCGAGGGGCGTGCCAACGGGCACCGCTACCGGACTGAGCGCCGGCGATAGCGCGGAAGGCGAGTTTTCGTCGACGTGGTCCGCGACATCATGATGCATGGCAGGTAATTGTTTGAGTGGCGGGATAACTCTGTTGACGGCCGGGGCGACGCAAACTTTAATTGCGCGCGAGGGCGGTGGATTGCCTGGTTGATTCCGTTTCGATTTCCTGACGAACATCCAAGTTAGTTCGGAGGTCTAACTAGATTGGGGTGCTGTTGGGACGGCGACACACCGCTGCAAGACGGGGCGTTCGTTTCCTAAAGAAATTCGCGGATAGGGGTTGACGGGTCGCAGGCCGTTCTCCATAATCTCGCTTCTCCGCTGCAGATGCAGCGACGCAGAACGGAACGCAGTGCCGGGTAGTTGAAGCAGGTGCTGCGCCACGTGAGGCGGATCGATCTTTAAAAACTAACAGCCGATAAGTGTGGGCGCTTGATGCGCGATGCGGTGGGCGGGTTCCGAGGAATCTGCCTGCAGGCAAAAGTATC
>NZ_JBFOAH010000025.1:0-142990 GCF_040812055.1 Paraburkholderia suaedae | reverse complement strand
CGCGTCGTTCACCAGCAGCCGGATCGGTCGCAGCGGATGATCGGCCGGTACAAAGTCTTCCAGCTTGACTGTCGTGAACAGCGGTTCTTGCATCTCGTCCATTCCACGCATCGCACTCATCGCTCAAGGTCATGAACACAATATCCATAACGCTCGGGCCGCGAAGCCCGTTTACACCGTTCCCAATTTCAACAGCCTGCTAGTCCTCCGCCGAATGTAAAGTGCTCGATGTTGAAGCCGATATAAACCGCCAGCCGGGAACCGTCAGGCCAGCGATAAACAGGCCGGCCGTTGATCGGCGAATATTCAAAGCGCCCGTGGCCGGGCAGCGCGCGATGTGCGGGAGAATCCATGGCCCAGTGAGTCCTGTCGAACGGCGCGTACGCCTGTGTTCACGTCAGAACCCATGGTAAGGAAACCAAAATAGCTACATCGGGCCTGCTGCGAACAAACTCTTGTCCGCATGCGCATTGGACGTCACACGCGCGACTTCACGCGGTGAAGAGCGACTTCCTGATGATCGCGTGCACCCCCCAGTTGCCGTCTACCACCTGCGTGACGCCGAAGTCGACTGCGACCGAGATTAGCGAGATCGCTTCATCTTCTGAAAGGCCTTTGGTCGTCATCAGGAAGCGCCGCGTTTTGATGAAGGCGTCTCGCATCGCGAGATCGAGGGTCGATTTTTCATATACCGCGCTTTGCGCGCTTGTGCCGAACTCGGCCAGATAGTTGGGATAGCTGAAGCCGTGAAGTACCCATTCGTCGACGGTTTCGACTAGCGGATAGGTGAGGTCCGCAAATGCCTGGCCGTCAAGCGACTCTTTCTTGTGAATCACCAGTTGAAAGTCGCCGGTGAGCGAACACTCGATCGCGGTGCCGCACAGTTCTGAGTCTCCTTGCGACGCATGCGGGTCGCCAATCGAGAGCAGAGCGCCCGGCACCCCAACTGGCAAGAACACGCTCGCTCCGCGCGTTACGCGCCAGTTGTCCAGATTTCCGCCGAACGTCGACGGCGGAATCGAATCGATCAGACCGTCCTGCTGCGGCGCGACGCTGATCACGCCGAAGTGCGGACGCACCGGAATTTTCACGTTCTTCAGGATGTCGTGATTTTCAACGACGGTTGAGTGATCGACTGGCACACCGGGATAATCGATCGTCGGATGCATTACGCCAAATGGATCGCGTTGAGGTGTCCAGCGGAAGTTATAGACGGCGCGTGCGCAGGCAGTTTCGCCGGCAGTGGCGTCGGCATCGAGTTCATAGATGGTGACAACCTCGCGTGGCTTCGGCTCGGTCAATAACTCGCGATAGTGAAATCCCCACCACGCAGCGGCATTACTGCCGAACGCGCGCCCGGCGAACTTGGGATTGGCGCAACGGCGCGGGTGAATGTCGAGAATCCGCACTTCGAGCACATCGCCCGGTTCTGCGTCACGCACGGCAATCGGTCCGGTGCAGATATGGACGCCGAAGCCCTCTCCTGCGCCACGTCCATAGATGGACGCGTCCATGGGGCCCGCGCCGCGGCGGTCGACGTTCTTACGCGCGGCGCTCCAGTGGAACACGCTTTCCGCGCCAGGATCGCCCTGCACCATCCGCTCCCAGTCATCTGCCGCGTGTTGGGTGAGCGTTTCGATCGTCACGGTGTCGCCGCTGTTGACTTCGAGCACAGGCTTGAGGTCGTGACTGAAGTAACCCCAGTGAATCGTATTCGCCGTCGCACGCAACAGATGATGACGCGGCTTGCCGGACTCGGGCGGCGCTGGTGCGCAAGGTGCTTCTGGCTGCTCTGCGGCATCGCTCTCCTGCGCGACGTCTTCAGCCGCACGGTGTTCGGCGAGTTGCGCATGCTCGAGCAAACTCACGGCATTGACAGGCAAGCCGCGCGAGATTCGCCGCACGAGATCGCGTGCTAATTCAAGACCAGCTTCGTGCCGGAAACTGCGCGGCGACGCGCCATATTGCTCGCGAAACGCGCGGCTGAAATACGCAGGATCGTTGAATCCCCAGCGGAAGCAGACATCGGCAATCGAAACCTTTGCATACAACGGATTGACCAGATCCGCGCGGCAGCGCTCCAGCCTGCGTGAGCGCAAGTACGTCGAGAAGTTCTGTCCGACCGCTTCGAACAGCTTCTGCAGATAACGGGGCGACACGCGCTCCTCTTTCGCCATCGATGTCAGCCCGAGGTCGGGGTCGGCGAGATTGCCTTCGATGCTCCGACATATCCGCGAAAAGAGCGCGGCCTGAGATGGCGTGAGGCCACTGAAGTGGCCTTCCTTGTCATGGCCGGCGAGACTCGCGACCAGGAACTCCGCGAGCGCGAGTTCGAGGGGACGTAGTTCGTCGAGTGACAACGTCTCCACGCTTTCGGCAATCGAGCGCAGAAAGCCCGAAAACACGTGACCGATACCGGACTCGCCCGGCAAGCGCCCGGCACGCAACGAGAACGGCGTTAGAAGGCGTGCGTTCACGGCAGAGCGGGGCACGCGGATCACGAACGCGCGGAAGTCGGACGTGAACGACAGGCACGCTTCTTCGCGCGACGACGCATAAACAATATCGCCGGTGGCTACCCGCGCGCGCACGCCGTCGGCAACAAGCGTCAGGCCGCCGTCGAGATGCAGCACGATCACGAGACTGTCGGCGCCGTCGGCCTTGAGTTCGATGGTTTGCGCGAACGCGGCGAGTGCGATCAACTCAAAGCCGTTGCTCGACTTGCGCGACTTGATGGTCCCGTGCAAGTGGCGCGCGGCGGCATGAGGCGCGCCGCACTGCAGGCCGAGCCGTTCGAGCGCCTCGTTCCATGCTCGCAAGCGATCTACTTCGGCGTACGACTCGGTGGTAAAACGCAGTAACTCCAACGCAGGCTCCCGGACCCTGACGAACGTCAGTTGAGTGATTCCAAAGCAATGTCCGTGCCATCGGTAATAACACCATCAGGGCTGCCGCGTTGCGCTACGACGGTGCTTATTCGCACCGTTGTAGCGCTCCTGCACAACTGTCGCGCTCGGCTTTTTTCTCGTCGTCGACGTCTCCTCGAAGCCATGGACGATCAGGTAGTCCGGCGTTTGCGGCCGCCTCCGAGCGGCAGTCGCGGCATCAGTCGCGAATCTCCCAGCGCTTGCCCGGCAAGGGGTATTGGCCCGGATAGTCATACGCATAAGCGCATGAGCCCTATCCGATGCCTGATCGAGTTGCTGGATGGTGGCGCGTTACTTCTCGAAGTCGGTGAAAGGATGGCCCGAGTGCGCCGCGCGATTTGAGCCGTAGTTCGAGCGCGCGATCATTTGCATGTAACGCACTTGAAGCAGATCGCCGGGTGTCGCGTCTTTTACAAAAATCGGTCCCGTCATCGCGCCAGGGCATGTGGGCCCCGCTTGCCCCGCCCCGCGCACCTGAACGCTCAGCCCCCCGCGCCGTCGACGAAGACGTTCTTGCGAATCGAGCCATGCACGCCCCAATTGCCGTCGACGACTTGCGTGACGCCGAAGTCCGCGGCGACCGACATCAGCGCGATGGCCTCGTCTTCGCTCAGCCTGTGTACGGTCATCAGGAAGCGGCGCAGCTTGCGGAACGCGTCGCGCATCGCCTTATCGAGACTGGAGTGCTGCGCCACCTCGATCTGTCCGGCCGGGCCGAGCTCCGCCAGGTAGTTCGGGAAGGTGAAGCCGTACACCGACCATTGGTCGTCGGTTTCCAGCATCGGGTGCGTGAGGCCTTCGAGGATCGTGCCGCCCAGGTCGTTCTTCTTGTGCAGCACGAATTCGAAGTCCCCCGTCAGCGAGGTCTCGATCGCGGTACCGCCGAGCTCGCTGTCACCCTGAGCCGCATGCGGATCGCCGACCGAAAAGAATGCACCTTCGACCGCGACTGGGTAATACATCCGCGCCCCCTTCCCGACGCGCCAGTCGTCGATATTGCCGCCCGTGTAGCTGGGTGGATTGGAGCTGACGTAGTCGAGTTCCGTTGGCGCCAGCCCCATCGTGCCGAAATGCAGCCGGGCCGGCACCTTTACGTTCGACAGGATGTTCTCTCGCTTCCTGACCAGCGAATGGTCGACCTTAACGCCGGGGTAGTCGATGGTCTGATGCACGAAGCCGTCCGGATCGGTCTGCGGCGTCCACACGTAGTTGTAGACCGCGCGTGCGAACGGCTCGCCGGACGTATCGAGCTCGAAGATGGTCACGACTTCACGCGGCTTCGGCTCCTCGATCAGATCGCGATAATGAAAGCCCCAGGAGGCGGCGACGTTCGAACCGAAACAGCGGCCGCGATAACACGCATTGCAGCTCGGCCTCGGCCGTACGTCGAGAATCCGCACTTCGAGCACGTCGCCGGGCTCGGCTCCTTCAATCGCGACCGGACCGGTCAGCAGATGCACGCCGACCCCTTCGCCGGAACCAAGCGTAAAGGGTCCATCGGTTGGCCCCGCGCCGCGGCGCGGCATGGCCTTGTGCTCGCGGGTCCAGTGAAATACGCTTTCGGCGCCGGGGTCGCCCGCGACCATGCGTTCGTGATCGTCGTTTGCATGGTGCGTCAGCGTCTCGATCGTGATCCTGTCGCCGGAGCGCACCGTCAACGCGGGCTCGACTTTTTTGCTGAAATAACCCCAATGAACCGTTTCGGGCGACACGGGGAGGGTATGGTGCTTCATGTGTGTTCGAACCTCTTAAGGCGCCCGGCGCAAAGGGCCGGGCGATGCTGAATGGCGCGTGCGGTCACGACGCGACTTCGAGCCGGTCGTCGGCGCCCATCACGCTCAGGAATCGCGCCGTCAACGGATGGCGCGGGTGTGTGAGCACTTCGTGCGCAGGGCCCTGTTCGATCACCGCGCCGCCGCTCATGAACACGACGCGATCGGCGACCTGATCGGCGAAGCGCAGCTGGTGCGTTGAGATGATCATCGTCAGACCGCCTTCGTCCACGAGCCGCTGGATCACGTCGAGTACTTCGCCGACGAGTTCGGGGTCGAGCGCGGACGTCGGTTCGTCGAGCAGCAGCACGCGAGGATTGGGCGCAAGCGCGCGGGCGATCGCGACGCGCTGCTGTTGGCCACCCGACAGATGGCGCGGCAACGCATCGGCGCGATGACTGAGGCCGACGCGTTCGAGCAGTTCGCGCGCGCGGCGCTCCGCATCGGCGGGCGCCATGCCGTGCACCCAGCGCAGCGGCCCCGCGATGTTCTCGCACGCCGTCAGATGACTGAACAGGTTGAAATGCTGGAACACCATGCCCACACCGGCACTCGCACGTTCGTTGGCGATATCGCCCTGAGTCATCTGCTGACCATCGATCCGAAAACCGAGGCGCTTGCCGGCGATGCGGATTTCCCCCGAATCCCACTTCTCCAGGTGATTGATACAGCGCAGCAGCGTGCTTTTGCCCGATCCGCTCGGCCCCAGCAGCGCGATAACCTCGCCGAAGCGGACTGTGAGGTCGAAACCGTCGAGTACCGTCTGCCCGCCGTAACGCTTGCTCAGCCCCTTCACCTGCACGGTCGCGCTCTGCTTTTGGAGCGCCGTGTAGCGCTGCGCGCGCGCTGCGGAAACGTCATCCGCGTTGGCCACGGGCGACGGCGCTGGTTTGAACGGCGCATCGACGGGTAACGTCGGGCCCGCGGCGGGCGAGTTCGTCGCAATCCCGACACGGCGCCACGGCAGCAGCCGGGCGAAGCGCCCGGACGGGCTGCGATCGAGATCCAGCGCGGTTTCGGCGAACAGTTGAATCGCGGCGACCACGCCGGTCAGCACGAGATACATCAGCCCGGACGCGAAGAAGATCGAAAAGAAATCGAACGTGGACGACGCGAGCTGGGTGCTGCGCAACGTCAGTTCGTCGACTGCGATGACGGAGGCCAGCGACGAGTTCTTCAACGCGCTGACCGACTCGTTGCCGAGCGCCGGTATCATGGTGCGGATGGCCTGCGGCGCGATCACGCGTCGCAGCAGCACGGTCGGCGTCATGCCCAGCGCCTGCCCTGCGAGCAGTTGCCCGCGGTCGACGCCGAGCACGCCAGCACGCAGGATCTCCGCGATGAACGGCCCCTCGTTCGCCGCCAGCGCGAGACCCGCTGCGCCCATCGCACTCAACTTCAACCCGATGTGCGGCAGCGCGTCGTACGCAAACACCAGTTGCAGGATCAGCGGCGTGCCGCGAAAAATCACTGTGTAGCCGCGCGCGATCGCAGCGAGCGGCCCCACCTTGCTCAGTTGCATGCTCGCGAGCACCAGTCCCACGATCAGACCGCCCGCGAGCCCGAGCGCCGTGACTGCGATCGTAAAACCGATGCCGCTTAGCAGATACGGCAGGCCGAGATAGTGCAGAAACAGATTCATCAGTTCGACGCAATCAGCTTGGGGGTTTCGAGGTTTTCAACGCCCAGCGACCACTTTTTCAGCAAGTCGGTCTGGATGCCGGCCTTCTGGATCGCGACGAGCGCTGCCATCACGGCTGCGCGCATTGCGGGGTTGGTTTTCGGAACGCCAATACCGATCGAATACGGCAGCGTCACTGCGCTGGCTTTTTGGAGTTGGTTCGGATACGCCTTGACCGCCTGGTCCACCGTGTTCACATCGTTGATGTACGTATCGGCGCGGCCCGAAAGAATTGCCTGGATCGCGTTCGCGTTGTTGTCATACAGCTGCACGGCGGCTTCCGGCTTGTTGGCCGCCTTGCAGGCCGGCGCGAGGTTCTGGATCAGCGGCACTTCAACGTAGCCGGTGTTTTCTGCCGCAGTCGTGCCGCACATTGTCGGGTTGATGCCGCTGATCTTCTTCGGATTCCCCTTCGCGACGAGCACGCCGTCGAACACTTTCGAATATGTGATGAAGTCCGCCGCCTTCGCACGCTCTTCGGTCGCATAGATGTCGGAGATCACGATGTCGGCCTGGCCGCTTTGCAGCGTGGTCAGCAGCGCCGCGAACGAGACAGGCTTGTACGCCATCTTGAAGCCAAGACAGTTGCCGATCGCGTCGCCGAGGTCGATGTCGAAGCCGATGTATTTAGTCGGGTCATTCGGGTCCAGCGCTTCATAGCCCGGCGTGTGCGGGTTGATCGCGTTGATTAGCGTTTTGCCCTTGAATTGCGGGTATTTCGCCTGTAGCGCTGCGCATTCGGCAGGCGCCGGCGCGGCAGCCTGTGCGTGGCCCGAGATCAGCAGCGCCAGCAGACTGACGGCGCCAAGAACCAGCTCGCGCCAGCGGCGGCCAAGACCGCCCGCGCGCAAAACTCCATGCCCGTGATCGACAAGATTGGTGTACATTCCGGAACTCCCTGAGCGGCAGATGTCAATGGCCCACACCATGTACGCCTTGTTGCATCGCACTAGCGCAAGGGTAGATAGACGAAATTCCGAATACTTGTCTTAGCCCGCACAAATGTTTGCACAGAGGCGCAGGAGATCGGCATACCGAGACCTGCTATCGGGAGCACATCGATGATCAGTCTGACGCGTTCCGCAGCGTATTACCTTGTCGCGCGCACCCGTGTTGCCTGGCACATTCACGTGACACTCCCACACGCACCTGCTCGTGTCGGCCTGCATCGTGAGCTGGACTGTGTGATGCGTCTGGTCGATCTTTGGCTGTGCGATAACGCGCTTAGGTCGACTCTCGATAGCGAAATACCAAAATATTTTGGAATAGATTGGCATCGCCAACGTTAATGCCCGGAGGACCCAGAGACTCAAACGCTAGCGCAAGCTTAGCGGCTCGTGGTCGTCCGTACCTCGGACATCGCCAGGACATGCGCCGGTGCCCGGGGGCCGCTATTCAGCCAATCAAAGGAGAACGTTCACGTGAGATTGCAACAACGAGCGGTAAATACAATTGCTGTAGGTTTGACGGTAGCGGCGCTCGCGGCCTGCGGCGGCAACGACAATGTCAGCAATGGCAGTAACGCGATGACACCGCAGTTCAAATCCACGATCCTTGTGTCCGACGGCAGCATCGGCGCAGCGCACACCGACGCGAATCTGAAGAACGGCTGGGGGATCGCGTTCAATCCGACCGGGTTTGTATGGGTATCGGATAACAACACGAAGAAGTCAACTCTTTATGACGGCAACGGCGTGGTGCAGTCACTTGTGGTCACCATCCCGCCGAATGCCGCGGGACAAGCCGCTGGACCGACCGGGATCGTGTTTAACGCGAGCACCGATTTCCAGATGAGTGCCAACGGCGGCGCAGCGTCCAACGCTCTCTTCATCTGGGCGACGGACGCGGGCACCATCGCTGGCTGGTCGCCAAAGGTCCTGCCAACCCAGGCTGTCACGGTCCACGACGATGGCGCGGGGGGCGCCGTGTACAAAGGCCTTGCAATCGGCGTGAACGCCGGCGCGAACCTGCTTTACGCGACCGATTTCCACAACAAGAAAGTGGATGTGTTCGACAAGTCATTCAACAAGATTCAGCTTGCCGGCAATTTCAGCGATCCGGGTCTGCCCGCGGGCCTGTCGCCGTTCGGCATCGCGGCAATCGGCGGCACCGTGTACGTGACGTACGCTGTGCTTGGATCCGATGGCCACACGCAAATGAACGGCGCGGGCAATGGCGTCGTCGATGCGTTCGATAGCGCGGGTAACTTCGTGAAGCGCATCGCGACCGGCAACACGCTGAATTCGCCGTGGGGCCTGGCGCTCGCGCCGGCGAATTTCGGCGCGGCCAGCAACGACCTGCTGGTGGGCAACTTCGGCGACGGCACGATCGACGCGTTCAATCCGGCCACCGGTGCCTTCGCCGGTGCGCTTACTCAGAAGGATGGAACCGTCTTCAAGCAGCCGGGCCTCTGGGGAATCTCGTTCGGCAACAACGTGGACAGTCAGCCGCTCAACACGTTGTTTTTCGCAGCGGGTCCGACACCCACGAGTGGGGTGTATGGTCGCCTTGATTTAATGCCTTGATGAGCTTGCTCGTGCGTGCGATGGTTTCTGACGCGTTCGACAATTCTGTCGCAGTAAGCCGGTCTTCCTGGCTTCATGGCGTGTTCGATAAAGCTGTCGGACCTGGCCGGTTTGCGGTTTCAACCAGGTTCGGATATCGCTAAACCCTGACGCGGACGATGATTGGATTCATCGTCCGTTGGCCTTGGACACTGCCGTGTCCAAGGCTCGTACCCGTCGCCTGACGGGTGCGATGTTCCAAAAACGCGCTGACGCGTGGGTCATTCATGCGAGCGCCAATCGAGACGATGCCGACGATATTGGCGATCTTCTCCGAGCTGGCGTTGATGCCCTCTCGAGGGCTGCGATGTTCGCGCGCCGCCTCATCATTTCCGGTGGCAACAGTCCGACCAGCACAACCCCATCTGTATAGATGATCTCGGGCAACAGCCTGGAGGAACCGAACATTGCGGCATGGCGCCGCACGGTGTGTGGGGACCTGACATCGATTTTCAACTTCGGAAACTCGAACGACGGCTTTCCCCAACTGCCGGTCACCACGTTTCCCGCGGACAAGAACCGTCACCCGAACGTCATACCCGTCGTGCCGAGCACCCAGTCACTGCCGAAACAGGAACCCGGTGTACGGCCGGCACGCGCACTGCCGTACGAGTTTTTCGTTCGCGGCGGCGTGAGCGGGCAAGGCAACGCGTTCCGCTTGCACATGACGAACACGGGGCGCGCGGGTGTCAACCTCCGGGTCTATTCCGGAAATGCGACGGATCTGCCGCGCAGCTATACGGTTGAAGCAGGTAAGGACCTGTCGGACGATTTGATGCTCGCTCCGGGGAAGCTACGACTTTTCCGTGTTCGCCCCCAACGGCTTTTTGCGCCGCTTTGTGGGCAATGTAGCCCTCAAGGGGAACCAAGGACCGGCGGTTCAGGTTGCCGGTGGCTACGATGTCGCAAACGGCAATCTGCAACTGCGTCTGGCGAACCCCGGTAAAACGCAATCCGCTTTCAAGGTCGACAGTGCCTACAACTCGCCGATAAGCGGCGAGCGCCGCGTGCGCGGCGGTGATGTGATCGTGCAGCTGGCGCAACGCAATCAGCCCAAGCAACTGCGCAAACCTGGCCGTCGGTCTGCAGGATCTGGCTGAACGGGCTGACACGCCCTGCCCGTTCACACGCTGTCCTTCAACGCTGTGTGAGATTCAAACCGTTAAAGACAGAGTCAAAATGATGAGCGACTACGCGTCGAGCGTGCGCGCGTAGTCATTAAGGTCCGCATGTTCGCGCAGCATCTGCTTGTATAACCCTTGAAAGCCCAGCCAGGCGACGTAGTCGGACGCCAGATGCCGGCGCGTCGCGCGCGCCTCCTCCGCGCTCAGCGGCTCGAGCGGGCCGGCCGCCTCGGCCAGCAACTGCACCTGCGCACATCGTTCCATGGCGATGAAGCGATACACGGCCGAATCCACGTTCGATCCCACCGTCAGCAAGCCATGATTCAACAGGATCGCGGCCTTGCAGTCGCCCATCATCTGCGCAATACGCGCGCCTTCGTCGGTGGCGAGCACGACGATATCGCCGCGAAACACCACGTGGTTTTCAAAGAACAGACACGCTTCCTGATTGATCGGCGCAAGCAGCCGTTCGCGCGCGGCGAATGCACGGCCATAGGTCGTATGCGTGTGCACGGCGGCGGCCGCCGCATGATTCACGCGATGCAGCCCGCAATGAATTGCGACCGCCGCCGCATTGACCGGCCCACTGCCGTGGTGCACCGCACCCTTGTCGTCGATGCAGATGAGATCGTCGGGATGGATCATCGAGAAGTGCTGCGCATATTGGTTGACCCAGTAGCGGTCGTGATGCTCGGGATCGCGCATGGTCACATGACCGGCGATACCCTCGGTCAGCCCGAAGCGCGCCAGCAGCCGGAACGCCGCCGCGAGCTTGAGCTTGCGATGCCGCCGCTCCGTCTCGAGGTCTTCATAGACACGCGGAACGGGCAGCGCTCCGCCAATGGGAGTGGGAATCTGATATTCGTTGGAGTCGGCAAGGCACATGCGGCACCCTCGATGAAAGGAACGGGACATGCTCATTCTGGTGCGCCACAAGTGCCGCCGTCCATGGCGGTTTGCGCAATGTCATGTGAAATTTCGACACCATGAGCCACGAGGGCCCGTCCCGCATGGCTTCGGGCGAGGTTACGCCGAAGCGTCACAGGACAGATACTTTTCGTGGATTGTCATGGAAATTCGACTAGTGCTAAATGAGGCTACGACAACACCCCTGCCCGGACAACACACATGCAGACCCTCGATACCCAGAGCGCGTTGCCGCCCGATCTGATGAAGCGCATCGTGTGGCGGCTCGCGCCGTTGATGGTGCTGATGTACGTCGCCAACCAGCTCGATCGCGCCAATGTCGGCTACGCGGCATTGACGATGAACGCCGAACTCGGCATAAGCGCCGCGCAATACGGGCTGTCCGCGAGCCTGTTCTTTCTGGGCTACATCCTGTGCGAAGTGCCCAGCAACCTGTGTATGCATCGCTTCGGCGCGCGGCGCTGGATGGCTCGCATACTCGTGACCTGGGGTCTGCTGTCGTCGCTCACGAGCTTCGTGCCGAACGCGCAATGGCTGTATGTGGCGCGCTTCACACTGGGCGTGTTCGAGGCGGGGCTGTATCCCGGCATGGTCTATTACCTGACGTTGTGGATGCCCGCGCGCAATCGCGTCTGGATGATGTCGCTCTTCACGATGTCGATTCCACTTACCGGCATGGTCGGCGCGCCTGTGTCGACGTGGATCATGGAGCATGCGAACGTGTTCGGGGTCACCGGCTGGCGCGCAATGATCCTGCTCGAAGGCCTTCCCGCCATCGTGCTCGGCGTGGTTGGCTGGTTCTATCTGCCGGACGGTCCGCACGCCTGGCGCGGCCTGAGCGAAAAAGAGCGCCAGACGATCCGCGCGGCGCTCGCGGGCGAAGAGCAGGCCGCGTCCGCTGCCCTGCAGCCCGGCAGTGCGCGCCGCGCGCTCACCAATCCCAAGGTCTGGGGCCTGGGCCTGGTTTATTTCGGCATCAACTCGGGCATTATCGGGCTGCTATATTTCCTGCCGCAAGTCGTGAAGACCTTCAAGGGCAGCGCGCAGTACTCGCTCACACAGATCGGCCTGATCACGTCCGCGCCGTTCGCGGTCGCGGTCGTCAGCGTGATCGTGTGGGGACGCATCGTGAGTCACAAGCGCATTCATGCGCGCGACGTCGCCGGACCGATGTTGCTGTCGGCAGTCGCGCTCGCCAGTGCACTCTATCTCTCGTCGCCGCTCGCGACCATCGCGGTGCTGGCGATCGGTACGTCCGCGTGCTTCTGCAGCATCAGCACGTTCTGGCAGTTGCCGAGAAACATCCTCACCGATCGCGCAGCGGCGGCGGGCATCGCGCTCATCACGAGCATCGGCGTATCGTCGGGCTTTGTAATGCCGTATTTCATCGGCTGGGTGCGCGATACGACCGGCACGTTTCAGCTCGCGTTCATCGGCATCGCGGTAGCAATGGCCGTCGGCGCCGCGCTCGCGATCGCGCTCGACCCCGAACGTCGCCGCGAGCTCGCTGCAAGTATGGCGCTAAAATGAGCGGACTTACCATGGAGATCCGCCCATGTCATTGCGTCGAGGAATTCCCAGCCTAACGGCGTTACAGGCCTTCGAGGCGTCGGCGCGTCATCAAAGCTTCTCGAAGGCCGCCGCGGAACTGCAGCAGACCCACGGCGCCATCTGCAAGAAGGTCAACGAACTCGAAGCCAGCCTCGGTGTGGAGCTATTCCGGCGCGTCAGCCAGCGTCTGGTGCTCACCGATGCGGGCGCCGATTACGCGCATCGCATCCGCGTGAATCTCGAGCAGATTCGTCAGGACACGCAGCAACTGGTAGCCAATCGCGAACGCTCGACTCTGCGCGTCGCAGTAGGCGTCACCTTCGGCGCGCAATGGCTGGTGCCGCGGCTGCCGGGTTTTCATCGTGCGCAGCCGAATATCCAGGTGCGGCTCACGGGCCGCGATCAACCCACGTACTTCCACGACCTGAACTTCGACGCCGCCATTCACTTCGAGCAGTCGCCGCTGCCGGGACTCGCGAGCAAGGTGCTGATGGCGGATGACGAAGTGTGGATGGTCGCCTCACCATCGATGGCCGATGAACTCGCCACGCAGAACATCGTCGCGATGCCGTGGATCCACACGCGCGATCTGCCGGCCGCGTGGATGACTTGGAGCGAAGCCGCCGCGCATGAAGCCACTGAACACACGCCGCGCGAAGGCAGTGACCATTCCTTCGATTTCTTCATCATGGCGATTCGAGCAGCAGTCGCTGGTCTGGGCCTCGCGCTATTGCCGCGCGTGCTGATAGAGCAGGAGCTGGCGTTGGGCCAGTTGTTGCGCATCGGCGAGTATGCAGCAATCAACGCACAGAAGACTTACCTGATGTTCCCGGAGCAGCGACGCGACTGGGCGCCACTCGTCGCCTTCGCCGCATGGCTGGACGAGGAGATGACGCGTTATCGCGCGCAACGTCGCGCATTGCCGGAACAAGCGCCGCAACGCTAACTTCAAGTCGAGCAACGCTGCCGGTGCGAGTAGGCGAAAGCGTGCTATCCCCAGGCATGGGCGATGGCACCACAACTCGAACAACTGGTTGCCAGTTTCGCGGCTTTCCGGCTCGCAAGATGACAGCGACATTCGCGAGCCTGCGAAGCAGTATGGATCGTTGCGAAAAATGGCGGCTATCTGGTTGTCGTAGAGGATAATATAGTCAGGAATGCAAATCGCCATGGCGCGACAGTTCATGGCGTGCTGCGCCATCCATGAACTGCGTGCCCTGCGGTGCTGCTCAGCAGTAGTGGCGCAGATTGTTCACGTATAGGCGAGCGTCTTGAACGCGTAGTGCACGTCACTGATGCGTTCGAAGTGCAGCAACAGACGGCGAAAGTTGTCCTCCCAGGCAAAGACGCGTTCAATGGTCCTGAAGCGCTCCTGGAAGATAGCCGGATCAAAGCGCTGCTTGCGGCCTCGCTTCGGGGTTTTACGCCCGCACGGAATTTCCGGAACCTTCCGGTTCCGATCGAAGACCTGCTAGCCACTCAGGCCGCCGCGTAACCGGCACGCCCAACCAACCTGGACCGGTCGTTAAACCTGCATAGCCGGCGTACGCGTAAGTGACCGCCTTCGCCGGCTATGCGTACTTCCGTTCGTCAGAAGCGGTGACGAATGCCGACCGTAGCGCTCAGTTGGTTATCCGACGAAGAGCTCGAGCCAACACTCTTGATCTGCGCAATGCGCTCGTATTTCCCCCCTACGAGCGTCGACGCGTCACCCGTTGCCCGCTGATACTCCATTGCCACATAAAGATCGGTGCGCTTACTCATGAGGTAGTCAGCACTGAGTGTCACCTGATGCCACTTCGGCTTCAGATCGGCGCCGCCCGTACCAGGCAACCCCGTCGCGCTACCGCTCGTAAAGGTGTAGTCAGCCAGCAATGTCAATGGCGTGGTCAGCTGATACCGGAGCGTTGCCGTGTAGTTATTCAGCTTTCGCGCCGCGCCGTCGTTATAGTCGAGCCAGACCCGCGTAAAACCCAGATCGGCGGTAGTCTTTCCGTATCGGTAGCTGGCCCCCGCAGCACCGATGCGTTGCCGTGCCACGCCACCGTCGATACCGTAAAAAAAGTTGGTGCTGTACTCGTCGCCCGAAGAGGGTGACGCTCCCCCGACAGCGCCGCTCGTATTGCTGGTGGCGTTCGGATGGTTGAACTCAAGATATCCGACGCCGGCCGAAAACGCGTTGCGCGTGTAATTTCCCGCGACGCTCCACGCGCGATTATTGGCGAAGCCTTGTGAGGACGGCCCCGAGGCCTGATTGCTAAAGCCGTAGAGTCCGTTGAAGGTAAAGCCGGCGTAATTATTCGACTGAAACTTGACGGAGTTGTTGATGCGAATCGTTTGATTCATGTTGTCGTTGTCGCCGATATGCATCGCCGGCGAAAAGAAACAGGCTGCAAAGTAGTTGCACAGCTCGTCGCTGATCGGACTGTATTGTCGGCCAAACGTCAAGGTGCCGATGCTATCGCTGGAGAGACCAACGAACGCCTGCCGACCGAAGAGACGATTGCCCTGCCCGGCCAAACCATTCGTTCCTGTAAAACCGTTTTCGAGGGTGAATATCGCGCGCATCCCTCCGCCGAGATCTTCGGATCCGCGCAAGCCAAATCGGCTACCACTCGTTTTACCTGAGGTCTCCTGGAATGCAGCGCCCCCGTTCACGTTGTTTGTATAACTCAGAGACGTGTCCACTAACCCATATAGCGTCACCGAGCTTTGGGCAAATGTAGGAATACTAACTACAGACATTGCACATGCTGCTACTACAACTTTCTTCATTTCCAGCTCCTGGCGAATTAAAACGCGTTGATGATTTTTATTTAAGTCGAAGCTCGAGTATCGCCTCTATTAACCAGCTTCCGTTTTGCTGGCGTTCAGGATCGGCAACTGTGCGCACACGATCATCGGGTGCGCCGTGGCCAAACAGCCCTGCGAAAGTATTCCGTTACCGTCCAGCGCCTGTATGCCCCGATAGTCCAGCCCGGGCACATTTTCTGGGTGGCCGACGCAGCGCGATCCGCCAGCATTCAATGGCCCGCAGACTGCATGATCCTGTGAAGGATTTCTGTTAATCAGCCAGGAAGACTGCTTTCGAATCCAACAGCCTCGAACACCTCCAGCAAGCGCACTGCCAACTTGAGAATACCGGGCAGATCCGCTACCAGGTCGATCCGGCGCGGTTCAGCATTCGCAAGGGTTAGCAGCACTTGAATGCACCGCCGGCTTCTGGACTGCCAAGCGGATGAGGCGAAAAAAATCCCGGCTTTTTTGTTATCGGTCTGATCGTTCCACGCGCCATGTCAACGCGACGAGGAATACCCCGACTCCCGAGCAGAGGAGAAAGAGAAACGCGCTAGTAAAGGACCCGTGCGAATGCCCCACGAGCAACCCGATTGTCGCGGGTGCGACAGCGGCTGCGCATTGTCCGCCGAAATTGATGACGCCAGCGGCTGTGCCGACCATTTCGTCGGGCAGATGCTTGAGCGGTATAGCGTAGATGGTCCCGTACACCATGGTGTAGCCAACCATGCTCAGCGTCCAGAAGGTGAGAAGAACGGTGAGCGAATTGCTCATCGTCATCAAGCCTAGAAATAACACGATGCAGAAACCGCCAGTCGCCATGAACAGTCGTTCCCGACCTTGCCCGACCTTATCCAGCAGCCAACCCACGATGTTCAGTGAAATAAATGCCACGACATACGGGATAGCGGAAGCAACGCCGACATGGATGATGTCGATATTTTTCGTCTTCACCAGGAACGTCGGCATCCAGGACATCAGCCCAATCAACACGATGTTACTGAAGAAAAAGATCATCGTCGTTTTACGCATGATCGACATGCGTGCCAGCGAGCGAAACTTGGGGGCACTCTTTTCGCCAGGTTTTGCGGCCGAGCGAGGCCGTACGTCTTTGATCGCATACCAGAGAATCAAAGACATCACCAGACCAACCAGTCCGAGCACATGGTAGGCGAAGCGCCATCCGTGGGCGTTGATCAGGGCTGCGATGGAACCCGTCCCCGCAGCTCCGCCGATGAAGATCGCACCAATGACCAGTGACTTCGCCCGCGCTCGCTCCTTCTTTGGAAATACCTCGGCGATCGTCACCGTGCTTGCCGGGGAAAATCCGCCCTCGCCAAGTCCGAAGAGAAAGCGGATAACGAGCAACGCGGCAAGGGAACTCACCATACCTGTCATACCCGTGAAAATTGACCATGTCGCCACGCAGCCAATTAACACCCCCTTCGATCCGAACCTATCGGAGAGCCACCCCGCCACCAGTTGCACCAAAGCGTAGCTGACATAGAACGCACTGAGCACATACCCCGCCGATTTCGAATCCAGACCGAACTCCTTTGAGATCGGAATGATCGAGATCGTCATCGCAATGCGGTCCGCGTTCGCCAATATCCACGAGAAAAGCAGGCTAGCGAGGATGAAGATTTTGCGCGAGGGTGAGTACCCGGTTGTCATTTGTCCGTGGCTGGACTCAACCTCGCCGGTCGAGGGGATTGAGGCTGTTGGAAATACGCGAGTATTTTTCATGTCAGTGTCGAAGAGTCATAAGAACAGCGCCGGTCTGGCCATTAACTGTGGGTGACGGGCCCACTGCTTTCAGCCGTCGTTATCGACCGGATGTCGAGGGGCAACGCGGGCACTTGTGGTGCACAACTTAAAACGGTTGAGCGATGACTTGAGCGAGCGCAGCATTCGTCCGCCCTGCGCGCCCGGGCATCGCCTCAATATCAGCTCCTTCGTGTTTGCCTAAGTCGTCAACAAGGCGCAGTAGCGCTCCACATCGACGTTGCCGCCACTGACGAGTACGCCGACACGCTTTCCTTGCAACTTCGACCGCATATCGCGCAGAGAGGCGAAACCAAGGCAGCCGGTTGGCTCGACCACCATCTTCATGCGAGTTGCAAAAAAGCGCATGCACGCGATTAATTGCGCATCCGTCGCCGTGTGTATGCTTTTCACGTGGCGGCGGATAATCTCGAACGTGTAGGCCCCGAGGTGCTGAGTCTGAGCGCCATCGGCAATGGTTTTCGGGGTGTCGATATGCACAATGCAACCGGCCTCGAGCGATTGCTGCCCGTCGTTGCCAGCCACCGGCTCAACACCGTAGACTTTGCAATTCGGAGCCAGGGCAGCCGCGGAGAGCGCAGAGCCTGCCAGCAAACCGCCGCCGCCAAGAGGCACGAACAAGGCGTCGAGATCGCCCACCTCCTCGAACAACTCCATTGCTGCGGTTCCTTGACCGGCGATCACGTCTGGATGATCGTACGAAGGGATCAGCGTCAGCCCATGTTCTTCGGCGAGCGCCCGCCCGATCGCTTCCCGGTCTTCCGTGTATCTGTCGTACAACATCACCTTGCCGCCATAAGCTTCCGTCGCGGCAAGCTTTGCAGCTGGGGCATCGTGCGGCATGACGACCGTGGCGGGAGTGCCCAGCACGAAACTCGATAGTGCGATGGCTTGCGCATGGTTGCCGGATGAATAGGCGACCACCCCATTCCGTCGTTGGCGCTCGTCAAGCTTCGACAGCGCGTTGAAGGCGCCACGGAACTTGAAGGCACCCGTGCGTTGAAGACATTCGCACTTAAAGAAAACCTTCGCGCCTATCTCTTCGTCTACGATGCGCGAGGTCACAACTGCGGTCCTGTGCACTCGCCCCTTGATGCGCTCGGCGGCCGCGGCGACGTCTGTATAAGTGGGAAGCTGAAACATAGTATTCCTATTCATACGCTTTATAGCTTAACAACACACTTGCGGCGGGGGACCGTGCAAAACCAGGGTGGACGTTCACAGCGAGTCAACAGACACGAACAGATCGCACCTGTGGCTACTGCTACATCCACATTTCAACATTTAGACAGATTATCTACTATTATTTTTTTCGTCAATCTGTCAATAAACTTTCTTTGACAGCGCCTTCGCTCGGGCCGTCGTCTAAGAGATGCAATGGAACACTCGAACCGCTTCGTCATCCCATCGCTTTCTGGCTGCATTTGTCAAATGCACGCGACGTCGAAGTGTTGCAGTTCGAGCACAGCGACCGGTCAGCTGTGCCCCGAAGGGAGCGCCCCTTCGGGTATGAAACAGTCCGGTGCCGGTGCGACGAAGTCGGTGTGGACAGCGCACACGGAGTGAACGCGACACGTTCCATGCCCCGTTCGGTACCGGTCCTTTCCGTCTACCACCCGCTGAATCGTTGCCAGCGCGCGAGCACGTCGCGCGAACCGGGGCGTACGACCTGATATGCCCCATGTTGCGCGCCGGTTGCGCACGCGTGATTCGGCAATATCCGCACCTGAGCGCCGACCGGCAGATCGGGCAGCACGGCTGCGCTGCCCGGCCGTAGCGCAAGAATTCCTTGCTCCTGGTTGGCTTCGACCATGATCAGATCCGGATATATCCGGGAATCGACATCGCAGACAATGCCGTACCCCTGGTCGATGCGCTGCCGGGCGGTACCTCGATCGCGCGACATTGCCATCCAGCCCGCGTCAACGAGTATCCAGCCCTTGTCGCGCTGATGACCGATAACCGTCGCAAGCACGCTGAGCGCGAGGTCGTCGGTCGAGCACACGCCGAGGCCGGCCATGACGAGATCGAAGAACACGAATACGCCTGCGCGCACTTCCGTCACGCCGGTCAGGTCGCGTGCAAAATGTGCGGTGGGCGTCGAGCCGACGCTGACGATCGGAGCCGGCAGCCCCGCAGCACGCAAAGTCTGCGCACACGTTACCGCCGCCGCGCGTTCGCGTTCAGCCATCGCCACTATTTCGTCGAGGCTTTTGCAACTGTAGGACTCGCCCGCATGCGTGAGGACGCCCCGCAACTCAGCACCGCCCTCGTGCAACACGCGGCCGATTGCGACGAGATCGTCGGGACGTTGCGGCGATATGCCAGCGCGATGGCCATCACTATCTATTTCGATTAGCGTCGGAATCTTGTCGCCGGTCTCGCGCGCCTTTGCCGCCACCGCCTGCGCGGCCTCGACGTTATCCACGACGATCGACAAGTCGACGCCGCCGCGCCTAAGCGCGCCGGCGCGGTCGAGCTTGTTCGGCGCGATGCCGACAGCGTACAGAATGTCGCGCACGCCCGCATCGGCGAACTGCTCGGCCTCCTTGAGCGTCGAGACTGCCGCGGGACCCGCTGCGCTGTCCATCGTGCGTTGCGCGACCTCGATCGATTTCGGCGTCTTCAGATGCGGCCGAAGCTGCACGCCCAACGTTCCGAGGTGTGCGCGCAGCCGCTCGATGTTGCGGGTCATCCGTGCTTCATCCAGCAACAGACACGGTGTGTCCAGTTCGTCCAGCGACTGACGGCCGCCGCTTTCATTGCAAAACTCACTCATTGCGCGTCGCTCCGCGGCTGAACAGCACGGACGGTCGGGATCCAATTCGCAATGTCGTCCATGGGTACGACCGGCCTCGGTAATTTCTTGAAGTCGAAGCGAGCGAGAATGGGCGAAGTCAGGCCCGGCGCATCGACGCTCAAGATTTGTTCGCCAGAGAAGAATTCATCGAATGCAGCCCGGAAATGGCCGCGCGACTTCAGCGCGACAACGCGCGCGCTGGCGATATCGATGCCAAACATTTCGAAGAACATCGGCTCGTGGCACTGGTGCCGTTTGCTGATGACGATGACGGTTACGCCGCCGATCTGCAGCGCAACCGACGGTCCGAGGTCAAAGCTGCAGCCGGCCAACTGTCCGCGCCGGCCGACACCTTTGCCGTCATGCAGCCGCACCACGCGCGCCGGCACGTCGAACGGGTCTGAATAGACGGTAGTTTCGCTGCGGTTGAACCGGGCGTGGAACGTTTCCCCGATGCCGGCCTCATATGCGTCCGCCACGAGATCCGGATCTGTGATGACACCGAGGATCGCACCACGCACATCCTGTTCGTGAAGTGCCTTGAGAATGAACGGCGTGTTGCCGCGTCCGCCGCCGCCAGGATTGTCGGCTACGTCGGCAAGCAGCACCGGGGCTCGCGACGCATCGTCGCCTGTTGCTTTCGCGAGGCGGACCGCCTCGTCGAGGGACGCCAGCTGCGGCGTAAACGCGGCACGCTCTTGCCACGCGTATGACGCAAGGTCGTGCGCAACCTGGGCCGCGAGTTGCGCATCGCCGCGCGTGGTGACAAGTACCGTTAGACCATTCTTCGGGGTATCCGCAAATGCGAAGCCGCCTGCAATCGAGATGTTCACGATGCGCGGATCATCGAGCGCTTCAGCGCGTCGGATCATTTCTGCATATGGCCCTGTGCCGGGCGCTGTCAGCAACTGCGTCGGCGGTGAACAGACGGGCATTCGCACATGCGCGACGGACGTGCGCATACCGTCCAGAAGTTCGATCATGATCCGCGCCGCGTCGGCACCTCGCTCGGCCATATCGGTGTGAGGGTTGCGACGGTACGATACGAGCGCATCGACTGCGTCGACCATTCGGTCCGAAATGTTGGCATGCAGGTCGACGGTGGCGACGATCGGCTCCGCTGGCCCGACAATGCTGCGTACGAGCGCGAAAACCACGCCGTCGGGATCGTCTTCTTCTGTCGTGATGGCTGCGCCGTGCTCACAGATGTAGACGGCGTCAAGCGGCAACGCCGCCCGCAACCGCTGCTCGAATTCACGCAGCGTATCGGCGAAGAATCCGTGCTCGACCGGTCCGCCAGACTCCGCGTTCGCAAAGAGGATCGGGATCGGCGTCCAGGGTCGGATCGCATCCATTGTGCGGATGAACGCCGGGATTTCCGGCGTCATCACGGGTGCCGCGCTTTTCGCATCAGCTAGAAGCGCGGCGTCTTGCAGATACGCACGCGATACGAAATCGGCGCGTGTGGAAACCGGCGCAAACCGGTTCGACTCGATCGCGAAGCCAAGAATGGCAATGCGCGGGCTTTTCATTAAACACTCCTTATCGGCCGGCGTCTTCGGCCAGCATTGGGCGCTGATGTCTCGGCGGGTCATTAAAGCTAAAGCTGCCATCGAAAGCATGGCGGCGTGGCGTTGGTGTACTGGAACATCGGCACTTGCGTTCGCGCGCGCGATGCAAAGAGTATTGGCCATCAAATAGTTGTGCGGGTTAATATCCCCTTATTGCTTCGTTAACCTGTAATTTAATGATCTCGACCGAAGACCTGCATTTTTTCATCACGGTCACGGCGTCCGCCTCGCTCGCGGACGCCGCGCGCAAGCTCGATGTGACGCCGCCCGCTGTCACACAACGACTGCGTGCCCTGGAAAAGCGGCTGGGAATGCGTTTGATCGACCGCTCGGGGCGGCACCTGGTACTGACCGATGAGGGCGAACTGTTTGCGCTCCACGCGCGCAGGATCTGCGATGACATCGGCAATCTATCGGACACGCTGGCGTCGCGACGTGGGACGGTCGCGGGACATCTTCGGGTGATTGCGCCGCTCGGCTTCGGGCAGCGATATGTCGCCCCCGCCGTCGCGCAATTCCGCTGCCTCTATCCGGAAGTGACCGCAAGTTTGATTCTGTCCGATCGACCCGCTCACATTTCGGACGACATGTGGGACCTGATGGTCCATATCGGCGAGCTACGCGATTCGACGCTGGTTAGCCGGCGGCTTGTGCCGAACCGGCGCATCCTGTGCGCGGCACCGCGCTATCTCGCGCAGCGCGGCGAACCACGGTACCCAGACGATCTGCGGGTGCACGACTGCATCGCGCTACGCGAAAACGATGAAGATGTGACGATGTGGCGCTTTATGCCGAAGCACCACGGCACACCGGCGAATGTCAGGATCGAGCCGTTCCTGACGAGCAACGACGGCGGCACCGTGCGCGATTGGGCACTTGCCGGACTCGGGATCATCGTGCGTTCCGAGTGGGACGTCGCCGAACATGTCCGTGCGGGTCGACTTGTCCCACTGCTCGATGGGTGGCAATTGCCGGATGCCGATATCGTCGCGCTGATTAGCTCGCGACATGGACGCTCATTGCGCGCTACGCGCTTTCTTGAGCATCTGCACTCGTCGTTATCGCAACTGCGTTAGCTTCCATCCGTCGTCGCCGAATCTGCCGCGGTCCGTCACAGTCTTGCGCGGCTCCGCGCTGCACGAGGCAACAGCGCGGCTTGAAGAAGCGCCGCGCCGGATGTCTCGTACTCCAGGAAAAATATCGGGTTGCAGACCGACCCAACCCCCTACCAAGGCCAGGCTACCGAGGTTCCCACGCCGGTTTCACGGGCACGCTCACACAGCATGCGGGCCACGGTCAGGTCCTGAAGTGCCAGGCCTGTCATGTCGAACACCGTAATGTCGTCTTCCCGGCGGTTCGCCTGTGCCTTTCCTGTCAGTAGATCGCCCAGTTCCGTGCACGGGTGGTCGGCTGCCCATTGCGTTTCACCGATCTGGCGCGCCTGGGCTTGATCGTCGACGAATAGACGAACGCGCCCCAACAGGCCCTCGGGAAGTTCACGTTTTCCTTTAGTGTCGGCGCCTACGCAATTAAGGTGCGTGCCGGGTTGAACCGAGTGTAAATCGAACAGCGCCCCGGCACCTGGGGTAGCCGTGATTACGATGTCGCTTTCACTAACTGCACGATCACCGTCATTCGCGTGCGAGATGTCGCAGCGCTGCTCGAAGTGAGCTTCGAACGCGGGGTCACGCTGGCCATTCGCAGTCAGGTAGCGAACACGAACAAGCGATGGCATGAGCTGCAGAGCGAAGGTCAGTTGCACGCGCGCTTGTACGCCCGAACCGAAGGCGCACACCCGAGTGCTGTCCGCGCGTGCAAGGTGCAGTAGACCAAGTCCGCCGGCCGCACCCGTGCGCATTGTGGTCACCGCATTGCCGTCGATCATGCAGAGAGGCCGACCCGTAGCCGGATCGATCAACATGATGGTTGCCTGGTGAGGCTCACCATTCAGTGCACGATTGGTAGGCCAGAATCCCGCTGCCTTGAAACCCAGCAGCCCTTGCGCCGGAACATCGCCTGATTTGATACCGAATATGCCGCCCGTGACCAACGGTTCCCTGACCACGCGAAAAACACGGCCTTCGCGCTGGCTATGCAGAACAAACGCCTCGCGCACCGCTTGCATCACATCATCGGGCAACAGCAATGACTCGACTTCATTCTTGTCGAGGAGCAACAATTGAGCGTCACTTGGCATCGTTGTACACCGTAGCTCGCGATACGCCCAAATGTTGCGCGACGACCTCCATCGATCGACGCACGTCCATGCTGCCCGACTCCCGGAGTTCTTTCATCAAAATCCGCCTTTCCTCTGTCTTCAATGCTCTGGGTGTCGTCGCGAGCCGCGCGGCGAATTGGTCTATCCGCATTCTTATTCCTTCCGCCCCAGGGGGGTCGAGCTTTTCGTTGGTACCGGCAGAATCGTCCGTGCGGCCGAACTGCCCCAGCATGTTCTGCAAAGCACCAAAAAGCGTTAGATCGATATTGATGCACAGAGCGGCAACGTACTGCCCTTTCGAGTCCTTGATGCCGATGGACGTGCTTTTTGCCTGCCGGCCGTCGGCGAAGCGATTTGCGTAATTGGCGATCACTTGCGGATACTCCGCATCACCGATGCGCGCCAAGCCAAGTTCCGTGGCAGGATCCCCGACCTCTCGACCCGACAAATTGTTGTGAATCGCCGCGATGGCGTGCTCGGCGTCCAGCAGGTCATGCACAACTACTTCGCAAAACGGCGCAAACGTCTCACCCAAGCCCAGCGCGACTTGCTTGAGTTGGGCGACCAGCACTTGCTGTTCTTTCGTTTGATTTGGCATTTGAACAATATATCCAACATTAGACACCTCGTCAACACGCGAGCCTCCGCGTGCACTTCGGCGGATTTTTGCTTGTTTTGCACCAGCCGTCAGTATGCGACCTTGACGGTCGGCGCGTCCTCCTGACAGCTCCTGCGGCGGCTGTAGATCTGCGCGGTCGCGATGTTCGCTCGGCCGCTCCGTCCCCGACTCGTTGCCCATGCGCACTCGAAATTTCCGGAGCAAACGCTAGTCCGTGCCGGCTTACAAGCCCTTATTCCCAACGTCCAGCAACCTCCGCTTCGCACCATCACGCTTCGCAATTCGTATTTCCGTAGAACCGGATGCGCTATGACAGGCTGCCGGAAAAGGCGTTATGACGAGCGATGACAGAGTTTACAAACTCCATTACCGATTCCGGAATTGCTCGTCCCTGCCGGGCGATGATGGCCGATGTCGTTTGAGCCAATCGCTCATGCTGCAATGGAATCAACTTAAATATGGATTCCCAGCCACCAGTTTTAATTGCAAATTCAGGCAAGATGGTTATTGCCAGCTTGTTTTTTACAAGTGATTTCAATATTTCATACGAGTTACTTTCAATCACCGGCCGCAACTTGATCCCGACCGCATCCTCGACTACTTTTATACTCTGTCGAATACGATGTTGAGCGGGCAGAAGACCAATCGCAAATTGCTGAAGATCGTCCAAGCTCACCGACTGGGCTGCCGACAAGGCATGTCCTGGCGGAAGAACAACCCGGAGCGGCGCTGAAGCGGAATGAACGACCTTGACGAGGTGATGCTGCGGCGGATTCATGGTTATTCCAATATCCACAACTTCATCAATTACCATCCTCAATACCGCATCACCGTTGCCTATGTCGATACCGTACGTCATTTGCGGATGACGCTCTAAAAATTCTGGTATTACAACATCGGCTAAATCTGAAACATATCCCATTCCTGATGCCACTTTCACGTGCCCGAATTGCAAGCCGTTCGAAGTCCGAATGGCGTCCTTTACCGCGGCGTCTTGCAGCATGAGCTGACGAATATGCTCACGCAATATGTTTCCCGCGCCTGTTAGCATTATGCGTCGGCCGTGGTGCTCTATCAGGGCCTGTCCAAACTCACTTTCCAGCAGTCTGACCTGACGGCTAAGCGCTGAAGCGGAAATGTGGATACGTTCCGCGGCTCGCCGAATTGAACCTTCCTGAGCGACCGCGTAAAAATACCGATAAGCAGAATTCAACATGTTGGCGTAGTCAGCAAGCCCGGATTTCACGATTTTGAGGGGGCGCCTCGGGCATACGACACCCAGAGACTTGCAGCGATGTATTCGATTGGCGCCGGATACCTACCTTTCCAGAGTGCGGCAAGGGTCAGACACAACGATAGCACCAATGGAGCAAGAGCCTGCGGAGACTCTCTTTTCGACGCAGCATGCAGGTGGATTGCGCGCCTCCTCGGAGCATCACGGTGCGGTTCCTTGTTCAAGGTCAGATGCCGCCGCTGCTTCATCGACGGCTGCACAACACCTATCGTGCGTCGAATGAGGGGCGAAGCGCCCGCTTTCAGGGCCATGATGCACCACCAAATCTGGCAGAAATGGTTGCGACGCAACCAAGCGGCTCCGAGCAGACAGAATGCGCCGCCAGCGTCCGGGCAAGCGCGGTGCTTAAAGGCCCCCCGCCCGAGCAACCAACCACACGCGCCGCGTCCGATCCTTGGCTGACGCGATAGCGCTCAAAAATTAGAACAGTCGCATCCAATAATTCGCCTTGACCCGTGCTTTTTGTAAAAACATATTGGCGCTTCCTGCCATTTTTATCCGAACGCCGTCATGCAGACATCGCAATTTGATTCAGCCTTGAAATTGTTGAAAGATATGGTGTCAATCGACTCCAGAAGTTTTGTTTCAAACATTGAAATAGCAGATTTAATCGCAAATGAACTGGCGGATTGGGAATTAGAATTCATAGACTATTTGGATAATCGCGGAGTAAAAAAGAGAAATATTGTCGCCTATAATCCGGCCAGTCAATCCGCCGTTACGTTTGCCGGTCATCTGGATACCGTTCCAGACACTGCGTGGACTCGAAATCCTTTTGAACTCGTTACGGAAGGTGGACGCATCTACGGTTTGGGCACGACTGACATGAAAGGTCCCATCGCGGCCTTCATCACTGCGGTGAAGAGTCTCGATCCGGCAGCACAGCCTATATTGATCTTTACCGCCGACGAGGAGGCCGGTAAGCAAGGCGTCCGCGAGGTCGTCGCACGAAGTGAGATCCTCAATCGCCGCAGGCCGCCGAAGTGCTTCGTGGTAGCAGAGCCAACAGACCTCGGGCTGGTGCGCGGTCATCGCGTGGATATTCAATTCATAGCGCACGCAAAAGGAATCCAGGCTCACTCATCGACGGGGAAAGGCAAAAACGCAAATATCTCTCTTGTTCCGTTCTTGAGCGATCTGCGGGAACTGCATTTGCGTCTGCGTCAGGATGTCACGCTGCATGACAATCAGTATGATCCTCCATTTTGCGATCTGAATTTCGTGATCGATAACTATGGTGCATTTCCCAATACGACGGTCGGCTTAGCTACCTGCCTCGTTAAATTTCGATATTCGAAATCTTTCGATCCGGATTTTGTAATGAAGGAAATTCGCGACTCGGCAACCGCGCATGGCGTCGAGTTGACGATCAAGATGGAGGCGCCGCCTCCCGAGCTTGATGAAGGGCACTACCTTGTGAAGGCCGCCGAACGGATCCTGGGGTGTTGTGCATCCGTCTCCGGGCTGGGCACCGAGGCTTCAGAGTATTCCAAGCTTGCGCCCTGCCTGATTTATGGCCCGGGCCATATCTCATGTGCTCACATGCCGACAGAATATATCGAAGAAGAACAATTTTATAGCTCGATCGAAACGTTTAGAAATCTCGCACTTCATCTGGTTTGATTTCCAGTGCGCCATTAACTTTCAGGCTGCTTGTCCCAGGCGCGTCTGCCGCACGCAAACGGAAAAATATTCATCCATCGCCAAGCGGCACGAGGCGGTCGTGTTGCGCGATTTCGCTGTCGGCGATGTGGAGTCACTTCGCGCGATGCTGCTCAAGCTGTACGAGAACGCAGGCGCGCTCGACGACCTGCTTTAGCGGGCGGATTTCAGATAGCTGGGTCAATCGCTCGCGTGGACGCGGGAGCGTGCACGTGCAGCACCTCCAACCCGCGATAGACCGGATTGCGATTCCATCGAACGGCAGGCGCCGACATCGTCAGGGAAGGCCAACGACACATCAGTTCGCTGAACACGACTTCTGCTTCGAGCATCGTCAACGCGGCGCCGATGCAGACATGCGGACCGCTGCCGAAAGAGAGCGGCGCGAAGGCGCGGCGCGCGAGGTCGATCTGGTCAGGATGCTCGTAGCGGCGCGGATCGCGATTTGCCGATCCGATCAGCCCAAGCATCAGTTGCCCTTTGCGCAACGGCTGCCCGTGCCACACCAGATCGGTCGTCACGCGGCGCCCCGTGTATTGGACCGGACTGTCGAAGCGCAACAGTTCGCGCACCGCCCCGGTCAACCGCTGTGGCTCGCGTCGAAGCTCGCCCCAGAGCCCGGGCCGTGCCAGCAGGTGATACAAGCCATTGCCCAACAGATTGCGCGTGGTCTCGTGTCCGGCGAACAGCAACATCGCGCACTGCGCGAGCAGCTCCGCATCATCTGCGATCGTTCCATCGTCTTTCGCGCGCACGAAACACCCGACCATGCCCTCCTGCGCGCCGCCACTCGCGAGATATGACTCGAAGTACCGGCTCATGCCAAGCAGGCTCGTCTGGGCACGCCGGGCCTGCTCCAGCGTCGGCCTCGGCGTGCCGATGAATGCGGCGAGATCATCCGACCAGTCGACGAAATGATCGTCTGCGTCCATGGCGACGCCCATCAGCTTCGCAATGACTCGTGCCGGCAACGGCCTCGCAAGCCGCTGCATGAAGTCGAAGCCGCGCGCGGCGTCCACGCCGTCCAGCAGTTCGTCGACGAGGGATTTGACATACGGGCGCAACGCTTGCAGTGCGTCCGGCCGGAAACCCGCTTGCATTACGCGGCGTATCCTCGAATGGTCCGGCGCATCCAGGAACAGCATCGCCCGCGCGAACAGTTGCTGGAACCCCTTGAGTTCGTTTCGCGCACCTTCGCCAATGTTCATCACCCAGCCACCCGTTCGGCGCGCGGAGAAGCGCGGATCGCGCAACATGGCCTCGACGTCCTCATGCCGCGTGAGCAGCCACGCCCCGTCAAAGAACTCGTCGCTCCAGTGGATCGGCCCCGCATCACGCAGCACCTGGTACGTTGGATAGGGATCGTCCAGAAAGTCTTCGTCGATGATTTGTCGATCGAGCGGCGACGTGAATTGCGCCAATGATGGCAATGCGTTCATGCCGCACCCTCGCCCTGAACCCGCAAGTCCAAGCGACGGAGCAACACCCTATCTCGCGCGGCCTGCGGATTTGCCGTGGTCAGCAGCTTGTCGCCATAGAAAATCGAGTTCGCGCCCGCCAGAAAGCACAACGCCTGCACCGCGTCGTCCATCTGCTCACGTCCGGCCGAGAGTCGCACCATCGCCCGCCGCATCGTGATGCGCGCGACCGCGATGGTCCGCACGAATTCGAATCGATCGAGCGGCGCTGTACCGGCCATCGGCGTGCCCTTGACCTGCACCAGATTGTTGATCGGCACCGATTCCGGTTGCGGGTCGAGGTTCGCGAGTTGCGCGATCAGACCAGCCCGGTGCAAACGCGATTCGCCCATGCCGACGATGCCCCCTGAGCAAACATGAATGCCCGCGTCGCGCACATGGGCCAGCGTATCGAGACGATCCTGGTAGGTCCTGGTCCTGACGACGCTGCCATAGAATTCCGGCGCCGTATCGAGATTGTGGTTGTAGTAGTCGAGGCCGGCGTCTTTCAATGCCTCGGCCTGGTCCGCGTCCAGCATCCCGAGCGTCATGCAGGTTTCGAGCCCGAGTGCCTTCACCTGCCGGACCATCTCGGTCACGGCGGCCATGTCCCGTTGCTTGGGGCTGCGCCACGCGGCGCCCATGCAGAAGCGCGTCGCGCCTTGGCCTTGCGCCGTCCGCGCGGCCTCGACGACTTCCACCACCGGCATCAGCTTGCCCGCTTTCACGTCGGTGTCGAAATGCGCCGATTGCGGGCAATAGCCGCAGTCCTCGGCGCAACCGCCAGTCTTGATCGACAACAGCGTCGACAACTGGATCTCGTTCGGGTCGAAATTCTCGCGGTGTACCTGCTGCGCACGATGCAACAGATCCATCAGCGGCAACGCAAACAGTGCGCCGACGTCTTCGACGCTCCAGCGCGCAGCCGCCTGTACAACCGGTTTCCTCAGGGCCGACAGGGGGATGGTGGCGACGGTGCTCATACAGCAACTCCAGGGAAGAAATTCACGATCGTTTAGCCACTACCGCGCGACCCACCCGCGACCCGTTGTCCCGGCCAAGTTGCGCCGAGATCCATGCACCGCAATCGACGAGCGCGTCGAGATCGACGCCAGTGCTCGCCCCGAGCCCGTGCAGCAGATACACGATGTCCTCGGTCGCGACGTTGCCAGTCGCGCCCTTCGCGTACGGGCAGCCGCCCAGCCCGGCGACCGAACTGTCGAACACGCGCAGTCCGAACTCGTACGACGCATGGACATTGGCCGCCGCCATCCCGTAGGTATCGTGGTAATGCCCGGCCAGATGGTCGGCCGGCACCCTCGCTGCGACTGCCTCGAGCATCCGCATCACCGAGGCCGGCGTGCCGACGCCGATCGTGTCGCCGAGCGACACCTCGTGGCACCCGAGCTCGTGAAGCCGCGCGGCGACATGCGCGACCTGCTGTGGGGCGATGGCGCCGTCATACGGGCAGGCCACGACGCACGATACGTAGCCGCGGACCTTGACGCCCTGACGCCTCGCGGCATCGAGCACCGGAACGAAACGGTCGATCGATTCATCGATCGAGCAGTTGATGTTCTTCTGCGAGAACCCTTCCGACGCGGCCGCAAACACCGCCACCTGCTTTGCCCCTTCGGCCACGGCGGCTTCGAATCCCTTCAGATTCGGCGTCAGCACCGGATAGTTCACGTCTTGCCGGCGTTGCAGTCCCCGCATCACGTCGACATGGTCCGCCATCTGCGGGACCCACTTCGGCGACACGAACGAGGTGACCTCGATATCGCGCAGCCCCGCGGTCGCAAGACGCTCGATCAGTTCGAGCTTGACGGCCGTCGCAACGTTCTGCTTTTCGTTCTGCAACCCGTCGCGCGGGCCGACTTCGACAATGCGTACCTGTTCCATCATTCGGCTCCTTCGAAATCCACCAGCTCGGCGCCGTCGGTCACCTGATCGCCAGGCGCGAACCGGTACGCGTTGACCACGCCCTTGCGCGGCGCAACGATCGTGTGCTCCATCTTCATCGCCTCCAGGACGAGCAACGGCGCGCCCTTTTCCACCTGGGTGCCCGGCTCGACCGACAACGCGATGACCTTACCCGGCATCGGCGCGCGCAAGCCGCCCTCGACTTCGTGTCCGGCACCGCCAACGCGCAGCGTATTGACGACCACGAGCGGCCATGCGCGCCCCTCGAAAAACACATGTCGACGCTCGTCGCTGACGACCGTCGCGGCACGCAGCCGGCGCTCGCCGAGCTGCACATGCAATTCGCTCGCCGGGCCGAGCGATCCGCGCGCGGCGATCTGCAGCCCGCCGACGGTCAACCGGTAGCCGTCCGAGACGACCTCGATGTCGACCTCCTGCATCGTTTCACCGGCCCGGAACACCAACTGCCGCTCGGCGCGACCATTCAAGCGCCAGCCGTCGAGCGTGCGCCACGGCGAATCCGGATCGACCGATCGCGCGGCCTTCTTCTGCGCGAGGCTCCTCTCGTGCAACAGTTCGGCGAATGCCGCGATCTGCCACACCTCCGTTGGCACGTCGCTCGCGGCCGGAAACAGGAGCCCATGCTCGCGCTCGATCAAACCGGTATCCAGTTGCGCATTCGCGAATGAGGGCACCGCGACGAGGCGCGCCAGAAAATCGACGTTGTTCGAGACGCCGACGATCCGGTACTGCGCGAGCGCCTGGCGCATCCGGTCGAGTGCCTGGCGACGGTCGTTTCCCCAGACGATCAGCTTCGCGATCATGGGATCGTAGTGCGGCGAGATCTCGTCGCCCTGCTCGACGCCGCTGTCCACCCGGACGTAATCGGTCTCCGGCGGCGGCGACAAATGCAACAGCCGGCCCGTGGACGGCAGGAAACCCCGGTCCGGGTCTTCCGCGTAGATTCGCGCTTCCATGGCGTGGCCGTTGATCTCGAGTTGCTCCTGGCCAAGCGGCAGCGGCTCGCCGCTCGCCACGCGCAACTGCCACTCGACCAGATCGAGTCCGGTGATCATCTCCGTCACCGGATGCTCGACCTGCAGGCGCGTGTTCATCTCCATGAAGTAGAACTGGCCATCCTGCGTCGCAATGAACTCGACCGTACCCGCGCCGACATAGCCGACCGCCTTGGCTGCATCGACCGCCGCCTTGCCCATCGCCGCGCGGCGCTCGGGGGTCATACCCGGCGCAGGTGCTTCCTCCAGCACTTTCTGGTGCCGCCGCTGCACCGAACAGTCGCGCTCGAACAGGTAGACGCAGTTGCCGTGCGTATCGCCGAATACCTGAATCTCGATATGGCGTGGCTGCAGGATGTACTTCTCGACGAGCACGTCGTCGTCGCCAAACGCGTTGCGCGCCTCGCGCTTGCACGACACGAGTGCGGCTTCGAAATCGTCAGCGCAATCCACGCGCCGCATGCCCTTGCCACCACCCCCAGCACTCGCCTTGATCAGCACCGGGTAACCAATCGCGTCTGCCTGCGCCGCCAGAAAAGCCGGATCCTGATTGGCGCCGTGGTAGCCTGGTGTCAACGGGACGTTCGCTCGTTCCATCAACGCCTTCGACGCCGACTTCAGTCCCATTGCGCGGATCGCCGATGCGGGCGGCCCGATGAAGACGATGCCTGCGCGCTCGCAGGCCTCGGCAAATTCTTCGTTCTCCGACAAAAAGCCGTAGCCCGGATGAATCGCTTCGGCGCCGCACTTCTTCGCGGCCTCCAGGATGCGGCTGGCGACGAGATACGACTCGCCCGCGGCAGGCGGCCCGATCAGCACCGCTTCATCGGCCATGCGCACGTGCCGTGCGTTCACATCCGCTTCCGAGTAAACGGCGACGGTCGGGATGCCCATGCTGCGCGCGGTCTTGATGACACGGCATGCGATCTCGCCGCGGTTGGCGATCAGAATCTTCTTGAACATGTGTGGTCTCCTTCACGCCTTCTTTGCGCGGTTTGCGGCGATCCATGCCGCCGGTCGCTTCCCGATGTATGCACTGAGTCCCTGCGTTGCATCTTCATTGCGGCCTCACATCCGGAAGATGCCGAATTTCGTCGGCAGGATCGGCGCGTTCAGCGCCGCCGAGAGCGACAGGCCGAGTACGCGGCGCGCCTGCGCGGGATCGATCACGCCGTCGTCCCACAGTCGCGCAGTCGCGTAGTACGGGTGACCCTGCGTCTCGTACTGCGCACGGATGGGCGCCTTGAACGCCTCTTCTTCCGCCGCGCTCCATTGAGCGCCCTTCGCCTCGATGCCTTCGCGGCGCACGGTCGCGAGGACGCCCGCAGCCTGCTCGCCACCCATCACGCTGATCCGTGCGTTCGGCCACATCCAGAGGAAACGCGGCGAATATGCGCGCCCGCACATCCCGTAGTTGCCTGCGCCGAAACTGCCGCCGATCAGCATCGTGATCTTCGGCACCTGTGCGGTCGCCACCGCGGTCACCATCTTCGCGCCATGCTTGGCGATACCCTCGTTCTCGTATTTGCGACCGACCATGAAACCGGTGATGTTCTGCAGGAACACGAGTGGGATGCCGCGCTGCGAACACAGCTCGATGAAATGAGCGCCCTTGAGCGCCGATTCGCCGAACAGGATGCCGTTGTTCGCGACGATCCCGACCGGCATGCCGTAGAGCCGCGCGAAGCCGGTGACGAGTGTCGTGCCGTAGCGCGCCTTGAATTCGTCAAAGCGTGAGCCATCGACGACGCGCGCGATGATCTCGCGCACGTCGTAAGGCTTGCGCGTGTCCTGCGGAATCACGCCGTAGATCTCTTGCGGGTCGTAGAGCGGCTCCTCGCTGGATTCGAGCGTCACTGTTGACGGCTTGCGGCGGTTGAAGTTCGCGACGATGCGGCGTGCAATGAACAGTGCGTGCGTGTCGCTTTCGGCCAGATGATCTGCCACACCGGAGATGCGCGTATGCACGTCGCCGCCCCCAAGGTCCTCGGCGCTGACCACCTCGCCGGTCGCTGCTTTCACGAGCGGCGGCCCGCCGAGAAAAATCGTGCCTTGATTGCGTACGATCACGGTCTCGTCGCTCATCGCGGGCACGTAGGCGCCGCCCGCGGTGCACGAGCCCATCACCACCGCGATCTGCGGGATACCCTGTGCGCTCAGATTCGCCTGGTTGTAGAAGATGCGCCCAAAGTGATCGCGGTCGGGGAATACGTCATCCTGCTTCGGCAGGAATGCGCCGCCCGAGTCGACCAGGTAGATGCACGGCAGGCCGTTCTGCTGGGCGATCTCCTGCGCACGCAAGTGCTTCTTGACCGTCATCGGGTAGTAGGTACCGCCCTTCACGGTCGCATCATTGGCGACGATCATGCAGTCGACGCCTTGCACGCGGCCGATGCCGGCGATCACGCCGGCGCTCGGCGCATCGCCTTCGTACATGCCGTACGCAGCGAGCTGGCCGATCTCGAGAAACGGCGTACCCGGGTCGAGCAGTTGCGCGACCCGGTCGCGCGGCAGCAGTTTGCCGCGCGCGACATGCTTGTCGCGGGCAGCGGCACCGCCACCCTGTTCCACCTCCGCAGCCTTCGCGCGCAGGTCCTCGACCAGTGCACGCATCGCATCCGCATTGGCCCGAAACTCAGCCGATCTCGCTTTGACCTGCGTATCTAGCGCCTGCATATATGCCCCCGGTTTCTTGTGTCAAAGTTTCAGCTCAGTGTCTGCAACGATTCGCGATACCGCTCGTCCCACGCCTGCCCTGCCCTGCCCTGCCCTGCCCTGCGCTGACGCTCACGCTCACGCTCACGCTCACGCCGACCCGGCGAAGCAACCCGTCCGCGAGGTCATAGACGAGGCCGTGCACCTCGATGCGCTGGCCGCGAGACCATGCGCGCCGCAGGATCGTCGTGCGGCAGACATTGGCGACTTGCTCGACGACATTGAGCTCGACCAGCCGCCGGCCTCGATCAGTGTCGTCGCACGACTCGAGCCGTGCCTCATGCCTGTTCGCGATGTCTTCGATGTGGCGTAACCAGTTGTCGGCGAGCCCTGTCGAGCGGCGCTCCGCGACCGCCTGCACGCCGCCGCAGCCGTAATGGCCGACGACCATGATGTGCTCGACCTTCAGCGTTTCGACTGCGTACTGCAGCACCGAGAGGCAGTTCAAATCCGAATGCACGACCACGTTCGCGATATTCCGGTGCACGAACACCTCGATGCGTGGTGCGACCTCGCACGCCGGACCGATCGCTCCGGTTGCGGTCGCCACGCGAAGGAAGGCTCCCGGTGACGAGACGCAAGAGCGTTCGTCACCTGCATACCGTGCCTTAGCGCGCATCCAGCGATGACAGCTGCGTTTCGCGCCGTCCGAACAGCGCGTCCAGGCTGAACGCGCCGGCCCCGAAGTAGGCGGTTTGCAGAAGGCCGCCAGCCATCATCACGTTTTTGAAGAAGTTAATGGACTGGTTATGATCCGCGAAGTTGTGGTGGAAGATGATCGCCGTGACCAGGCAGAATACTGCCAACGCCAGCGACACGATACGGACCCTGTAGCCCGACAACAGTAGCAGGCCACCGCCCAGTTCGATCAGCACCGAAACGACAAACGCGAGTGGCGGTACCGGCAGGCCCATGGCCGCGATGTAGCCGACCGTCGCACCATATGCCACCAGCTTGCCCAACCCGCTGATCACAAACGGTCCCCCCATCAAGATGCGACCCAGCAGTGGAAGAAATTTGAAACCTTCCATCACGACCTCCTGAAATGAAACTTTGTTGGTGGAACAAAAGGAAGGAAGTTGGCTGGCGTCCACCGTCACCAGCGCTGAACCTTCTAAAGCAGGAAAGCTGCACCGTCGCGACCTCCGCCACGGCGTCGTTGCATTAGAACGGGTACGGAGTCAGTCTGGCCGCTACGCGAACCGATCCAGATGATGTTGTTGTTTGCGCCGCATTCCTGAAATCAGAGCTGGGGCCGCAACGTCAATTTGCTGCTGACCGATTTGACGCCCGGCACCTTCCTGGCGGCGTCACTTGCAATGTGTTCCTGGTCCTGCTCATCGATAAAACCGCCCAGAACTACCTCACCGGTTCGCGCATCGGCGAACACCGCGATTTCGGTCCCACCCAAGCCCTTCGTCCTGTTCAACGCCTGGTGCACTTTCTTCGCAAACGCGCGGTTCGCGGCACGTTCGGCCTTCTTCGAGACGCCGGGTTGCGACGCTTCACCGGCCATGGTGGCGCCGGTTTGTGCCGTCGCCGAGGACGCCGGCCCTTGCGCATAGGCAACGGTAGAAATCCATACCGCCAACGCCCACAACGCCGCTCTATATGTCGCTCTCATTGGCTTACCTTGATATTTTCGAAATTGAAATTGTTCGGCACATGGGTCGCGTTTCTTCGACACACGGCGTCCGCTCCGACTTCGTTGTTGCCCCCACCTCGAGGGCTCATCCTTTACTGCCGTGTGAATAGTTGAAGACAGCCGCCCTAGGCTGGATAGTAGTCAACCTGATGACGTGTCTCCCGCAAGCCAGCAAGTGCCTGGCGAACTCGAAGATGTTCAGGGTGGTTCGCATAGGCCTCCAAGGCGGCGTCCGATTCGAAATCGGCCACCAGGACGACGTCGCACGCGTAGTCGACCTCGCTGACGTCGAGTCCCACCACGAGTTCGAGCAAGCCAGGAATCAAGCCTCGAAGGCTCTCGAACTCACTCTTGACACGAGTAGCCGTTTGGCGGCGTCCGCTCTCGGTCCGGCCCGCAACCCGCCACATCACTATGTGCCTGATCATCGCTTCGTCCCACAAAATGGATTCAAATTGAAGTTATTATATTTTCCGATCGCCAAGTTTAGAACAAAGCATAAGCCGATCTTCGGCGAAAAAAAATGCGTGTGTTGGAAAATAGACTTCCAGAAAACGGAAGAATCCATCGAAGCGATCAGGCACAGTTCGGCTTCGCCCGGCTTTGGGGCGAGCGCTCTCTGTCGTGAGGGATAGGGCTTCAGCCCTTGGCTCATGCGAGCCTTGCGCGGCGCTGCGTTGGTGTCGCGCTACCGGGAATCGGAAACCCGGCTTTTCGGCGCGATCCGTGCAGCCACGGCAATTTTAGGCACCGCGTTCCAGCGATTCTCGAGGTCCAGCCCCCTGACATGTTCGCTCAACGCATCGGCAAATACCCGAATCTTCGCGGGCTGGTTCCGTCGGCTCTGGTAGGCGAGGTTGATCGTCAGCGGGGGAAGCTCCCAATCGCCCAGCAAGGGCACCAGCCGACCGGCGACGATATCGTCGTGAACGATGTACAGCGGCTGAACTACGATCCCCAGTCCTGCGCGGGCCGCGGCGCAGATAACCTGCCCTTCGTTGGACTCCAGCACCGCATTGATCGGAATGTTGCGCCGCTCCCTGCCTCGTTTGAATTGCAACAGATAGGGGTTCGTCGCGTAGCTATAAACGAGCACGTTCTGATGGGCAATATCTTCAGGCTTTTCCGGCACGCCATGCTTTGCCAGATACGCCGGTGACGCGGCCAGCACACGGCGAGTGTGCGCTAGCCGCCGGACGGTAATGCCAGAATCTCCCTCATGTTCGCGCGTGCGAATCGCACAATCGATTCCCGCCTCGATGAAATTTGGATACCGGTTCGCCGCCGTGATATGGACGGATAGCTCCGGATAGCGATGTCTGAATTCCGGAAGCCATGGCGCGATATGCAAGACTGCGAAAGACACGGAACTCGTTACACGCAGCACTCCCCGCGGTCGCCATGCCATGTCACTGACCGCCGTATCCGCTTCCGCGATGTCCGCGAGAATCGAAGCGCAACGCTGCCGATACTCACGGCCCGCATCCGTCAGCCACAGCCGGCGAGTCGTACGCTCGACCAGACGTGTCCCCAAACGATCCTCGAGCGCGCTCAACATCCGACTCGCCGCTGCATTCGAAATGCCGAGCCGTTCGGCGGCTTTGGACAGGCTGCCGAGTTCTGCCGTCAGCGCAAAGAACTCCATCTGCGTGTAACGATCCATCGAATGATTTTTCCGCTCTAAGGAAAATTCTTTTCACTATAGCGCATATTTTTTCTTCCTGAACCTCGCTAGAGTGCGGACATGGCCGCTCCTCCGGAGTGAGATCAGTCAGCACAGATGCGGAGACAGGCAATGCGCAACATCAACGAAGACACCATCACACAGGCAGTGATCGCAGCGATGTCGGACTGCGGCAATGACAGGCTGCGCACGGTCATGACGAGCCTGGTCCAGCATTTGCACTCTTTCGCAAGAGAGGTCAAGCTGACAGAAAGCGAGTGGCTCTACGCCATCAACTTCCTGACCGATGTCGGCCATATCACAGACGACAAGCGCCAGGAGTTTATCCTCCTGTCGGATACGCTCGGCCTGTCGATGCTGACGACCACGCAGAACAACCGCAAGCCCTCCGAATGCACGGAGGCCACGGTGCTGGGGCCTTTCTTCGTCGAAGGGGCGCCCGAATACCAGAACGGTGACGACATCTCCAACGGCGCCTCAGGCCTGCCGTGCTTCGTCACGGGCCAGGTCCGCGGTCTTCACGGCGAGCCGGTGTCCGGTGCGGCGCTCGAAGTCTGGCAATCGGATGAAGACGGCAACTACGACGTGCAATACGCCGCCCCGCAGCAAGGCGATGTCGAGCATCGCGGCCGGGGCCGCTTGCACACGCTTGCCGACGGACGCTTTCATTTTCGCTCGATCCTCGCAGAGGCTTATCCGATCCCGCACGACGGTCCGGTCGGCCACATGCTCGAGGCGCTCGGACGACACCCCTGGCGCCCGGCACACCTGCATTTCTGGATCAACGCGGCGGGGTACGAACCGTTGATCACGCATGTTTTCCGGAACGGTGACAAGTACCTCGAATCGGACGCCGTGTTCGGCGTGCGTTCGAGCCTGGTGGCCGACTGGGTCGAGCACCCGCCCGGTGTCGCGCCCGATGGTACGCGAATGGATACGCCGTTTTACACGCTCGACTACGACTTCGTTCTCAATCCAGCCGGCCATGCTGCGTGATCTACTGGGCGGCATGTCGCCCCATCCCTGAGCACCTCACCTTGACGGCGAGTCGCTCGGCGGCCCGTCAAGCGCATCTTTCGTCTTCGAGGTTCACCGTGCCCACATCAGACTTTGTCCACAACGGCCGTGCTGCCCGTGTCGTATTCGGCAATGGATCACGCGTTCATCTTGAACGCGAATTGCTGGCGCTTGGCGCGCAGCGCGCACTGGTGCTCTGCAGTCCGGAACAACATGCGCTCGGCGCATCGTTTTCCGCGCAGTTGGAAAGCCGCTCAGTGGGCCTCTTCGATCGCGCCGCCATGCACGTACCGCTCGAACTGGCTGTCGAAGCACGAACGGTCGCCATCTCGCTGGGCGCCGACTGCGTCATCGCGGTTGGTGGCGGTTCGGCGATCGGTCTCGCCAAAGCGATTGCACTCGAGTCAAGCCTGCCCGTCCTCGCGATTCCCACCACTTACGCCGGCAGCGAAATGACACCGATCTACGGGCTGACGGATGCTGGCCTCAAGAAAACGGGAACCGATATCCGTGTCCTGCCCAAAACGGTGATCTACGATCCGGATCTGACGCTGACGTTGCCGGTCGGCATGTCAGTCACTAGCGGCATCAACGCCATCGCGCACGCGGCAGAAGGTCTGTATTCACGCGACGCGAACCCGCTTACCAGCCTGATGGCCGAAGAGGGTATCGCGGCGCTCGCCCGCAGCTTGCCTTGCATCTTTGCCAACCCGAGCGACAGCTCCGCACGCGCGGATGCGCTGTATGGATCCTGGCTGTGCGGAGCCGTGCTCGGAAGTGTAGGCATGGCGCTGCATCACAAGCTCTGCCATACACTGGGCGGCAGCTTCAACTTGCCGCACGCCCCGACTCACACCATCGTGCTGCCCCATGCATTGGCCTACAACACGGAGGCTGCACCCGACGCGATGAAGCGCATTGCGAAAGCAGTGGGACATGAGAGCGCCGCCCAAGGCCTGTTCGAACTTGCGCGTGCAAACGGCGCGCCCATCGCATTGAAAGACGTCGGCTTGCGCGAAGACCAACTGGACCAGGCGGCCGACCTCGCGTGCAGCAACGCGTATTGGAATCCGCGACCGCTGGAACGCAACGAAATTCGCGCGTTGCTGCAGCGCGCATTCGAAGGGACTTCGCCAAAGCCGTGAATGCCCGCGGTATGACAACACCGGCAACCGTCGTTGCCGGCAGCTTCAGCATTCAAAAAACAAGCTGCTCGACAGTCTTCCAGCAAGCGTCGACCACCGCCGGATCCAACGGAGAAAGATTGCTGGTCGCCGAAATTTCCGGACCAAAGCCCGAGAGTGTCGACGTCAGACTGATCAGCATATAGTGGAAAATGATCGGCTCGACCCTCGGCAACTTCTGCTCATCCTGAGCGGCACGAATCTGCGGTAAAAGCCAATCGATCAGCGGCTTGAGCAGCGTATCCGCGGTCCATTGCAGCCTCGGACTGCATCCCAAGGCCTCTTGAAGCATGAAGCGATGAAACTCGGGGTACTCCACGGTAAAGTGAAATAGCGCCCGATACGCCAGTTTCACTCGTTCGACTGCGCTTCCCGAATCCGGCCCAGTCAGATTGGCATCGCGTTCCCGGCGGATACGCTCGAATACGTATTCGGCAACCGCCCGCCAAAGAATCTCCTTGGTTCGGAAATGGTACGTGATGAGAGGATGCTGCAAACCAATCCGATCTGCAATGCTGCGAATGCTTGCCGCGTCGAAATGTCTGGACGCGAACTCTGCCAACGCGGCGTCGAGAATTGCCGATCGGGTTTCCTGTGCCCGCCGCTGCTCGGCGCGTTTCGGTTCGACCGGGCGGCTCGTCTGGCCGGAATCTTCAGCAGTGAATTTATGTTGCATCATGCCGAGGTCCTGTTGCCAGACACGCGAAGTCTCTTCCTGCACGCAGCACAAGATCCCACAACACTCCCGGCTTGATGACCGGCGCAATGGAACGCGATATCAGTGCGCACGACGTATCAAATGATCTCGCCTTCGGGCGATCTAAAGTGCCAATCGATAGCAGAACTCGCGTCTTGCCCCGTACTTTTCCGACCAGCTGGGAGCAAGACGCGGCCGACTGCGATTATTTTGCAAGCACGCTCTTCATGACACGGCGAAGTTCGGCAACCGGATCGGCCACCCCTTTGAAGCTTCGCCAGGCGACATGATGGTCAGGGCGAATCAGCAGACAGCCCGTGTCGCTGATTTCCTTCACACGCCCCCACTCGCCAGCATGGTCCGCATAAGCCTGGCGCGGGCCGATGACACGCACATCGATGTCGATGCCCAATTCCTCGCCGACATGCCGGGCGGCTTCGACCCAGGCCTCGCCTCCGAGTCCGGTGAAAACCGTGAAGCGACCATGCCCGGCCAGGTCCAGCGTCGAGTGCTGCCGTCCGCGCTTGTCGAACACCCACGCGTGCGGCAGGCGAGCGCCAGGCCACGTCGTCGCCTGGTAATACAGCTCGGCGTCGCGCTCGAAAGGCGGCTGTTCCTGCCCGTCCGTCACGATTGCACTGGAGTGATAGCGCTGGTTCATCTCGACCCCATGGGCGTCCAGTTCATACTTCTTGAACACCAACGCATCGCGAATTTCGTCGCGCTGCTTTTCCGCTGCCGCGGTCGACTGGCTGCGAGCGTGCATGTTGGCCTGCATGACCGCGCCGTCCGTCGTTTCCGCAATTCCCAGCGCCTGATAGAGCGGCGCGAATTCGGCAATCGACTGGTTCGCGCGCGTGACGATCTGTTTCGCGACCGGAGCTCGCTCCAGCGTGTAGCTATCGAGCAGCGCTTCGCCCGCCTGCCCCTTGATCACCGCCGCGAGCTTCCATGCGAGATTGAACGCGTCCTGAATCGACGTATTGGAGCCCAGACCACCCGACGGCGGATGCCGATGCGTGGCGTCGCCCATGCAAAACACGCGTCCGTCCTGCATGCGCGTGGCGTACATGTTGTTGACGGTCCACGTGTTCGCCCCCAGCAATTTGATCTCGAGATCGGGCTTGCCGACGAGCTGGCGCGCGATTTCGGTGGCCTTGGCCTCGTCGATGACCGGCGCTGGCTCATTAATGTCGTAGCCCCACACGATCAGCCATTCATTCCACGGGCGCACCATGCGGATCAGGCCCATGCCGATGCCGCCAACTTCTGCGCCCGGCTGCATGATCGGGTACAGCACCGCGGGACGATGCGCGACGAGCTCGGAAAGGTCCGCGCGGAACCAGATGTTCATCGAGCCGCGTACCCCCATCTTCCCTTCGAAAGGCAGCCCTGCGTTCTTCGCGACCCTGGAGTTCCCGCCGTCCGCGCCGATCAGATACTTCGACTTGACCGTAAACTCCTCGCCGCTCAACCGGTCGCGGCAAACCGTGATTACGCCATCGTCCGTCTGCGTGTGGCTCAGGTATTCGGTGCTCATGCGCGCCTCGGTGCCGCGCGAGCAAGCCGTCTTGAACAGCAGCGGTTCCATGAAGGTCTGCGGCAGGTCGTTCATTTTCGTGGGACTCGCCAACCGGCGCTCCCCTCGTGACGTGGGATGCAAGCCCCAGCTCGGCGCCCTGCCGATCTCTTCGCCGGTCAGACTTTCACAGAAGACCGTTCCGCCCATCAGATCGTCGCTGGTCGCGTGCAGGTAGGCCTCATGCTCCACTTCCTGCCCGAGATCGCGAAGCACCTCCATCGTTCGCTGGTTCGTGATATGCGCCCGCGGCGTGTTGGCCAACCAGCGGTACATGTTGACCACCATGTTCTCGACACCGTAGGTCGAGAGCAGCGCGGCACACGCGGAGCCTGCCGGGCCCGTTCCCACGATGAGCACATCTGTCGTAAATTCAGCCATGTCGAATCTCCTAATATATAGCGCCCGTCAATCAGTGACGTCTAGCATTCGTCTGCATGCCTAATTGATTTTGAAGTCCGAACGCCCTGTTTCAAGGGTCTCTCCGGCTGCCGCGCGTATCAGGCGGTCTTGGTCTTGCTCAACTCTAGGACGCGAATCATCTCCTCGCGCATCGCGAATTTCTGCACCTTCCCTGTGACGGTCATCGGCATGTCATCGACGAAGCGAATGTATTTGGGCACTTTGTAATGAGCGATCCGTTCCTGGCAAAATTCGCGGATGTCCTCCTCGCTGGCATACTCCCCCTGCCGAAGCACGATCCACGCGCAGAGCTCCTCGCCGGTCTTTTCATCGGGCACGCCGAACACCTGGACATTCTGAATCTTTGGGTGCCTGAACAGGTATTCCTCGATCTCGCGGGGATAGATGTTCTCCCCACCGCGAATCACCATGTCCTTGAGCCTGCCGACAATATTGCAGTAGCCGTCGGCGTCGATCGTGGCGAGATCGCCGGTATGCATCCATCCGTCGACGATGCTCTCGCGTGTCTTTTCCTCATCGCCCCAATACCCCAGCATCACAGAGTAGCCCTTCGTGCAGAGTTCCCCCGTTGCGCCGACCGGCACGATGTTGCCGAACAGATCGACGATCTTCACTTCGACGTGAGGGTGAATCCGGCCGACCGTGGTCGTGCGCTTGTCCAGCGGGTCCGTAGTGCTACTCTGGAACGACAGGGGGCTCGTCTCGGTCATTCCATATCCGATCGTGACCTCCTGCATGTGCATTCTGGCCACGACCTGCTTCATCGTTTCGATCGGGCACGGCGATCCGGCCATCATGCCGGTTCGAAGACTGCTCAGGTCGAACGTCGCAAATGCCGGATGCTCCAGTTCCGCGATGAACATCGTCGGCACCCCGTGAAGCGCCGTGCAGCGCTCTTCCGCAATCGCCGCAAGCGTCGCGCCGGCGTCGAATCCTTCGCCCGGGAAAACCATTTGCGCGCCGACCGATACGCAGGCGAGGACGCCGAGCACCATCCCGAAGCAGTGATAGAGCGGCACGGGAATACAGAGCGAATCCGCTTCGGTCAGCTTCATCGCCATCGCCACGAAACGCCCGTTATTGACGATGTTTCGATGCGTCAGCGTGGCGCCCTTCGGGCTGCCGGTCGTGCCGCTCGTGAACTGGACGTTGATCGGATCGCGGGCGGACAGCACGATCGTTGCCGGTCCTTCGGTGCTCAGGATTCCCTCGCCTTGCTCCATCAAGGCGGAAAACGGCATGATGCCCGGCACGCCCGGGTCGCCGACCGAAATCACGGCGCGCAGGTCCGGCAAGCGCGCGCAATTCAGTTCGCCGGCTCGTTGGGTCGCGAGTTCCGGCGCAATGTCGAGCAGCATGGAGGTGTAGTTCGACTTCTTGAATTGCTCGGCCGTCACGAGTGCCTTGCATGCCACCTTGCGTAACGCGTATTCGATCTCCGACACGCGGTAGGCCGGGTTGATGTTGACCAGCACCGCGCCGATGCGGGCGGTGGCGAACTGAGTGAGCAGCCATTCGGCTCGATTCGGCGACCAGATGGCGACGCGGTCGCCCTTTGCCAGCCTCAAGGACAGGAGGCCCGCGGCAAGCCGATCGACCTCATGGTCGAACTGCTTCCATGTCCAACGCACCCCCTGTTCGCGGAACACCACGGCCGGCCGGTCCGGAAAACGCAACGCGGTATCTCTCAGGAACTGGCCGATGGTGGCTTCGCTCAACGGAACATCCGTCGCGCCGCGCACGTAGGCAAGGCCGCCGGCAGGTTCGATAAGCACAAAGGATTCGGGTAGGGTCTGCATAAAGCCATTCTCCAACGCTGCTGTGGATGCCTGGTCAGGCCCGCACTGATCCAGGGTCATGTCGAGCCATCACTTGCCGTAAAACACCAGGTCGCTCGGCTCCTCGTCACGGTCGAACGCTTCGGCCGTGTGGGCGAAGCCGCGCGTGGCATCTTCCGTGAGATAAAGGGGCATGGTGATATCGAGCAGGGCGATGTCGGCACCCGCCACGCCGCCGCTCGACCACGTCTTGAGCAGCGTGCGCGTCGCCGCGTACGAGAGCGTCGGGCCGTCCGCCAGCTTCGTCACCAGTTCCTTCGCCACTTTTTCGAGCTCGCCCGGTTCGGCCACGTGCGTGGCGATGCCAAGCTCGCCAGCGAGGGTGCCCGGAATCGGCTCGCCCAACATCGCGAAGCGCGACGCGCGGCTGCGCCCGACGCGCTCAGCGAGCCGCTGAAGCGCACCCGCGATCGGCAACATCCCCGTCGTGACCTCGACGCAGCGGAACACGGCATCGCTCGCCGCCACGACGAAGTCACAAGCCAGCGCGAGCTCGAGGCCGCCGCCGAACGCGAGACCCTGCACCACCGCCACTGTCGGAATACGCAAAGCCTCGATCGCGCGATAAGACGTGTTGACCTCCGCGACGAACGTGCGGAACCAGTTCAGGTCCTTGCCCGGCCATTCGCGAACCTCGCCGCCGAGGCTGAAGTGCGGCCCCTCTGCGCGAACGACGAGCACCCGGATATCAGCTTCGCTGGCCTCGTGAACGGCGTCGCTCAGGCATTGGGCAAAGCGCTTGTCGAGCCGGTTGTACGGCGGATTCGCCAGGACGATATGCCCGACGTTCCCATCGCGTTCAAAACGAATACTTTTCATTGGCTAACCTCATGTTGTCGATCGAATTCACCGGGCGCGCCCGGCACCCGTCAACGATTCACGATTCAGGACTACTGCCCATTCAGTGGAATGATGGGAAGCCGCAGATGTGAGGGGCGTTCGGCGTCGCGATAGATCCGGTGCGTGACGGTATTGCTACTGCAGACGTGGTACGGAATGTATTCGACGTCGGTCATCGCGCCCGTTCCCGTCGGCACGTCGAGACTGCAGATCTCGACACAGATGCGATGTCCAGCCTTGAACTGGTTGGCGGTCGCAAGAATCTGGATTTCGTACTTGACGACCTCGCCCGGCGTGACCGGCTCGATCGAGTCCTTCGTCAGCTTGTAGAACGGCTCGGCCGGCGTGGAGCGGTCCGGGTCCAAGGCCCGGTACGAGGCCTTCAGCCAACCGCGAGTCAGTTCGCGCTCCGGCAAATTCTCGGGAACATCGCGTTCGCCCACGCGCGCAGTCACGACCGACACGTCCGGTCCCACGTCCTTGAGCACGACGATCCAGTTCGTGTCGGGCTGATCGATCTCGGCATAGAGGGTGAGTGAGATCGGGCCCGCCACGAGGACATCATGCGGCAGCGGGTCGGTCATATAGCGCAGGCGTTCGACCTTGCTCGTCTTCTTGAGCGGCATTTGCGTGAAAACGTCCGGCTCGCGCAGCGCATTGCCGACTTCCGCCGCGGGGCGAGGCGCGTCGGTGGACAGCCGCTCCCAACCACCGAGGTAGTACTTGACGTATTGCGCCTCGGGCAGCGGCCAGTCGCTGCCCGTGCGCCATTCGTTGGCGCCCATGACCCAGTAGCGGACCGGCGGCTCGTTCATGATGCCGGTGTCGATACCCTTGAGCCAATAGTCGTACCAGCGAATGACCTCGTCGTGGTACTGGTGGAACGGTCTTTCCAGGTGCGCCGGGCCGGTAAACACCAGCTTGCGCGGCTGCTTGACGTTCGCGAAGTAGTGCTGGGCACCCAGCCAGTGCAGCTTGTATGTGTAGGCGTAGGCGCCGGAGCCCGTGTAGAACGGCACCTTGATCTTCCTGAAAGTTTCCTCGGCGCGCTCGACGGTCCCGTCCGGCTCCCAGGGATTCGTCATGATGTGGTACATCACCCCCGTACGCTGACCTTTCTGCGTCAGAATGTTGTAGAGGTTGATGTACATCTTGTAGTCGGGATTGCGCATGGCCTCGCGCCAAAGCGCTTCCTGCTCGTCGGGTAGCGGCCCCGGCACGCCGCGCGATTCATGCACCGTGCTGAAAACGTCGAGCAGGTACGGAAACGTGTGGATGACGCCACCAGGATTGAAATCCCGAAACCCGAACATGCTGCCGTACGCGCTGCAGGCGTCGTAAGGAAAGATCGCCTTTAGCGCGGGATGCCCTTGCGCGGCCGCGCGCCATTGTTCTCCCGCAAAGCCCGAAATACCGACCATCCCGACTTTGCCGTTCGACCACGGCTGTTGCGTGATCCACTCGATCATGTCGTAGTGGTCGGTATTCTCGTGGCCGTAGTGGCCTTCCGACTTCGCCGAACCCCGTGGCTGGGCAATGACGTGCACGTAGCCGTTCGCAATGAAGCGACGTGTGTCACCGGCTTCCACCGGTCCGAACCACAGCGGCGCATGCGCGGGTTGCGGGGGCAACACGTCGGCAATGTCCGGGCCCTGAAGGTCCTTGTTGTGCAGCGCCGACGCGTAGAGCACCGGATACGGTCCATTCCCCTCGGGGCGATAGACGTCAACGGCGAGACGAGTGCCGTCCCGCATCGTTACGTAGACGTCGCGTTCTTCAATCATGTCCCCTCCATATTCCGTGGTAGGTTGGGCTTAAAAAGGTGGGCGCTGCCGAATTCGAATGGCGGCCCCTGACTCCCGGACGTCGGACATCGCTTGCGCTTCGGCACGTCCCACGACGATACGATTCCTGTCACTCACTATACTTAACGAACGTAAAGTTTGCAAGACATGCGGCACCCCAACAGAAAGATTTGGAGCTTTGAGTGGGTGATCATCCGGCGCGCCAAAATGGTTGGCGCGCCCAGATTTGAAAACGATCAATGCACAGGGCTATCCGGCAGCGCGTTCTCAGGCGTTGGCGCCGCACTGCTCGCTTCCATCGACTCCCCTGACAGCCGCTGCTGTGCCGTGAGAACACGGGCCATGACGGCCATGCAGCCACTGGCTATCACGAGCGGTATGGACATAAGTGCGCATACGACCACAAAGGAGTAGCCGGAAATCACGATGAGCCCGATCAACGACGATCCGATGATCGAACCCACACGCCCAATGGCAACCGTCCACCCGGCTCCGGATGCACGAAGCGCCGTGGGATAGAAAATGCCGGGAATGGCATTGATGCAGGTGAGTGGTCCTCCGGTGGCCAATCCGGCCAGGAAGACGACCCCCGCAAGCCACGATGTCGCTTCGGACAGGCCTAGCACGACGACGAGCAACGCCCCTACGGCGAACGACCCGCAAATGACAGTCGCAACGTTGATGCGGCGTACCAGAAATACGAAGATCACTGCCCCCGCAAGCGCGCCGAACTGAAACATCGACGATACTTGTGAAGCTTCATGCATCGACAGACCAGCCTGCTTCAGATGTGTCGGCAACCAGTATCCGACGAGAAAGAACACCAGATAGCCGGCAAATTCCGTTGTCCAGGTCAGCGTAGTCCCGAGCCGATAGTCCTTTCCTACCAGAGCGAGGGTTCCTTTCTTTGAACCGCGTGGCGCCCCGATGACGAAATGGAAGCTTGAACTGTCGACCTTCGGGAATATTCTGGCCAGTGCTGCCTTGACCACTTCGTTTGACTTACGGCTCGACACAAGGTAAAGCGGCGACTCCGGCACTTGCCAGAAAAACAGACCCGCCACGCAGAGCGGCAGGACACCACTCAAGGCCAGCATGCCCCTCCACCCCAAGATATCTATTCCGTATGAAGTAACGAAACCCGCAGCAGCGGAGCCGAACAGAATTCCACACATGACGGTGGCGATCATCGCGGCGCGCGAGCGATCAGGGCTATATTCAGCGACGAACGCCGACGTCGCGGGCATTGCGGCGCCGATCCCGACACCGGTAACGAATCGCAGCAAGATCAGTTGCACCATCGATTGGGCGCCGCCAGAAACGATCGCCGCGACGCCGAACCATGCAATCGCCGCGATGACCACTGCCCTGCGACCTACCCGATCGGCAATCGCCCCACCCAGGATCGAGCCGATCAATAACCCCACCAGCCCCATTGCGGTCAAAGGCGCCACGGCTGCCGGAGGAAGGTGCCAATCGTGACTGACCGCTGGCGCGATAAACGCCATGACGATCGTGTCGAATCCCTCTGTCGTCGTAGCCGCAAAGCAGAGGAAAAACACGATCCACTGCGTCTTCCCGATCGGGAGGTCATTGAGGAATTTGCGTATGTCGCGATGAACGGACTCTCTGGGTTCCATTACTTGTCCTTGAAGCGTGCGAGGCAGGTTCAGTGGAAATTCACTCGATTGCTCGCGCCGTGAAACCTGCGACATACGTCGTTAGCGCTCGCGTCGGACGACCGTATACTTTCCGTTCGTGCAGTTTTATATTAATCGTAAACTTTCCGGACGTACAGTAGTAAAGGATCGGGACTATCCCTATGCGCCGGGGTCTTCCGAACGGAGCGGCGTTACTCGAGATATGACGGGAAGTATCATGGGGGATTGAAACGCCCGGAACTTGCGGTGGTTATGCGTCGCAGAAGTCCCGTTTCCACATGCGTCGAGGCACCTCGCGGCATGTGCGAGGTGCTTAGGCGACGTGTGATCTGCTATTGGCTCTTCGCCTTCACGTTCAAGATTTCCTCGACGAATTCGATCGTCCGACGAATCCAGCGACCCGCCGATGGAACGCTTCGGTCGACGCACATCTCAGGAACGCCCGCTTTTCTTCTTCGAGATGTTGAGCGAGTCCGTTCCCGGACGCCGTGCCGACCAGCGCTTTCAACTCCCTGACTGCTGCCGGAGGCACTTCCATTACGCGTTGTGCCAAAGCAAGCGCGGCATCTTCCAGCGCACTCGGATCGACGACAGCCTGCACGATCCCCAATGAATTCGCTTCGTCCGCATTCAGCGCGTCTTTCACCAGCAGCAAATCGAGTGCGCGCGCCGGCCCCAACCGACGCGCCAGATGGAAGGAAAGCCCCCCGTCGGTCGAAGTGCCCAGCTTGCCGTACCCGACAACGAATTGAGCATCACGGGAGGCGACAACGAGGTCGCACGCCATTGCCAGCGAGAAACCTGCGCCTGCCGCCGCCCCTTGAACACTCGCTATGATGGGTATCGGCAGTCGCCGTAACTTCAGGACCAGGTCGTTCAGCGCACTGATCAAGCGTTCGAGACGGTCGTTGGATTTTTGCAGCCCTTCGAGAATCTGGACGAGATCGCCCCCGGCTGAAAATATCCGCCCAGTAGCGCGCAGAACGACCGCCCGATACCGGCCTTGTGCCTCGATATCACCGAGGACGCTCGATAGACCATTGCAGAACTCGAGATCGATCGTGTTTGCCCGCGCTTCGTTTACCAAAGTGATGACAGCGATATCTCCATGGGAGGTCAAGGTGATGTTGGTCTGCATGTAGCGACGCCTGCGTTCGAAGTCCTCTGGTGATAGGACTTGGTTGGGTTCAGGTACGTACCCCGGCCCGGGGTCGCTCGAGTGGGCGCCTCCACCTGAAGACCGGCTGAACCAGGCTCCGGATTCATTGCGCCAATGTGGGTCACACCCGGCGTTTATTATACTTTACCATCGTTAAATGTAAACGTGGGAACGCCCCGAAGGCAGAGGATTGCGAACGCGATTCAGGTGCGAAGACTCATATCGCAAAGGCAGGACGTGCGATCCCATGTATTATACTTTCGTACAGTTTCTACGGCCGGGCTTGCGGCATGGGCGCTGACGAGAGGCAGCCCGAAACTGCAACGAATGCCATTCGTCTTGCCAGGCGTGTGAAAAAGTGCGCTCCGATAACGATATTCCTGTTCGAGAAGCCATATGGTGCAACGTAAAGTTTCCAGCAAAGAAGCGAATCGAAAGGGCCGTCCGACAGAGCTTCGGCGTGCGGAACAGCAACGTGCGCAGGACACCCGTGCCGCCATCATGAATGCCGCGCTTTCGGAGTTCGCCGCGAAAGGCTTCGAGGCTGCGAGCATACGCAGTATCGCGGATCGGGTCGGAGTGCAGCACCCGCTCATCACTTACCATTTCCGTTCCAAAGATATTCTTTGGCAGGCAGTGGCCGAATACGTGTTCGAGCGTATCCGTCACGAGTGGGACGCTTACCTGTCGGAGACGCCCGCCGTCAGCGCCGCAGACCACGTCAAAGGAATGTACAAGGCCCTGTTCAGATTCACGGTCGACTATCCAGAATTCCATCGCTTCATGCTCCAGGAATTCCTGTGTTATAGCCCGCGACTGCAATGGCTCGCTGACACAGTCCTCAAACCGCTGATCGATTGGGTGCTGCCACAGATTCGTTCCGCACAGGAAGATGGCGCGTTGCCCCAATGTGACCCCGTCATCTTTCACTACCTGTTGATCAGTCTGACTTCGACCCTTTCCGGCTTTGGTCCGGAGATGCAAGCAACCGCCAATATCTCCCCGTCCGACCCGACCGTGGTAGATACGTACTGGCAAACGGTCGAGGAACTCGTTTTCAATAGGCAGAAGCGTCCGGAGCAGTCCTTAACGACTGATCTGCGTCCGCAACATACCAGCAAAAAACAGCCGCGTGCATCCAGTCGCTCGAAGAACGCCGACTGAATCGGCGGGCGGACTAGCGGGGAATATTTGTTTCCGTATTTTTAGAGTTGCGAAGCTACGGCATCTGGCGTACCTACGCCTTCCGATACCGGCCAACGACGGGAGAGCTCGCAGAGCGAAACCGTCTCTCCCGTCGCACGCTCCGAACAGTCCAAGCGACTGTTTTCGGCGATACCAGTAGTCTTCCAGGCGATCGTGATTTCCCGTCCTTTCAAGCGCACGAGGCACACTAGAACTTGTGACGCAATCCAATGTGCACGATGGCTTGCGTCTTTCCGCTTGATGGGGCCGAGATATTTGTAATTTGCACCTGGGTTGCCGAACCGCCCGCTTTCTGCACCTCCGCAACGGCGTAGATGTCTGTGCGCTTCGAAAGGATGTAGTCTGAAAACAGACCCAACGCGCGATAGATCGGAGACTGGTCCGTTGCGTCGAGCTTACCGTGGGTATAGATGAACGCGACCCCGACAAGCACGTCGGGGCGGAACTGGTAGCCCAGATTTGCCTCGTAATTGTCGAAGCGAACATCGGCCCCTCCGAAGGCATTCCCGAATCGGGTAGAGGTGTACATGAGCCCAAGCGTTGCCGTGCCGAAATTGTAGCGGGCTCCCGCCCCCCAGATTTTCTGATTTTCCGCCTTTGGCACGTACGCAGAGAATGCAATCGCGTTCGGCACTACGCTGCCAAACACCGCAGTGTACGGATTCTTGATGTCGGTATAGGCCGCGGCGGCATACAGTGGTCCACCGGTGTAACTCAGACCGAACGACTTCACGCTGTTCGAGGAAAACTGCCCTGCCACTCCACCGAAGCTATAAAGACCTTCCAGAGCGAATCCGGCGAACGTAGGACTGGCGTATCTGACAGCATTGTTGATCCGATTGACCCCGGACGTGTTGTCAACATCGTTCAGGTGAGCCAGATAGACGGACCAGTTCAAGCCGGCGCCGACCTTTGACAGCAGGTTGGCCATCTCGTCATATTGACGCCCGAGGGTCACCGTTCCATATTGGCTTGCGATGCCGACGTACGCCGAGCGGCCAAAAAGTGCTCCGTTGTTGCCGATATTGCCCGTAGAAGGGTCGAAGCCATTCTCGAGAACGAAGATTGTCTGCAGACCGCCGCCTAGATCCTCTACCCCCCTTAGCCCCCATCGCGAAACCGAGGCTCCGCCACTCTGCAACTGCCAGTTCGAGTGGCCCTTCTGGTTGCTGGTGTACGTGATGCCTTCATCGACGATCCCGTACAAGGTCACGCTGCTTTGCGCGTACGCGGATGCAGACGATGCACATAGCAAAGCGACGACGCACGATACTCCTTTCATCTGCAGTCTCCTCTCACGTTTTGAATCGATTCGATCCGAGCATTGCCGTTGGCAAATGAAGCCAGCTTTTAACCTTACCGTTTGTGCAGTATTAGGCTACTCGACAATTTACCGAGCGTAAAGCTTTGTGAGACTGGTGCTATCCCTTACGGAACACGTGTCCAGAACTGAGGAATGCGAGTCGAGCGCCGGAGCGAAGCGAACGAGTCGAAGCGATGCACTTCGAAGGGCGCACTATACTTTTCATTCGTAAAATATAGTGTATAGTGGGATCGAGCAGAGCAACGCGTGAAGCGATCTTCGCGCTGCCAGCCCGGAAACCGAAACAGGAGACGATAGACATGTCATTGCGAAAGATTGACACCCATCAGCATTTCCTTCCAAAGCTGTATGTCGACGCTGTCGGCCTCGACATACTGCACGCCGCGATGCCAAACGGGGTTGCCCCTAAGTGGACCGAACAAGCAGCCATCGCGATAATGGACGAAAACGGCATTGACGAGGGCATACTTTCCATCTCGTCCGGCCCCAGGATTCCGGATGCCGCCACCTTGCTCCGCAAATGCAATGACTACGCGGCCGACCTCGGGGCGCGATATCCCGGCCGGTTCGGTTCCTTTGCCAGCTTGCCCCTACCTGATATCGACGCGGCGTTGAACGAGGTCAGTCATAGTCTTGATGAACTGAAGGTCGACGGATTCATTCTTTTCACGAACTACGACGGCATGTATCTGGGGGACCCTCATTTCACGCCGCTACTGGAAGAGCTGGATCGCCGGCGCGCCGTTGTCTTCGTACACCCGAATCAGCCGCCTCATGAAGTGCCGCGCGTTGCTCCGGCGTCTGTTCTCGAGTATCCGTTCGAAACGACCCGCACCGCCGCGAGCCTCCTCATTTCGGGTGCGGTAAGCCGCTTCAAGAATGTGCGATTCATCCTGTCGCACGCGGGGGGCACCATGCCGTTCCTCGTGCCGCGTCTCGCGCTCTCCATTTCCATGATGCCGGGGGCGATCGAGCGTGTGGGCGATCCACTGGAAGCTATCAGATCTTTGTATTTCGACACGGCTCTATCGGGCGGCGCGGCGCCATTGAGCGCCCTCGCGCAAATCACGACCTCCGATCACATCCTGTTCGGGACGGACTTTCCGTTTGCACCGACAACCGCGATCCGACAATTCGGCGCCGTACTCGACGACATCCAGATTCCCGGGATTGAGATGAATAGGGTGTATGGGGAGAATGCCGCTCGATTGCTTGGTCGGTAAGCCGAATCGCAAACGGCCTGAGCTCGGGATCGCCGAAGAATTCGGCGATCGACGCCCTGCGTTCAAGATGGACGCGACGCACCGTTGACTGATGGGCTCACCCATCAAACTGCAATGGTGGCGATCTCGGACAACGCCTTCCTGATGGCGGGCCCGTTGACGTGCGGACCAAACGCAAGCCCTTCGGTGCGCACGATCGTCACATCAAGCAGTCCGAGAAACGCGAACACGGTTCTCAAATAACTTTCATGGTGTTCGGGCCCACTGGTTGTCGTCCCAGGCAGGGAAACGTTCCCGCGCGTCGAAGCAATGACGACCTTCTTGTTCATTCCCAAGGCCTTCGCTTATTCAGTGGCATCGCATCATGGGCCCCCGAATCGCAGGGGGAAAAATCTGCCATGTTCCGTCGGTGTGTCTAAAGAACAGGAACGAAACCGATCGTTGCACCATCTCGACCCGGACGAATCGGGTTCCACCAACGGCTGTTCGACTGAAGACGGTCACGCGAGCGGGTTCGGCCTGAGTGGGCCAAAGCCATTTAGCCACCATGGAACGGAGCGATCCCTCCGCGAACGTCACTCGCTCTTGCACGGTATTCATTGCACGTGAGCTCATTTGGCCTGCCTCCATACCAACAGATCGTCTCGGGCCCCCGAACCAGGAATCGGAGAGGTCACTCCCGCGGCCTCCGAATCCCACCGGTCGACGTGTTTCTCGCTGCAACGCATCATGGTTGACTGCGGCAGGGTCGCTATTATGTTGTCCGACTGTACAGTTTTAGTCTAGGCGACAATTTTCCGTGTGTAAAGTTTTATTGTTTGCGACTGACCACCGTGGCCGGCACCCCTCACGCCCGGCTTTCCCGTATCACGCGACGCGCTGCCGGTGTGGACTGCGCGTCACGCGAGGTGCTTAGAAGTAGTGCAAGATGCCGAAGTAGCCGCCCTGCTGGTTGTGCCCCGGCAGCGGGTGGGTATCGGCCGTCTCCACCGGGAAGGCCGCGTTCTTGCCGTTGAACATCGCCCCGACTGTCAGATACACGAAGGTTTGTTTCGACAGGTTGCAGGTCGTGCCGAGATTGGCTCAAAGCTGCCGTTACGATCGCGCGGGATGTTCAGGCGTAATGGACCGTCTTCGGTGAGCACCGTCTTGTCGCTGTGGCGACCCTGATCTTTCTGTCTGTCTGGCGTCGAGCCGCCAGACATGCGATGCCGCACGCGCTGCCGGGTTTCGCGCCGCTCCTGCCTGAGGCGAATCAGGCGCCGCGGCAGGCGGCGATGTTCGTCAGGCGCTGCTACGCGACGCGCAAGCACGAGGCTGCAACTGCCGCCATTGCATGAGAGCGGGATGACAAAAGACAAAGAAACGGACGGCACGAGCCGTCCGCGTCAATGGCCAATACTGAACACTCGCCTCTGGGAACGCCTCTCCGAAGGTCAGGCGCGCGCCGGTTCGACGGGTGCGTGGACGGTGTCGTCGATTGGGAAATGCAGCAGCGCGGCGAACAGTCCCGCCAATGCCGTCGCGGCCCAGATTAACGTGTACGAGCCCGTCGCGTCGAACACGTAGCCGCCGAGCCACGCGCCGAGGAACGAACCCAGCTGGTGGCTGAGAAACACGACGCCGAACAGCGTGCCGAGATGCCGCGTGCCGAACACCTTGGCGATCAGGCCGCTCGTGAGCGGCACGGTGCCGAGCCACGTCAGGCCCATCACGGCGGCGAACAGCACGACAGAAACCGTCGACTTCGGCAGCAGGAAGAACGCCGCAATCGTCGCCCCGCGAATCAGATACAGCCAGCCGAGCACATGCTGCTGACGGAAGCGCCCGCCAAGCCAGCCGCACGCCCAGCTGCCCGCCATGTTGAATAGCCCGATCAGCGCGAGCGCGGTGGCGCCGAGCCCCATCGGCATGTGGCACAAGGTCAGATAGCCGGGCAGGTGCGTGGCGATGAACGCAAGCTGGAAGCCGCAGGTGAAGAAGCCGAGCGTCAGCAGCCGGTAGCCGCGATGGCGCATGGCGTGCGCGAGCGTCTCGCGCAGCGGCGGGGCAGTGGCCGCTGCGGGTGATGCAGCCAAATGCGGCGCGCCGACTTCCCTACGACGGTCGAGCAACATGCCGAAGGGCGCGGCGACCAGCATGAGGAAGGCGAGCGCGTAGAGCGACGTCGATATGCCCGACGTTTCTCGCACCAGTTGTGCGAACGGCACCATCAGCACCTGTCCCAGCGAGCCGCCCGCGCTTGCGATGCCCATCGCCATGCTGCGCTGCTCAGGCGTCGCGGCGCGCCCGACGGCCGTTAAGACGACGCCAAACGTCGTGCAGCTCACGCCGATGCCGACCAGCAGCCCAAGCCCCGCAATCAGCGCGATGCCGGACGGCGAACCGGCCGCGAGCGCGAGACCCGCAGCGAAGGCAGTAGCGCCGAACGCGACGACGGGCGCGGCACCGTAGCGGTCGGCGGCGGCGCCTGCGAACGGCTGCGCGAAGCCCCACACGAGATTGTGCAGCGCGATCGCAAAGGCCACGAGCGTGACGGGCAGGCCGCGATCGTACGAAAACGGCCCGATGAAGAGACCGAAGGTCTGCCGGATGCCCATGGCCGCGCTGATGATCAGCGCGGCGGCGAAGATCACGTAAAAGGTGGGGTTTTTAAGGGGGGCTGCGTAAGCGGGTTTGGCCGTTGACATGTTTCGTTTCCTCCTGGCGGCATCCTCGCAGCAGCCAGCAGGCGCGACAAACGAAAAGTTTTCGGCGACAGATGAAGAAAATTCACTCGCAGGGGGAGCGGGTGGCGAGTATTTGCTAGCGGGTCTCTAGCGGGCTGCCGTTGTGAAGTGCGTGGCTTCGGCTATTGAAGCAGCGTCGTCGAACGCGTGCGCTTCGTGGAGCAGCCAGCGCTTGAATGCCTGCAGATCGGGCCGCTCGTCCGTGCCTTCCGCGCTGACCAGCCAGTACGCCGTCTTCGCATCGACGGTCGGCGTGCTGGCTTCGACGAGCGTGCCGGCGTCCAGCTCGCGGTTGACCAGCGGCCGTCTGCCGATCGCAACGCCCATGCCCGTCGTGGCCGCTTCGAGCGCCAGCTGGACCGTGTCGAAACGCACGCCGCCCGACGCGTCGATATCGTCGACACCCGCGCCGTCCAGCCACGCCTGCCAGTCTTCGCTCGCGGTGTCGACATGAATCAGTGTCGCGCGGCGCAAGTCGATGTCGCCGTGTGCGTCGCGTAGCTCGTCGCGATATGCAGGGCTGCAAACCGGCACGAGCCGCTCGCCAAACAGCCGGCTCCAGTCGCTGCCCGCCACCGGGCCACGGCTCAGACGGATGCCGAAGTCGAAGCCATCGATGGGAAAGCCCACCTGGCGGCGCGACGTATCGACGGAAACGTTGATGTTCGGCCACTGCGCGCGAAACTCGAACAGGCGCGGCACGAGCCAGCGCATCGCGAGCGTCGGCGCGCAGCTCACCGTCACCGTGCGATGCGTGCGGTTGTCGGGCAGCCGCTGCGTGCCGAGCGCGATCAGCGAAAACGCCTCGGCGATGTAGGGGAAATACTGCTCGCCCGCTGGTGTCAGCGACAGCTTGCGCGGCTCCCGCACGAACAGCGCGACCCCAAGCGCTTCTTCGAGCGCGACGATGCCGTGACTGACGGCGCTCGGCGTCACGTTCAGTTCGGCGGCGGCGAGCTTGAAACTGCCATGCCGCGCCGCCGCCTCGAAGAAGCGCAGCGAGTTCAGCGGAGGCAGGCGAAGCGGCATGGCGCAACCTTTGGGGGTCGTGGGTGAGAGGAAGTGCTTTCGCGCGAGGCAATCGGCGCAGCCCGCATGGCGCGGCTATAGACTAGCGGCGCGCCGCGCGTGCCGCAAGCGGTGAACGTTGCGCGAGGGCATGCCGCGCCGTTCGCACGCGCTCAAGGGCAGCACGAGCAGCCGCGATGCCGCATGCCATATCCGCCTTCACTTTCGGATGCGCCTGCCGACGAACCGCCCGACGCACTGCCCAGCAACGCCGGCGCGCCAACCCGCACGCGTTCCGCGGACGTGCCGCAGCGGGGACAACTGGCAGGTTCGTCGCGTTCGGCGATGCGCCGCGCTGCTTCAAACGTGCCGCATTCGGCGCACTCGTAGTCGTACACAGGCATGACTTGTTCCGTTGTTGTCGGTACCACGCGCCCGATGCGCGCGATACCTTTCAGCGCTTGCGCCGGCTGCTGCGCGTACGCTCGTAAAACCCATCGGGCTTCGTGCGCACCCAGCTCATGAAAGCTCCGACTTGTTCGTTTTCGAGCAGGCGATCGACGGATGCGTAGGTGGTCGCCAGCTCGCGCTCCGAAAAGAGCGCATGCAATTGCCTATGGCAGATCCGGTGCAGCGCGACCGTTTCGCGGCCGCCTTCGGCCTTCGCAACCAAATGATGCTCGTCGCGCTGATCGGCTGGAATCGCGCGGCCACAGAACGGACACGCTTCTTCCGCCGGCGGCCGATACCATGATTCCACTTCAGGCTTTGCCATCGATGCCCCTACCCATCATCGGGATTCTACGGCGTACTTCTGTCTCGAAGCCGAGCATGTGGCGTTCCCGAAACCGATCGGCGTTCGCCACCTTCCCCCGTAGCATGGTCGTCCAGAGCACCGTGCGCCGGTCGGCCGGTATGTGGTCCCACTCGACGGGCACGATGCCCGCCTTCGTGTAATCCCCTTTGGCGCGCATCGCCGAGTAGTTTTCCTCAATCGTCACGATATGGAGAGCCTCGAAGTGGATTGAGCGTGCTGACGGACTCGTCCGCGTCGTTGATCCGCTTACGACGATGCCGTTCGACCAGCTCTGTCAGGGTCGTCTGGATGCGCTTGTAGTGCTCTAGCCGCAGCCCCGTGCCGTCATTCGCGATCGCAACAGTAGAGACCCGTCCCCTGAACTGCCGGATGCGCCTCTTTACGCTCTCGGCCATGATGTGCGTGTACCAGGCGCGCGCCCGGCCCGCAGTGACATTCGAGCGCGCGGCGAGCCACATGATTTCTTCGTAGATCGAGATCAGCGCTGCGCGAAGATCCGCTGCGATATCTGCGTCGGTCGATTCAACAGATCCCATGCTTGCCTCTACCGTTCAACTTCGCATGGGACGGGCGGCGAGCGCAGCGACTGGCGCATCAAGCGCCGCACCGATTCGGTCCGGCACCTTGCGACCACAGCCGTGCCTGCCAGTCTCAATCAGAGTGGAATGTTGGGTATCCTGGTAGACATCGAACGTGGGGAGTGAATCGTCATGATGGGTCGATTGGACAGCGGACAGGACAAACTCTTCTACTCGTTCAACCTCGACAACCACGTCCCGCAATCACACCTGTTGAGAGGCATTGATCGCTTCCTTGATCTGCGAGATCTGCGTCAGCACCTCGCATCGTTTTACAGCCCGACCAAGCCGCGCATTTCCGGTCCGTGCAGCAGCCCCAAAGACTCCACAGTCGGCACAATCGCGCGGCTCAGGCGGAAAATTCCTTCTGACGTCATTGGTCGGCCGCGAGGGCAAAGTCTGATGAAGCTGGGGTCATCATGGGGGCGATTTTTGGCAAGAAAATTCGTTTCTGACATTTCGGGGAAAGTAAGCGCGCTTCACGGCGGCCACCGTTCTTACTTTTTTCGCCGATGAGGCGGATGTCATCACCCACCACCGCGCACTGAAATCCAATCGTGCACCCGAGTCCGGGCAGTGTCATAAAAACCGCCCCAGTCTCACTAGTTCCGTTTCCCTGCAGCCCCCTTTGCGCAGATCCAGGGCTTCGGCGAATACGGCTTTCCGGAGAGCCACGCAGCGAGCTTCGCGCTGCTCGTCTACGCCAGCTGCTGGCTCAAGCGCCATGAACCGGCCGCATTCCTGTGCGCGATAGAAAGCGTCACGTATAGAGCATGATTTTTGTCAAAGGCGAGAGCAAAATCAAAAAGGGGAAAATGAAAGGTCCCCGTCCGAGGGCAAATGATCGCCAACAGGAGGCGCCAAATGAGCGTAATTGTCAGGAACAATCGCTGGCCGTCAAATCGTGTTCCCTATGAGATCGTCGGAAAGCCGGAGGCAGCCGAATGGTTTAAGCAACTAAATGATTGCGTCGGGCATCAACTGCTCGTACCGAGGCTCGCTTCCGATACCAACTATGTTCGGTATACGGCGGGCGATTATTCAAAATCTGAGGCGATAGGGTTCAAAGGTGGCATGCAGACGATAGGCGGCAGCGTTAAACATACCGTCATGCATGAGCTGCTTCATGCGCTCGGCTTTCATCATGAGCAACTGCACAAAGGATTCCCGTGGGACGATAACGATCCAAAGCGCACGGACAACGGTAAAAATCGTATGTTCTCCTACAAAGGGAAAATCAGCAGTTCGGGAAAAAATCTGGCTCTGTACGAACAAATAATGCGACTGGGAGCGAAAGGGAAGACGCCAGAAGATAAAGAGAAATCGGGGATGTTCTATGCCGATAATAATCTCGCGAGCCGATGTGCCATGGTGAACGACCCTACCATCGAACATTTCGGTCAGTACGATATGGACTCGGTAATGAACTACGGCGACTTCCCCACAGCGGTCAGAAACGCAGGCCTCGAACACGCGGCCATGGTTGTTTCCTCGGGGAAAAGTGGCGTGTGCGACGTTCTTAGCAACCAGGACGTACTGGCGCTGGTACACATGTATCCGCCGCCACCTTCGCCGGTCCGGGTACCTTATCGACCGTTTGAAGTCTTATTTGAAGGCTCGGTGAACGACAGCCTCATGCTCAGGTTTTCGGTCCGGGCGGCGCATAATTCCAGCCAGGAAGAGCAGTTCACTGCAGATGCCGAAGGGACGGCGCTTGTGCGCGGCTTCGATCCGCGAAATGCCGAAATTCGAGTCCATCCGTGGCCATACTGGTCCCGGTTGAAGTTCGAGGCGCCTTCGGCACTACCCGGTGGCCGTTACATGTATTCGGTCCGTTTGCTATAGACCTGCTGCCTCCGGGCTTCCTGGCTGGGATCTATCGATACGACACATCCGCTGGCCTGACGTGCATGCATCGGCGACTCTTAACGGATACGGGCGACCGTAGTCGTTTAGGGTTGGTCGATGCCTGCCAACGGCCGCAGGAATGTGAGTGCGCCAGCCCGGTTCGCTGGCAGGCGTCGAACGAGCCTCGATGGAGGAAACGGCGGAGTATCCGATACGGTCGAAGTCCTGGGCTATGGCGATTGATAGGCGGGGATGGCCTGCAAAGATTGGGCCTGTGGCGAACTCGCGTTCAATCTGCGCCGCCGCCCCGACCGCTTCGGGCGAAGTCACGTCGAAAGGACGCGCACGCACGTTCGCGCCCGCGTCGCGCAAGCGGCTCAACCCTTCCACTAGCGGCGCTTCGTCGCGGCCGTTCTGAACGCCTTCGGCGCCGGCGCCCGCGAGCCCCCTTGCGCCAACGCGTGACCCGATCCCCGTACTCGATCCGGTAAGAAGCGCACGATGCCCGCTCCGGTCGAACATCGACGAACCGTGGTCCAGGTCTATTTCGCTTTTGAATTCGATGTACCCCGCATTCAATTCGCGAAGCTACCGCGATGAATCGAGATCGTGCCTGAACTGGCGGCGCTGCGCGGGATCGGTGATGCAGTCTTCGACCCGCTGAACGAACTCGTCGAAATTCGCGGCATGCCTCGCCTCGCGACTGGCGACCATCCTCGCGATCGGGCCCAGATAGACGGTCAGTTTAACGGCGACGGCATCGATGCTGACCTGATCGACTGCACTGGCCGGTGGCGCGCTTTTCGGAACACGTGGGCCCGGCGCGGACCACGTCGCTATCGACGGGTCCTGCAAGCCAGCTGTCAGCCGCGCGAAAGCCTGCTCGAATTGGCTGCGCTCCGCGTCCGGCAACACCGCCGCCAGTTGCGCGCCGAGCGCCGGCAGGTCGTTCGCCAGCGCGGACGCGCGTCGCACCAGAAGACTCGCGAGCGGGCCGATGTGCGCCGCGAGTAGCCGTTCGATCCGCTCGAGCAGCTCCGGCGGCCAATTTTGCGGCGCCGCAGGCACTCGCACGGGCAGGTTGGCGCCGCCGCTCGCAGACGTTCGCGAGGACGCCGACAAATAAGCGTGCGGCGTCACGACAGTGCGGTCATCGCAGACTAGAGCCGGATCAATGGACAACGACCTCAAGCTCGCGAGCCATTGCGCGGCCGAAGCGAAGCGCTCTTCCGGCCGTCTCGCAAGCGCTCTCGCGAGCATCGCGTCAATTGCAGGCGGCAAGGCGGGGACGATCTCCGACGGCGGGCGCGGCGTGTCCTTCATGACCCGCTGCCTGATGGTATCGGGCGAGCCCGCGAACGGCTGACGACCGGTCAGCATCCGATACAGCACAACGCCGGCCGAGAACAGGTCCGAGCGGGCATCGACCGCTTTGCCCTCGAACTGCTCGGGAGACATGTAGCTCGGCGTGCCGATCATCCAGCCGACCGAAGTCGCGGATGAGCCGATGCGCGCGACGCCGAAATCGGCCACTTTCAGAAGCCCCGCCGCCGTGACGAGCAGATTCGCAGGCTTGATATCGCGATGCACGACGCCGACCTCGTGCGCATAGGCGAGCGCGGCAAGCAGTTGCGTGAGCCAATGGAGCGCATCGGACAACGGCAGCGCGTGACCGCGCAACAGCAACGTATCGAGGCCATGCCCGGCGACGTACTCCATCACGATATAGGCCGTGCCGCCGTCCGCGCCGAAATCGTGGACCGTGACGATGTTCGGATGCGCAAGCCGCCCGGCGGCACGCGCCTCGTTGCGAAAACGCTGCAGCAGGTCGCCGCTACGGTCCTCGCTGGCGAGCAGTTCGCGACGCACGGTTTTCAGCGCCACCGCTCTTTCGAGGTGCGGGTCGAATGCGAGATAGACGACGCCCATCGCGCCCGTGCCCAGCACGCGGTCGATGCGGTATTTGCCGATATGCGTAGGCGTTGCTTCGTTGCTCATTCGATTTCCGATCGACGGGAGCGTGGAGGGTCATTATGTCCCGAGCATCCTTAACGCTTCGACGAGACTGGTTTTCATCCGGTTGAACGAGACGGCGAGCGAGGCGATTTCGTCGCCGCCGCGCGTCGAAAACGCCGCGGCGTCGAGCTTGCCGAGGCTGATTTCGTCGGCCGCGCGCGACAGCGCCTTGAGCCGCTTCGTCACGAGGAAATGGACCATCAAGTTCAGCGCGATCAGCACGCATGCGAACACCGCGGCGAACGACACCATGAACGTGCGCCAGACGTTGTGCGCCTGTTCGAGCGGCATCGACATCGGAACGGACACCACCTGCGCGCCGATCGTTTCGTGTAGAGGCCAGTTGAACCCGTTGGCCGGTCCATACTTGTCGAGCATCGTGTGCGGCGCCGCGGCCGGCGTGCTGTGACATTCGAGACATGCGGCCGAGTCGATGCGGGTGGGCCGCGCGATGTAAAGACTGCGGCCGGACGGCGTCGCGCGTTCGCCGATCAATTGCTGCAGTTCGGGGTGGTCATGGAGTCGCCGGATCACATCGTTCTCCCAATCCGTGGCGCGGTCGCGCGGGTTCGTCGGATCGAGCATCGCGTGCTTGTATGAGTACCCCGGAAAACTTTTCTGAATCGCGAGCAGACTCTCGACGGCGGAATACTGAGGAATCGACTGCGGGACGAACGCGTATTTGATCTGGGTGGCCAGCAGCGGCGTCACCTGTTCAGCCGTGTAGTTGTGCACTGCGGAAGCGGCCGCGATCATCAAGTTCGCGTCGCGCACGGTCGTCTGAACTGCGTTTTGCTGCAACACCCGGTCAGCCACGACACCTGTCGCGGCGAATCCCGCGGCGAACACGACGAGAAAGGCGAGATTGAACTTCAGGGTCAACGACAGGTTCATGGCGGCTCCACGCGAATGGTGTGCAAGGGCGTCGACGCTTGATGGTGCATGGCACGTCAATGCGCATCCGTCTCGTCGGACGTCGGTTTGTCCCGGTATAGCGTGCCGGCGTCGGGTTCAGGTCGCGCTGTCGGCGGCGCTTGCGCGGGCCTTTTGCGTGGCTCTCTCGACGGGCGCGGCGGCGGATGTAGAATCGGACGCCATTCCGGCAAAACGTCCAGATGAGCGTCGACCTGCGCGCGGAAGGCCGCGGCTTTCAGGCGCGGCACGAAGCGTTTGACGAAGGTCACGCGCTCGCTGACGCTGCTCGTGAGCCAGTCCGAGACGTCGGCGTAATCGACTGGACGCAGCGCAGCCGCAAGCTCGTGCGTGTTCGCGAGGTGCGCCGCCACCCCGACCAGAGCATCCCGGAAGCCTGGCGGCATCGCGCCAAGGAACTCCTCGGATGGGCGGGCTTGCGCGCGCAGCGGCTCGTCGGCGTGTCGCTCCAGGTACTGCCCGGCGTGCAAGCTTTGCTTGGGCGCCTGGGCAGGCGCGCGAGCGAGGACGATCGCGTCATCGCCAGACTCCGCGAAGAGTCCGACGCGCTCCGCGGTGGCCATCGTGACGACCGACCACGGGCCATTGCTTGACGGTGTGATGTCAAGGCCGCGCAGCTCGATCGAGAGGGGTGGCTGCACGGCGGCGCTCACGGGGCAGGCGACCTTGAGCCAGCCGCTCAGCATTGTGATTCGCACCGGTCCGGCCGCGGTGGATGGCGGCGCCGCAGGTGTTTTGAGCAGCACCTGCGTTTGCGGTCCGAGCGCGATCAGCGTGCCCACACTGTCTTCGATCTGGGCGGATTTGCCGGCGTCGGTCTCGATGATGTCGTCGTCGCGCAGCTTCGCGCCCACCCCCGTCCGATACAGTGAAGCACCGCGGATCACTGTCACCGCACCTTCGGCGAACGAGATGACAGCGTCCGCATGGGCGAGCGGCACCGCCGACGCAAACAGCGCCAACGCGCCGCCAGCGCGTGCGCGCAGGAACGCTGACGCCAGAATAGCGAGGAAACGGCGGTCGGATGGCATCGTCACGGTCCGTTACGTCGGTGTCTGCTGCGCGGTCCGTCGCAGACGGTCCGATTCGTCGAGTGTCTCACTGACAATAACCGATTCACAGCGTATTTGCCCGAGTTACGGGGCGCCGCGCACCTCGTCGAGCGTGGAGCGCAATGTCGGGTCAAGTTCATCAAGTGCGAATTCGACGCCGTCAACCATCAGTGCAGTGCGAGCATCGATCGTGGCGCCGGGCGGGTCGGGCGGCATATCGTCGCAAATTGATTCGCCTTACGAGTATCCGGCTTGCCGCCCAATACGCGGACCGTCGCGCGTGCCTCAATTCGCGAACGTCGCCAGCTTGAACGTGCACGCGGCCGCCCCCGGCATCAGAAGCCCCTGCTCCACGCCAATGGGCACCTGACTCTCGCCCGGCCCGTACAACCAGTACGTGAAATACAGCGCTCCCGCATGACTGACCGCGAGTCGTTCCAACGCCTGGAACGGACCTGAATTGATTTTGCCCAATTGCGGCACGAGGTTGATATCGGTCGAGCCGCCGAGCGTGTGCGGAATCGCATGCCCGCGATGGTAGGTCCCGCCATTACTGAGCGGATGTCCGCGCATCCGGGTTGCGATTTCCTTGCGCGGCACCGTACTTTTTCCCTGACTGATTCCCCACGCCGCGACGAGGCGCTCGGTGGACAGGTCGAACAGATAGGAAAACCCGCCAACCGAGGTTTCCAGCAGTTCGCACGTCGAGAGGCGCTGGGCATAGTCGTCGGCCCACAGCGCGACCAGCAGCGGGGCGATGTCATCGCCCCATGCGGCGGCGGCCTGCGCGTGGGACAGGCGCGGCAAAATGCGGTTGAGTTCGGCGTAGTTCGTCATGCGTCACCTCGAAATCCCGGTTCGCGCTGCTTGCGCGGATTACTTCGTGTGCCCTTCTCCGCCGGCCCTCGCGACCGCCTCCTGCAAGCGCCGCCGCACCTTGCCGACATCGATTCCGCCCGGCCCCGGCGTGTCGATGATCGGCACATACCGTGCGGGCGTATGCAGCAGATAGGCCTGCATCTCATCGATCACGATCCGGTCGCTCGGGTCGTAACCGAGGTTCTCCAGTTGCCGGGTCAACTCCGCACGTTCCTCATAGCTCAATGCCTGCCACCAGAATGCACGGCACGCGTGTGCATATGCGCTATTCGAGAAGTACTGCCAATGGCCCAATTCGTGACTGAGGATCGCGGCCCTGACCGTGGCGTCGATCGTCTCGCCGCCCGGCGCGCGACCGAGCCCGGGAATGGTGATCAGAAAGTCGTGTGCGCTCGCCGCTTGCCAGACTCCCTGCTCCTCGCGAATCAAACGCCATCGCACGAGAATCGTCTGCAACGTGCGCTCGCCCTCGTTCAGCACCACGCCCTGCTCACGTGCGAGTTCGAAAAAGTGCGTCAACTCGACCGTGCTGAAGTTGTTGCCGGCCGTGAGCCCGGCCGGATCGGTGCCGAAGCGTCGCGCGTACGCCGCGATGGCCGCCGCCGACACGACGCGATCGCGCGGCATATCGCGCCGTTCGAACAGAGCCACCACGCGCGAGAACATCGCGCCCTGTTGCGCGAGGCTCGCTGCCTGCATCGCATGCAGCCCGGGCTGGTCCGTCACGGTGAACAGTTGCAAACGCGGGTCGGGCGCCAATGCGTCCGCGAGCCGCGCAAGCGGCAAGCGTATGGCGCCGGTGTCTTCATCGACGGCGGCGGGCACGGGTCGCGCCCCAGCGCCTGATCCGCCCGGTGCATTGGCGGCGCGGTTCGCCGCCTGTGGGTCCGCGGCCACGGCGATCGTGCTTAGCCACGCGAACAGCATCACCGCCCTCACCGCCTCGGCGCAACACCCGCGATAACGTGTCATCGGCGGCAACTCGAAAGCGCCTAATCCGTGACCGTGACGATCGTCACTCGACGGTTCTCCGGCGCGGTCGGATTGCGCCTGTTCAACGGATCGGAAGAACCTTTGCCAAGCGACGATAGCCGCTCGGCCGCAATGCCGTCTTTCCGCGTCAGGTATTCGACTACCGCGGCGGCACGGTCCTCCGAGAGCTTCATGTTGGCATCGGCCGAACCGCGAGGATCGGCGTGCCCCTCCACGCGAAACCGGTAGGCCGCGAGTTTCTCCGACTGCAATGCATCGGCGACCTTGTCGAGCGCGGCTTTGGCGCTGTCAGTGAGGGTGGCCGAATTCGTCGCGAAGGTGATGAGGATTTGCGCGGACGGTTTCCTCGCGGGCGCGGGGCGCGGCGCGGCGGACGGCGGCTTGTTCGACAGCACGAAGCCGCGCGTCACGACGTTCTCGCCGGACTCGCTCGACTCGTCGGGCTGGAGCGCTCGCGTCACCGACTGCTCGTTGATGTCCTTCTCGTTCAGGACCGGTTCGGCTGCGCGCGCGGCGGTGCACAGCAAGGCAAAGAAGCACAGCGCGGTAGACAGAACAGCGCGTGGCAAGCGCCGTCCGGAACACGAATGGGTCAGGCGTGACATACGGCGATCTCCGCGGAATGGATATGCCGTGAGGCCGCCAGCGCCGCGTCACAGACCGTCGGCGAACACCGGCGGCAACCGGTGCATGACAGCCTCATCCTCTAAAGACGAACGATGGGAAGTCAATTTGAAACCGTTGCGCAGCGCGGTGCGGCAGGGATGCCGTTGCTATGCGCCCGCGTTCGAAATCACGTCGATCACCGACTCCCATTCTTCGGTGCCGACGTCGAGGAGACTAGCAAGCTGCAAACCGGTTACCGTGCCCGCGGAAATTCTGACCGAAGCCGGCACGGCTGGCGATCCGTCGCTCCACCAGATCGCGTGTCCCGTCGCGGCGTTCCGTTCGAGCAAGGCGGCGAATCCGCCGTCGGCTGCCCCAGTTAAGGCGAGCCGCCACGGCGTCGCTGCGCGATCGTCGTTGAACAGGCTCTCGCCTTGCAAGGTCGCGTCGAATGCATCGAGGGCGAATTCGGGCATCAGTGTCTCCAATGCCAGCGCCACGAGCCGGTCGTACCATCCTTGCGCATCGGCCAGTCTGCGCACAAGTTCGACACCGTCGATCGCCTGAGCAATCGTGAACGGAAAATAACGCCCGACACGGTCCACGCCCGGCGTCAGAACGCCCGCCCACGCGCTCGGGCCATACAGTCCCGCGCCCAGCGCGAAACACCACACAGGTGCATTCAGATACAACTCGAGCCACTGCGCGCCAAAGCGCTGCCGCGCCAGCAACATGCCTTGCTGCAAGCCCTCATCCCAACGCGTGACGAACTCGACCGGCAAGCGCCGCGCGACGAAGTCGCCATGCGTGCGGACCTTCCCGAAGAAACCGGGCGCGCTTGTCGGCTCCGGTGCAAACCCAGCGCTCATAGCCGATCCGGACAGCGGAACTGCTCGAGCATGGCGCGACGAAACGGGTTCACGATGCTGCTCGCCGCGAGTTCGAATTCCGCGCGCCGGCCATCCGATTCGAAGCGCAGGCGAAAGCGGTCCGGTTGCGAGGTAGGTTGCAGATGCGCGTCGTCCATCAGATGCAGCAGTGCCCACGGGCCGTCGGCGCGCGCCGCCGGCGCGTTGCCCGCCGGCGTGAACTCGATGTGCGCCTGACCGGTACCCTTGCCGCTCGGCCACTGGAACACCATCGATTGCAACGTGTCGGGTTTGACGACCATTTGCTGCCCATCGATGTCGAGCGTGAACTGTGTGACCGAGGGATCGATGGTGAGCGGCTTCACGGTGAAGCGCACCGACACGTCGCGGCCACCGGCCCGGAAGAACGCGTCGCGGATCTGCGCCGCGCGCTGGAACTGGCCGAGCACGTCGACCGGGATGCCGAGCGTATCGACACCGCTGCGCCAGCGCCATTGCGGCCCTGACATGTCCACCATCGTCGCCAGGTTCTTCTGGAAGAAATCGTCGATCAAACCGCCCGGGCTCAGCAGCCTGCCGAAGTCGTCGGGCGCGACGTCGCGCGTGGAGCCGCGCACGAGCGGGTAGCGGCCGTCGAGCGCCTGCCGGCACAGCTGCGCCACATTCGCCTGCCACAACGCGTTCAGGCGCGCCCGCTCCCCGCCAACCATGAGCGACCCCGCCCCGCCGGCGACGTCGGTGGCCACCGCCGCGAGCGGTGGCGGCGATCCTTGCGCGACCAGCTTGAGCTTGTTCAACGCATCGCCGGGCGGCGGCGGCAAGCCCTGACGGCGCGCCGAATCGGCGGCCTCGAGATAGGTCGCCGCGTCCTTCAGCGCGGCCAGTTGCGCGTCCAGCGGAGCCGGGCCCGTTGCGCCCGGTTTGCCGGCGAGCTCATGCAGCGCCTGGAAATGCGCGTCGACCGGATTGGGTTCGGCCGGCGCGGGCGCGGGCGCCTCTTCCGGCTGATTGCCGAGGGCGCTCTCGAGGCGCTTTTTCGCTGCATCGAGTTTGTTGGTCAACGCGGCAACGCCCTGCTCCGCCATCGATGCGCCGGTTTTCGTGTTGCCCAGCGCGGTTTCCTGCGCGGCTGCAAGCATCAGCGAGCGCAGCGGCGAGTCGGGTCCCGCGAGCACGTTGGCCACGCGCGCACCTTGCTCCACGCCGTCGAACGGCACAACGTCGATATCATTGAGCAACGCGTCCCATTGGCGGATGTACTCGTCGTAGTAGAGCCGCGTGATACCCGTCTTCAGATCCTCGACACCCGTCGGCGTCAACACCGACTCCTGATGGCCAAGTACCCAATCGTCCTTGGCGATGTCGATCACCGCTGCGTCGCGCAACTGGCCGAACTTCTGATAGCCAGCGCGGGTGTATGCGCCGGAAACACCGCGCGTCAACGGCGCGCCGCTCTTGCGCACGAGCACCAGCGCGGCGTTGCGCCCCGCCGCGTTGGCGACGCTGAACTCCGGCAGTCCGCTCTGTTCGAGATCGCGTTTGACGCGGTTGAACACGCGCTGAGTCAGCGGCATTTTGGCGAGCGTCGCACGCGCCTGCGCGATCAGATCCTTGTCAAGCGGCAGCGAGGCATCAAAGCGCGACGGCTGGAACAGCGCGGCCAGATGGCCGTCGATATCGTTGCGCTGATCGTCGCTCGCATCACGCAACGGCCCGCGGCGCCAATCGACATCCGCCCACAAGCGCACCGAGTCGGCATCGAAGTGCAGCGAATCGCCGAGCATCAGATACGCGCGCAGGACTTCGTACTGGAAGTCCGGATTGTTCGCGTCCCCGCGCCGCAATTCTTCTTCCATGCGGCTCACCACCAGAGGCAGCAGAGCTTGCCGCAACAATCGACGATAGCTCGTCTGTGCTTCGAGGCCGAGCTTGTCGCCCTGATAAAGGCCGAGGCGCGACAGCCACGGCACGCTCTTGTCGCGCTCCGCATAACCGCCGGGCAGCCCGCGCGCGGCATTGAGCAGCGGCAGGAGCGCAAGCGGGTTGTCGCCCGGCTGGGTCGTCTGCGTGAGCTTCTGCAACTCGGCGACATGCCGTTGAACATCGGCGACGTAGGCGCTGTTGCGTTGATAGCTGACGAAGAAAAGAACCAGCGCGAGCACCGTGACGATGCCGATCGCCGCCAGCGCGGCGCGCTGCAACCATGCGCGGCGCCGCTCCACCTTCTGGTTCACGCCCGCGAGCCCGGCCTCCTCGAAGATCACGTCGCGCAACAGCCGCGTGATGAAGTACGCGCGCCCGCTCGCCGGATCGGGCAGGACGGCCTGTTGCTGGAAGCCGAGTGCCGAGGCTACCGCGCTCATCACGCGATCGATCGGCCGGCCTTCCTGGGTGCCGCTCGTGAAATACACGCCACGTAGCAGCGCGGACTGCTCGAAGCGCGAGGTACTGAAAGTTTCGTCGAGAAAGCCTTTCAGCACGGCTTGCAGACCCGCGAACTGCTGCGGAAACCCATACACCAGCGCACGCCGGCGCACATCGGTCTCGCGCTGCATGCGGTTCAGCACGCGGGCTTGCAGTTGCTTTTCCAGCGCGGCGAATTCGGCGGGAAATGCGGCCAGTGCGTCGTCGGGCGAGCCTCGCTCGGTGTAGGGGAACGTCATGCCCCAGACCTGTTCGCGCTCGTCGCGGCCGAGATCGTCGAAAAACTCGGTGAAGCCCGCGAGCAGGTCGCATTTGGTCACGACTACGTAGACCGGGAAACGCATGCCGAGCTGGCCATATAGTTCCCTGAGCCGGTCGCGCACGGCTTGCGCCTGCTGCGCGCGCTGCGTCTCCGAGAATTGCAGCAGGTCGCGCGTCGACAAGGCCACGATGACGCCATTCAGCGGCCGGCGCGGACGATACTTGCGCAGCAGTTGGAGGAAGCCGGCCCACGCGGCCTGATCGGCTTCGGCGAAACTATCCTGGGTGGTGAAGCGGCCCGCCGTGTCGAGCAGCACCGCATCGTCGGTGAACCACCAGTCGCAATTGCGCGTGCCGCCCACGCCGCCGATAGACTGCTTGCCGAGCCGGTCAGCGAGCGGAAACTTGAGCCCGGAGTTCAACAGCGCCGTGGTCTTGCCCGTGCCGGGCGCGCCCACGAACATGTACCACGGCAACTGATAAACATACTGACTGCCGAAACGCCCCTTGACGCGCGCCTTGCGCAAGGTCGCCATGGCGGCTTCGAAACGCTGCTTCAATGCGGCGATGTCGGCCTCGGATTCCTTCTTGCCGGGCGCGGGTTCGGCCGGCCCCTGGGCGACCACGCGCGTGAACTGGATGTTGGCGAGGCGCACCGCGATCCAGCGCACGCTCCAGTACACTGCCCACACCAGCAGCAACACGATGATCACGGTCCAGCGGCTACCGGCGCTCTCGAGTGGCTCATGACCCGCGTACGCGACGAGCGGCCCCTCGACCCAGACGATCAGCGACAGCGCGAGCACGCCGAGCAACGACAGCACGACGGTGCGTCTCAGCCAGCCAAAGAGTTTCATACCCAACTTCCCTCCGCCTCGCGACCATCACTCGTCAGCCGCGCCTTCACGATGCCGCTCCCGGTGCCAGCACCGTGATATCGACGCGGCGGTTGCGCGCGCGATTCGCCGCGGTGTCGTTGGGGGCGATCGGCTCGGTGTCGCCGCGCCCTTCGGCGCTGAAGCGTCCGGGGCTGCCGGCCCGCGACGCGAGCATGTCGCGCACCGCTTCGGCGCGCGCCTGTGACAGGTGCCAGTTCGACGGGAAGCGCGCGGAGAGAACTTTCTGGTTGTCCGTGTGGCCCGCGACCACCACGTTGCCCGGCACTTCCTTCAAGGCGTCGCCGATACGCTGGATCAGCGGCACGAAACCCGCGGCCAGATCGGCACTGCCCGACGCGAACAGGCCGTCGCCATTGATCGTGACGACGGTGCGATCGGGCAACTCCGAAACCTGCACGAGACCGCGGGCGATTTCAGGCGCGAGAAACTGCGACAGCTTCGGCGCGGATTTGGGCGCCGCCGCCAGTTTCGACGCCAGCACCGGAGCCGGCGCGACCCGGATCGCGTGCAGCGCTTCGAACACGCGGTCGGACATGTCGTTCAGCCTGAAGCTCAGCACCAGATGGACGATCACCAGCACGAGGCAGGCGATCGCCGCAGCCACCCACAGCGGCACCAGTTGCAGCAATGGCTTGCGCTCGACCTTGACCGGCAGCCAGTGCGGCGACAGATCGCGTTCGGCCGCGCTGCGCTGGCCACGAATCATCTGTTCGAGGCGCTCTCGGATCGTGTCGAGCTGCGTGCGGCCACCGTCGATCAGACGGTAGCGTCCTTCGAAACCGAGGCCGAGAATCACGTAGATCAATTCGAGCACGTCGATATTGCCCACGGGGTTCTGCGCAAGACGTTGCAGGATCAGGAAAAACCGCTCGCCACCCGAAGCCTCGTTGTGGAACGTCACCAGCAGGCTGCGGCTGCCCCACAAGCCCGCCCCCCACGGCGTGCTGGCGATCGCTTCGTCGAGGAACGTGCACAGGCAGTAGCGCGAAGCGCCGAGCTTCTCGTCGTCGATGCCGTTGGCGCGGCCCTGCACCTCGAAGTTGCGCACCATTTGCATCAACTGGTTGCGCAGGTCCTCGACATTCGGATGAGTCGGCAATTGCCGCAACGGCAGCGCCAGTTCGATCAGCGGGTTGGCCGCGCGCAACAGCGGATTGAGACCGCCGCCCGCGGGCAACATCGGCGCGGGCGTCGCCGCGGCCGCCGTGAATGCCGCGCGTGCACCGCCCGGTGTCGGAATCAGAATCGTCGCGCCGGGATCGTCGGCGGGGCCACGCGGTTCGTCAGGAGTCACGATCAACATCCCCTAGTCCATGCATCAGCGGCGAATCGCCCAGAACTCCATCGTCAGCCCGGGAAACTCACCGGCTACATGCAGCGCCATGCCGGCGGAGTTCGCGAACTGCTTCCACAGTTCGTTGCCGCGATCGAGTTCGAAGTAGGTAAAGCCGGCATGGAACGGCAACTGCCGTGGTGCCACGGGCAACGCGCGCAGGCCCACGCCCGGCAATTGCAGATTGACGAGATCGCGGATGCGTTCGACCGGCCCGATCTTCACCTGAGGCGCGAAGCCGGTCAGGATGTGCTCGGCCGGCATCTGCGCACGCACCGCGAGCACGAAGGTGGCGCCGGCAAACAGCGTCTTGTCCGGCACGATCGCCACGCGCAGGCCGAACTTGCGCTCTTCGAGCGGGATCGCCACGGCGTGCGGGTCCATCACCATGCTCAGCGACGCGCGAATGTCGTCGATCACCGGCGCGAAGGTTTCGCGCAACCATTCATGGCGATACACCGGATACGCCGGCGGCCGCTTCGACGCCTGGCTGAAGGTCGCCAGTTCGCCAGCCAGCTGGACCGCCACCTCGTAGAGCGCTTCGGGATGCAGACCGGTCATCGTCGATAGATGCGCGGCCAGTGGCTCGTGGCGGTTGATCAGTTGCAGCAACAGGAAATCGGCCACCTCCGCGACGCCCGTCACGCCTGGCTGGGCAAGGCGTGCGGCCAGCGCTTCGCCACGCTGATGCAGAAGGCCCACGAGGTCGTCGACGAACGCCGCGAGACGCCGCGCCACCCGGTAGTCGAGACACGGCGGGCTGTAGTCGTTTCCGAGCACGACCCGGTTGTCGGGCAGACGTTCGAGCACGCGCGCGACGCCGAGCGCCGTGTAGGCATTCGCCACGTCTGGAGCGAGCGCGAGACGCACCCGCAGTTTGCCGATCTGGAGCAAGGCCGCGCCGGCATTCGGATCATTGCTGTCATTGACGTCGAACTCGGCGATACGGTGACGCGCGAAGTTCTCCTCGCTGGCTTCGTTGCCGGTTTCGGCGACGCCCGGCCTGCGCACCGGCAAGGCCAGTTGGACGAGCATGTTGCGGGTGCTCTCGGGGACCTCGAGCGGCTCGGGCAAGTCATCGTCGGCGGGCAGATCGAACGGTGTGCCATCCGGCATCACGCCGGAGCAGGACAGCAGCGCGAGCTTGCCGAGCTTGAGCAGCGACTCGTCGATCTCCAGCGCGGTAAAGCCCCAACTGTACGGACGCAGGCCGGCTGCGCGCGTCTCCAGTTGCCGCTGCAGATAGCGATCGTGCTGCTGCAGATGCTGGGGCTGAAGAAACATCCCCTCCGACCAGATAACTTTGCTGTTCCAGGACATGTTGTCTCGTTCAAAAGAATCTAGTTGGGATCGGCGGGATGCTTCGGCCGACGCTCGCGGGACGCGCGCAGTTCGTCGATCTGGGCCTCGTACGCGTCATTGAACGCCTGACCGAAGAGCTTCTGAAAGTCGTCGTCGGCTTCGCGCGCGACGGCCGCCTGCAATCCGACGAACAGATCCCACAGCTTCGCCTTGCGATTGGACAGCACTCTTTCAAGGGCGCCGGGGTCTCCCAGCTGCGCTTCCATCGAGGCGGGATCGAAGCGTCCCAGCACGTGCGCGAGCGCCGCGCGCATGCCGGCGAGGACCGCCAGCTCGTGCGCCTCGATATCGTCGAAGGCGCGTCTGAGCGCCTCGTCCGGCGGCATGTAACCCGCCGAGCGGCCGGTCAGCATCTGCGCGAGCGCGCTGTCGACGTCGGGGAAAAACTTGAGCGGGTTGTTGTCGCGCGCGACGATCATTGTCGTGTCGAGGCGGGCTTCGCGTTTGGTCATCGCGCGTGCGCGCAGCACGCCCATGGTGCCGCGCAACGCTTCGCGCAGCATTGCGCCGATCAGCCGCGCGAACTCCGGCTCGGGCAGGTTCGGCGCGCGTGTCGGGTCGAGGCCGAGACCTTCGAGCAGCGCCTGGAAGGTGACGGCATTCGGGCTCGCGGCGACGGCGGGGTCGTGGTGAGCCGGGGCCTGCTGCGCGAGCGGAGATGGTGCACAAGGGGGTGCTGCAAACGGAGTCGAGTGCGCTTCAGGCTGCGGGGCCGGCTGCGGAGCGGGCGACGGCTCCGGCGCCGCAGCAGGCACGGCGACCCGCGCGGTCGCCGCCTGCGGCGCGACCACGGGTACGACCACCGGCACCACCGGGGCCGCAGGGGTCGATGGCGCGAACGACGTCGACGGCGTCGCGAACAGATCATCGAACGGCGTCGCTTCCGAGCCTGCCGCGCCGGGATCGAGCAATCCGCGCGGCAAGCCGGTCGGACCACCCAACGGCGCGGTGGGCCATCCCGGCAGCTCGTGCGACGCAGGATGCGCTGCGCCAGGCGATGCACTGCCCGCCTGCCCGGGCGTTTCCCACTGCGCCAACGCATCCGCGAGCGGATCGTAGTCGGCGGGAATGCCGCCCGCGAACGTCGCCGGCCGGCCCGGGTCCGGCCTGGGCGGTTGCGGCGCCGAAAACGCCTCCAGCTCCGGCGACACGTGATCGCTTTCCGAGCCCGCAAAGCCGGGCCGCGACAAGTTCCGCTGCGGTACGCCAAAGCCTGGTTGCCCAAGCGGATCGAGCGCGCCGAGCTGCAGCACGTCGCCTTGCGAATCGGCCGGCAACGGACCACTCAGAACCTGCGCGGCACTGAGCGGATCATGGCCGCCCGTCAGGCCGCGCACACCCGCCGCCTGCTCGCCGATCGACACTTCGAGCAGATACGGACCGATCAACAGACGGTCGCCATCCGCGAGTCTTGCCTCGCGCGTGCCGCCCAGCGCGCGCTGATTCAGCACGCTAGGATTGCTGCCGAGATCGCACAGCAGATAATCGCCGCCGCGGAACTCGACGCGCGCATGCACGCGCGAGATCGCGCGCTGTTGATCGGGCAGCACCAGCGTGCAGTCGTTGGCCCGCCCAATCGTGCCTCCCGCGGGGCCGAACGCGATCGCGATCGGCTCGGCCAGCGTCTCATCGTTGAATCGCACAACCCGCAGTGAAAGAATCGGATAGTTCACTTGGCTCCCCACAACCGGTCAGGTGCAGCACTCACGATTTGATTTTTTTGGTTCCGTCGTCGGCGTCTTTGGGCGCGGTGGGCGCGGTAGGCGACGAGCCGCTGCCGGAGCCCGCCGAGCCGCCCGAATTGAGCAGGATCGGCGTGCCCGACACCGCCACGCTGACCGGACCGATCACCACGAAGGCGCCGCCTGCCTTTAGCGTAATACTCGCGCCCGCTTCGATCACGATATTCATGCCCGCCTTGATGTGGATGTTCATGCCGGCGTCGATCGCATAGTCCATCCCGACTTTTTCCTGCAGCTTCTGCCCGACCTTCAGCGATGCGTTGCCGTCGACCTGGGCGTTCTGGTCGCCCGTCACGGCGTCGTGGCGTGCACCGGTTATGGCTACGAACTCGTTGCCGGTCACTTTCAGATGCCGGTCGTTGCCGACATTGCCCAACATGTCGTTCTTTACCCACGTTTCGTGATCCTTCTCCGCGTGGAAGAACAATTGCTCCCTGCCTTTGTCGTCGTCGAAACGCATTTCGTTGAAACCGCCCCCGCTCTTGGTCGAATTACTTTTCAGCGTCGTGAGCGTCTGATTCGCCGGCAGCGCGTAGGGCGGCATCGTGTTCGCGTTATAGACGCAGCCGGTCACGAGCGGCCGGTTCGGATCGCCCTCGACGAACTCGACGATCACTTCCTGACCGATCCGCGGCAAGAAGAACGCGCCCCAGCTTTTGCCGGCCCAGCTCTGTGACACGCGCACCCAGCAGCGCTTCCTGCGCGCATCCGAGTTGGTCGGCGGGTCGAACTGCTCCCAATGAAACTGCACCTTGATGCGGCCATATTTATCCGTGAGGATTTCTTCGCCGTCCGGGCCGACCACCATCGCCGTCTGCGGGCCCGCCACGGCCGGCTGGGGCGTGAGCCGCTCCGAGCGGAAGTGATTTTCCTTGCGCAGCGCCGTGAACGCGCAATCGAAAAACGCCAGCGAAGTATCGTGGCGCACCGTGGATACATAGACATCTGAATTGATTTCGTACGCAGCGCTGACCACGAGATAATCGTGGTTCTGAGCGTCACACGCGTGATGTTCGAGCTTGAACTGACCGCCCGGCCAGATGCCGCGCGCGCTCGATCGACCCGAAATGCTGTCGTTGCGCGCCTGACGGATCTCGACACCGACCTTCGCATACCGGTCGCCATCGCTGGACTGAACGTGGCCGCTCAGATGTTCCTGCATCGTGTATACGGGCGGATCGTAGACTTTCGGCCGCGTCGCGCGCGACAGCAGGCCTTGCTGGTTGCTCAACGTAGGCTTTTCGAAGTCATAATCATTGACTTCGTACTTGCCGGTCTGCAGTTCCGCGCCCGAGCTCCACGCATAAACGCATTCCTTCTCGGTCGAGGGCTCGAACCACGCGTCGTACGGAATCGACTCATAGTGCTCGATCGGTCCGTGCACGTCGCTCGAATCGGTCAACACCAGTGTGTGCTTGCCCGCCTTGTGCTCGAAATAGTAGTAAATGCCCTCGTGCTCCATCAGGCGGCTCACGAAAGCGAAATCGGTCTCCCGGTATTGCGCGCAGTGCTGCAGCGGCGAATAGGTCGCCTGGCATTTATTGCTGAGGTCGATGCTGTAGTCCTGCAGCACGCCGGTCACGATCTCGAGCACGCTCTTTTCGTGAAAAAAGCGGCTGTGCGACGCGCGCGTGAGCAGCCACAGCCGCGGACGCACCACGGCATCGTAGCGCGCCATCCGGTTGCGGGTGCTGTCGCCCGGCGCGACGATCCTGAACGCCGTGACGATCCCGTTGAATTGCCGCTCGCCTTCGCCCGGCAAGGACAGCGCAATCGAGATGTCATGCCCGAGCAGATCGGCTGCTTGCAGGTCGTTGCGCTCACTCAGCAGATCGAGCCGCCATTCGCTGAGCCGCCCCAACTCCTCCATGCCGCTTAGATGCAGAAACAGCAGATCCTGGCCGGCAGGCGAGCAACTGACGGTGACGTGTCGGTTCGGGTTTTGGGTGGTCATGTCACGGAATCATTGTCTTGACTGTCGCCGGATTGACGATCGTGACCACGCCACCCCAGTTGCACATGCAGGCCGAGACGTTGTCGAGCGAAGGCTGGTTTCCAAGCAGCACGGTCGGCGCGCCCGATGTCCATGGCGTCATGGTGGCCGGAATGCACGGCATCGGCGTCAGCACGCCCAATGCCGCTGCCGTCCCGGCGGCGACCGTCGGATTGGCGGGCGAGCTGCACATGCCGAACGGCATGATGTTGACGAGCGGAATGTGATCCATGATGTTGGCCGCGGGCGGCCCTTCGCCCATCACCCGATTGAGCGGCAGCACCACGAGCGACGAAGGCGCCGCACCGAACGAACATTGCAGCGTCGCGCCCATGCTGACTTGTTGCGGCATATGAAGGCATCCTCCGGTCGGATCGATCAATCGAACGTATAGAGAAATTCACCGTCGCGAGCCCCAATCTGCACTTTAGTGACCGGGGTCCCGTCCATCATGCGCGTCAGAAACTCCGTGCTGATGCGCGGCAACAGCGTGTTCGTCAGGATCGCGTCGATCATGCGGCCGCCGCTTTCGAGTTCCGTGCAGCGGCTGCCGATCAGCTTCACGACGTCGTCGTCGTAACTGAACGGAATCTTGTGCGACGCGCGGATGCGTTTCTCGATGCGGCCGAGCTGGAGCCGGATGATTGCGCCAAGCATCTCGTCTGAGAGCGGAAAATACGGAATCACCACGACGCGCCCAAGCAAGGCTGGCGGAAACACCTTCAGCAACGGCTCGCGCAACGCTTTAGCAATGCCTTCCGGCTCCGGCATCAGCTCCGGATCCTTGCACAGGCTCGTGATCAGATCGGTGCCGACATTGGTGGTCAACAGGATCAGCGTGTTCTTGAAGTCGATCACGCGGCCCTCGCCGTCTTCCATCCAGCCCTTGTCGAACACCTGGAAGAACAGCTCGTGAACGTCGGGATGGGCCTTCTCGACTTCGTCGAGCAGCACCACGCTGTACGGACGGCGGCGCACCGCTTCGGTCAGCACCCCGCCTTCGCCGTAGCCGACGTAGCCCGGCGGCGCGCCCTTCAGTGAAGACACCGTATGCGCTTCCTGGTACTCGCTCATGTTGATCGTGATGACGTTTTGCTCGCCGCCATACAGCACCTCGGCGAGCGCCAGCGCGGTCTCGGTCTTGCCGACCCCCGAGGTCCCCGCGAGCATGAACACGCCGATCGGCCTGTTCGGATTGTCGAGACCGGCGCGCGAGGTCTGAATGCGCCGCGCGATCATCTCCGTCGCATGAGCCTGGCCGATGATGCGCCGGTTCAGGTTCTCCGCGAGCTTGAGGACGTTTTCGATTTCGTTGCGAACCATCCGGCCCACTGGTATGCCGGTCCAGTCCTGCACGACGGAGGCGACCGCCTGCTGGTCGACGGTCGGCAGGATCAGCGGGTCTTCGCCTTGATGCTGTGCGAGCTGCGCCTGCAGGTCGCGCAGTTCGGCGAGTCGCGTTTCGCGCGTCGCGGTGTCGCTCGCGGGATCCTGAGTCGCGGCGGTTGCCGCTGTTTCCTTCGCTGCGTTGGCCGCTTCGTTCACGTGCGCGGCGCCCTCGACCTTGCCGGTCTCGCCGCGCAGTTGCGCGCGCAGCGCGAGAATCCGCGTCACCAGTTCTTTTTCCCTCTGCCAACGGGCGTCGAGCGTGGCGAGGCGCGCCTGCTCGGCAACGAGCTTTTCCGCTGCCGCGGCTCGACGCTCCTCCGTGTCGACGCCCACCGCGCTTTCGCGGCCGATGATCGCCAGCTCGGTTTCGAGCGCCGCGATACGCTTACGCGAATCGTCGACCGACGCCGGCGTCGCATGTTGGCTGACCGCCACGCGCGCGCAGGCGGTATCGAGCAGGCTCACTGACTTGTCGGGCAACTGCCGGGCCGGAATGTAGCGATGCGACAGCCGTACCGCGGCTTCGAGCGCTTCGTCGAGCACCTGCACCTTGTGGTGCTGCTCCATCGTCGAGGTGACGCCGCGCATCATCAGGATCGCGCGGGCTTCATCCGGTTCTTGGACCTGCACGACCTGGAAGCGCCGCGTGAGCGCCGGGTCTTTCTCGATGTGCTTCTTGTACTCGGCCCATGTGGTCGCGGCCACCGTGCGCAGCGTGCCGCGCGCGAGCGCGGGCTTGAGCAGATTCGCCGCGTCGCCGGTGCCGGCCGCACCGCCCGCGCCGACCAGCGTGTGCGCTTCGTCGATGAACAGGATGATCGGCTTCTCCGAGGCCTGGACCTCCTCGATCACCTGCCGCAAGCGGTGCTCGAACTCGCCCTTCATGCTCGCACCGGCCTGCAGCAGACCGACGTCGAGCGTGCGCAACTGCACGTCGCGCAGCGACGGCGGCACGTCACCCGCCGCGATGCGGTGGGCGAAGCCTTCCACTACCGCGGTTTTACCGACGCCGGCCTCGCCGGTCAGGATCGGATTGTTCTGGCGACGGCGCATCAGGATATCGACCACCTGGCGAATTTCCTCGTCGCGCCCGACAATCGGGTCGAGCTTGCCGTTACGCGCCTGCTCCGTCAGATCGGTGGTGAAGCGCCGCAGTGCTTCCTGCTTGCCCAGCGCGGCGGCCGGCACGGGACCGCCCACGCCATCCCCGTCGCCGCCCTCGCGCTGCGCGCCGGCAGCCTGGAAACCATCGCTCGCGCTCATTGCCGCCTCCGGCGACTCGCGCAGCAGGCTGTGGAACTCGTCGACGAGCGAGTCGAGCTTGATGCGCTCAAACTGCCGCGAGATACCATACAGCCCGTTGCGCAGCGACGGCGTCTTGAGCAGCCCGACCACCAGGTGACCGGTGCGCACCTGCGACTCGCCGAACATCAGCGAGCCGAACACCCAGCCGCGTTCGACCGCTTCCTCGACCTGCGACGAAATATCGGTCACCGAACCCGACCCGCGCGGCAGGCGGTCGAGCGCTTCGGTCAGATCGCGCGCCAACGCGGATGGCTCGAGCCCGTAGTGTTTGATGATGCGGTGCAGGTCGGAGTCCTGCAATTGCAGGATCTGATGGAACCAGTGCGACAGTTCGATATAAGGGTTGCCACGCAACTTGCAAAACACGTTCGCGCTCTCGATTGCGCGAAACCCGAGCTTGTTCAGCTTGCCAAACAACGCTGCCCGTTTGATCTCGGCCATTTTGCTATTCCCTCGATGTCGGCGGCGCCGCCGCGCACGCTTCGCGCGCCGTCGCCGCAATCCGCGAGCGGCCATCCGGACCGGTCGGACGCAGCACCAGCTGGCGCTGATCGCCGCGCGCCGGGTGGCCGAGCGCCCAGATGGTGTAGCCGAGCCGCGCGTGGCGCCCAAGCTTCAGGCATGGCACGTCCTCCTGCTTGAGCACCAGCCGCAGATCCCAATCGAGCCCGTCGCGCGCGTAGTTGCGCACCCAGTCGACGAGGCGATTCAGACTCTCGCCGCCGGGCAGGAAGCGCTCGTAGTCGGCGCGGCTCACCGGTCCGATGACGATGCGAAATTTATGCTGGCAATCCCAGACGCGCGCGCCGAGCAGCGTCGAGACACCGAGCGAGGCGGAGCCGTCCGCTGCGCCCAGCCGCAACAACGAGTTGGCCGGCAGCGTCAGCCAATGGCCCACCCACTGTTCGATCTCGACCGGCAGGTCGAAAAAGCGCGCCAGCACGAGTTTCAAACCAGCGGCCGGGCGGGTCGGCCCGCCCAGCAAACCGGCGAAGTGCAGTTTGGCGAAATCGGGTACCGCGTCCCGTTCGCGCAGCGTCGGCTCGGCAAGCCCGAACACGCTGCCGACATAAAAAGAAAAACGATCGCGCCCCGGACGGTCGAGACTGACAGCCGGTTGCGCATTGGCCCACGCGCGGTAGAACAGCGACACCATCCGGTGATGGAACACATCGAGAAAACGCGCGAAGGTCGGATCGTTCGCGTTGCGGGCGCGGTCGCGCGCGTACTCCGTCAGATGCGTGGGCAATGGGCCGTGCGGCCCGAGCAGACCGAAGAACTTGACCGCGAGGCGCGCGGCACGATCTTCTCCAGCCGGCGTGAAGGCGCCGAGCGTGGTCGGATGGAACACCAGTTCGGGTTCCTGAACGAAACGGATCGCATCGTCACGCGGCTGCATCGACTCGCCGATGCGCGGTTTGTCCGCATACGCGTTCTCCAGCAGCCGCACGACCTGGAAGAAGTCGAAGCGGTGCGCGTGGTCGTCGAGCCGGCGCAGCAGTGTCAGAGCGTCCGGCATTGTCCGATCCTCGCTGGCCAGCGCATGATCTCGCCGCGCGAGAGCGTCTTTACGACGGTCTCGGTAAACGAGTTGATCGATACGTATTGCGCGAAATAATGCGCGAGCACGGCACCGAGCAGAAAAGCGCCGGCGCCTTCGAACGCGGTTTCATCGAGCGTCAGAGTCACTTCGAGGCCGCGGCCGAATACGATTGGTCCAGCGCACGGCAAGCGTCGCGTCACCGAGCGGGAATCGATCGAACGCACGCCTTCGATCAGCCGCTGACTCGCGATGTCGTCGGCGGGACAGTAGAGACTCAGCAGATCGCGCAACGCGCGGGCGCCCTCCTGCGCGTCGTTATCGAGCAGCGACAAGTAATTCAACGACAGGTGGCTCAAGAGCCGCCATGCCACGGCCCCGTGCGCATACGAGGGCAGCGGCCGGCTCGGGCCGCTCACGCAGCGCACGCTCTGCACGGGCGCTTCGACATCGAGTGTGAAATCGGCGGGGCCGACGCCGACCGGCATCGTCAATGGCAAGTCGCGATTCGTGCATAGCACCTGCAAACCAAGCTGCCGCAGGTCGTCGCGAAACGGCGCATTGCTCGCGTCCACCAGCGCGATGAACATTTCGCTGCCGAGGTAACTGGTGCGCAGGCCGCGCTCGTGCTGACGCGCCGATGGCAGACGTTTTTCGCGACGCACCTGGTAGTACGCGCCGGCGCGATACGTGGCGCCGAGATCACGCGCGTGATAGAACGGCTCGAAGCGCTGCTCGCCGCCGGCGCCCGCGCTATAGCCCGTCGCGGTCTCGATCTGATAGATCTCGAAGTCCATCGGCCGGGTACGATCGGCCACCACGTGATATTCGAACTGCTCGTCCGACAGTGCGATGCGATCCGTTCGTCGCGAAAAGAGATTGATCGCGGGCGTGCAATGCAGCGAGAAATTAGTGGCGTCGAGCGATTGTTCGAGCACCGGATCACTACGCTTGAGCAGCACGATGACTTCGATCTCGCTATCCGCGCAACGCCGCAACGCCGCCTGCAAGCCGTCGATGGCGAGAAACATGAAGCGCTGCGGAAAGGCAAAGTACTCCTGCAACAGCCGGTAACCCTGGAACGACTGCCGGCTGATCGGCAGCAACGCCTCGTCCTCGGCAAAGCCAAGTGGGCGCAGCGCGCTCGCCGGCAACTGCACATGCCAGGCCGCCGGACGTTTCGCCGGCATCACGACGATGCCGCTTACCGAACCGAGCAAACGCTCGTGGATACGCGTGGCCATCCCGTCCGTGCCGCGCAGATACAGCGTCAGCCGGTCGAGTTTGAGCTGGTTGATCTTCAGACCGCCGGTGGCGCGCAGGCGCAGTCTGAGGCCGGCCTTGATCCCGGCGCCGGCCGCCATGCTCGCCGGCAGCGCGCTATCCATGCCGCCGAGCGAGCCCGAATGCGTAAAGAACCGCGCCTCGGCGATTTCGAGCGGCCAAAGCGTCAGTTCGTGCGCGCTGCGGTATTCGCATCGCGTCGAGCCGTTCTTGTCGAGCACACTGCGCAGCGCGCTGCCGCGCGGGACCCGCACGCCCTCGGCGAGATTGGAACTGGCCAGGTCGGGCTGGATTTGCACCACGGCCATCGACGGCGTCGGCGCGAGGTAATGCGGGTACACCAGTTCCGCGAGGTGCTGGGTGAAGCGCGGAAACTCGTCGTCGATTTTCAGTTGCACCCGCGCCGCGAGAAAACTGAAGCCTTCGAGCAGACGTTCCACGTAGGGGTCCGCGCATTCGAGGTTTTCCAGCCCGAGCCGGCCTGCGATCTTCGGAAATTCGCGCGCGAACTCGCCGCCCATCTCCCGAAGATGCTGCAGTTCCTGGCTGTAGTACTTGATCAAGTCTGGATTCATGACGTCAGCGCGGTCCGCCCTGGTCGATCACCCGAATTTCGCCGACATCCAGATCCAGTTCGGTCCTGAAGTAGAGCCGCTCCGGATACGGCTGCGCCCACAGATCGCCTTCCACGAGAAACGACACGGTGTTGTGGCGCCCGGTCGTCTCTTCGAGCCGTATTGAACTGACCCGCACGGTATCGCGCAGAATGCGCGGCTCGAACGCCCAGATCGCATCGCGCACGAGCCGCTCGAGTCGCAACGGATCGATGCCGGAAGCGGTCTTGCCGGCAATGTCCGGCAAGCCGAAATTGATCACGGATGCGGCGACATGCGGATAGCCGCTCAGATCCTGCACCGACGCGAGGCCATTCGCGTTGAGCAGCCAGCCGAGGTCGCGCTGCACGCTCTCGCGCAGCGCGCGCATCGACAGGACGCGGCGCTCGCGCGCTTCCTGCTTCACCTCCGGTTCGAGATCGGTGAGCCGATCCAGCAACGACGGTTGCAGGCGCTCGCGCGCAGTCAGCTCAGCCATGGTCCGGCACGGCCGCGCCGTCCTCTTCGGGATGCGCGTCACCGCTCGTCAGTTCGATGGTGCGCACGTCGAAGAGCGCGTAGTCGTTCGCATCCGTGGCGAACATGCGCTGTCCCACGGGCCGCGCAGGCGCGGCATCGCCACCGATCCATTCGGTCATGCGCGCGAGCCACAACGCGCGATTGTGCTCGCCGAGCGTGCCCGGATAGCGCACCGGAATCAGACCGGCAGCCTGGCCGTCGTTGGCCCATGTGAAGACCGCCGGCATCCAGACCCGGTCGCGCAGGTCGGATGGCGGCTCGATTTCGATCCGTTTGATGCGCGAAAAAGGAATCCAGTAATAGCGGCCGTTGACCACGGTTTCGAGTGTCGGGCCGAACCTGTTGTCGGCGTCGGCGAGCCACGCGAACGGCTCGCCGTTCAACGCGCCAGCGGTGGCGGGCGCCTCGTCGAGCGCCTGGGCGCGCGCGGCCGCCGCCGCGTCGCCATCGCCGGCGGCATCGAGCCGTAATGCTTCGAGCAGTAACGCGAGCCAGCCGGTCGGCTCGCCGAAAATCAGCGGCGCGCGCTCGCCTTTGAACACCGCTTCACGCAGCGCCTCGCATTGCAATGCTTCACGATAGGTTTGCACCATCGGCAACGCGGCGGCGTCGAGTTCGCCGACGACGTTCAGTTGCGTCAGTGCGCGATCCCAGGCGCCCGTCACCGCGAGCAACTGAAACAGAAAGACGCGATACGCGGCCTTCGACGGATCCTTGCGAACCTGATTTTGCAATTCGCGCAGACATCCGTCGAGATCGCCTTCGCGCAAATATTCTTCTGCGTTCATACCGGTTCGCTCCGGTCTGGATTGAGTCGTCCCACCCGCCGCCGCACTGCGACGGCAGCGCCGCCGCAGTGCAGTCGCCCTTTGCGCTCAGCCGATCAAGTATCCGCGTTGGCGGGGATGTTCCATTTCACTTCGACCACCCCGCCCTCCTTCGCGCCCTTGGCGTTTTGCGGCTGGTATTCGACATGGAATTTCTCGAAGTTGAGTGTGACGTTCTCGGTGAAACGCTCTTCGCCGCCCGAACCGCCCGTCGAATAGGAACTGATCAGCACACCCTCCAGGGTGATCTTGTAGTACTCGAGCGGATTGTCGCCGCCGGCCTTGCGCACGGTCAGCAAGGCCTTGTCGATGTGGGTGCCCTTGGTGCAGGCCGCCATGATCGGTGGACTCGCTTTATCGCTATATTTGGTGAACGACAGGTCCTGCACCGACACCTTGCCGGCGCCGCCGCCCGTGCCCATGTGCATGGTGCCGCTTTGGCTCAGGCCCCAGCTCCACGCGAGCACTTCGATTTCTTCCTTATGGGTCTTGTCCTGCGCTTCGCCCTTGATATCGCCCAGCTTCATGAACATGTCGATGGCCATCTTCTTCTCCACTCAAGCAATTCGTCACTGAATAGGGATTTCCGTCATGCCGCCTTGGCCGACGGAAGCTTCGAAACCAACCGTAGCGATACGGTCAGACCTTCCAACTGGTAATGCGGACGCAGGAAAAACTTCGACGTGTAATAGCCCGGATTGCCTTCGACTTCCTCGACGACCACCTCGGCGGCCGCGAGCGGCCGTCGCGCCTTGGACTCCTCCGTCGAGTGCGCCGGATCGCCGTCGACATACTGGAGGATCCAGTTCTGCAGCCAGCGCTGCATGTCGTCCCTCTCCTTGAAACTGCCGACCTTGTCGCGCACGATGCATTTCAGGTAATGAGCGAAGCGGCTGCAGGCGAACAGATAAGGCAGACGCGCGGCGAGGTTTGCGTTCGCGGTGGCGTCGGGGTCTTCGAACTCAGCGGGCTTATGCAGCGACTGCGCGCCGATGAAGGCCGCGAAATCGGAGTTCTTCTTGTGCACGAGCGGCATAAAGCCGTTCTTCGCGAGTTCAGCTTCGCGGCGATCGCTGATGGCGATCTCAGTCGGGCATTTCATGTCGATGCCGCCGTCGTCGGTAGGGAACGCGTGCACCGGCAGATTCTCGACGGCTCCCCCCGACTCGATGCCGCGAATCCGCGAACACCAGCCGTACATCTTGAAGGAGCGGTTGATATTGGTCGCCATCGCATAAGCGGCGTTGGCCCACGCGTATTTGCCGCTGTCCGCACCGGCGGTGTCTTCCTCGAAGTCGAATTCCTCGACCGGATTGGTTTTGGCGCCATACGGCGCGCGCGCCAGAAAACGCGGCATCGCGAGACCGACGTAGCGCGAATCCTCCGATTCACGCAGCGAGCGCCACGCGGCGTGCTCAGGCGTCTGAAAGATCTTCGTCAGATCACGCGGATTGGCCAGCTCCTGCCATGAATCCATCAGCATTACCGCGGGATCGGCGCCCGCGATGAACGGCGCATGCGCCGCGGCGGAAACCTTGGCGATCTGCGTCAGCAGATCGACGTCGGGTCCGCTGTTGTCGAAGTAATAATCGGCCACCAGCGCGCCATACGGCTCGCCGCCGAACTGACCGTATTCCTCTTCGTAGAGCTTCTTGAAGATCGGGCTTTGATCCCACGCAGTGCCCTTGTACTTCTTGAGCGTCTTGTACAGATCGGCCTTCGATACATTCATCACGCGGATCTTCAACGACTCGTCCGTCTCGGTGTTGTTGACCAGATAGTGCAAGCCGCGCCACGCGCTCTCGACTTTCTGAAACTCTTCAGAATGGATGATCTGGTTGATCTGGGCGGTCAGCTTCTCGTCGATCTGCGCGATCAGCGATTCGATCGTCGCGAGCACATCGCCCGAAATCACGTTCGTATCGCGCAGCGCCTGTTCGGCGAGCGTGCGCACCGCCGTCTCGACGGCTTCCTTCGCCTTCTCGCTCTTCGGTTTGAATTCCTTTTGCAGCAGATTCGCGAAATCGCTCGTTTCGAGCCCCGCTTCGCCGGGTTGCGCTTGCCCTTCTGTGCTAGGTTCGGCCATGGTCAGACTCCCCTGTAGATCACGCTCATTCCTGCGGCTTCGGTGCGGACGCCAACGACTGCAGCAAGGCAGGATCGTTGAGCAGTTTCGCGATCAGCTCCTCGGCGCCGGTCTTGCCGTCCATATAGGTCAGCAGGTTCTGCAACTGGCCGCGCGCCTCCAGCAGCTTCGACAAAGCGTCCACCTTGCGCGCGACCGCCGCGGGAGAAAAATCGTCCATGCTCTCGAAGGTCATATCGACCGCGAGGTTGCCTTGACCGGTCAATAGGTTCGGCACCTGCACGGCGACGCGCGGCTTCATCGACTTGAGTCGCTCGTCGAAGTTGTCGACGTCGATCTCGAGAAACTTCCGGTCCGCCACGGGCGCGAGCGGGTCCGCCGGTTGACCGGACAGATCGGCCAGCACGCCCATGACAAAGGGCAGATTGACCTTTTTCTCCGAACCGTAGACTTCCACCTCGTACTCGATCTGAACCCGCGGCGCTCGGTTGCGCGCGATGAACTTCTGGCTGCTTTCCTTGGCCACGACCATTCCCCTGGTTGACGCCGCACGGCCGCGAGCAGCGTGGCGCATGACTGGCGTTGCTAGAAGCAAAAAAGCACGTCCCCGCTTGACTGCCTACTCGTTTTCGATACCGCCCACTTGCCGGGCCTGGCTCATGCCTTCGGGCGCTAGGTCCTGCAGAATTTCCATGAAGTTCTTGTCGACCAGACGGCGCGCGCGCTGCAGCAGCAGCGGCACCGGGCTGGATGGTTCGTAACGTTCGTAGTACGCGCAGATCCTGTCGATCATCCGAATCACGTCCTGACGGTCCTTGATATCGCCCGACAGCGGCGCGGCCGCCGGCGCCACGCCGGCGCGCTCGCCTGTGGCCACGTCGCCGCTCGACAATGCGTCCGCGGTCGCCGCCGGGACCTCCAGACGTTCGCCGAGAAAGTCGGCGGCGCGCCGCAGCAACCTCGTGAGCGGCGACAAATCGATCGACCGTGCCGCGCCGACGCGCTCGGTCAATATCGTCTCGATACGCATGGCGCTATGCAGCGCGGCGAGCAAAGCCGCGTGCGCGGCGGCCGCGTCTTCGTGCGCATCGGCGATGACCGCGTCGATCGAGCTCAGCGACGGCGCCTCGACGCCCTTGGCGAGCGGCAGTTCGCCGGTCGCATATTCGATGTCGCGCAAACTGACGACACCGTGCGCGCGCGACGACGCAAGCGCTGCGTCGCGCACATCCGCCAGCATGCCGGACGGTTCGACGAGCGCGGCGAGCGCGTTGACGCGCGCGGTCGGATCGTTGTCGTCGCCGGGATCGAGCTGCGGATAGACGTGGTCCCAGCGTTGTTCGAGCAGCCCTTGCACGAGCGCGAGGCCCTCGGCGAAGCCGTCGAAGCGCCGGCGATTCAGCAGCGCGCGCGCGAGGTGCACCGCGACGCGCAAGTCGCGGCCTTTGGCGAGCAGACCGAGTGACAACGCTTCGGCCAGCTTCCAGTCGGGCAGCGTGGCGGCAACCATGGTTTCGCCGAACTGCACCTCCGGCTTGCCATTGACAACCTGCTCCAGCGCAAGGAAGTCAGGGTCGTACTCGAGGTCGGCCCCGCACGGACTGGCGGATGAGATGTCGGCAAGCATTTCGCCCGCAGCAAGCGTGGCCATGTCTGGTATCGGTCAGGGATGAGTAGTCTCGACGCACGTTAAATGACCAGTACGGGTTACCTTGCCCGCCCGGAATCAGCATTTCCGAAAATACGTGTAAACTCTAACCAGATTGCCAGCGCCAAATATTGCGTTGTTTTTAGCCAGGCTTGTACTTTCTCCTCGGCAATCCGATATGAGAATAGCACCCAGCCCGGCAAATCAAAGCCGCATATCAATGGGAACATTTTCATTAACTAAGCGAATGGTATATGTAATACCATTTAACTCCGTAATCGTTTAAAACGTACAAGGCGCTCGTTCCGGCACCATAATAAACCCGCGCTCGGCAGTCGTTTTAAGGACTTCGGCACTTCGCCCTTTGCGGACGGTCGATTGCGTGTTTCGCCCGACATATAAGTAAACGAATCAGGCGCTCCAGTTTTGCAAAAAATTTAGACTTTCCGGACGTCCGGTAAGCGCCCACATGGCGTTTAAGGGTTAGTCCCAATAGGAGAGAACATCCCGACGCAGCGGTGAATACGGTATTAGTTTTAGCTTGTAATAAATAAAACCGGCCAATAGACTAACTTTTGTTTTCAGATCATTGCGCCTGGTGGCACGGCGCGTTTGCCGGTATTGCATGCGTTTGGCGCGCGCGTCGCGGCGAAATGGGTAGCGTCAGCAGCCGGGCTTTGTCCCCAAGAAGCGGAGCCCACCACCTCGGGGTTAAACGTGGCCGATATCCAAAGCGCAGCAATAGTCCAGCACGCTGGAGAAAGCGCGCTGCCCGACCTGTGGCAACGGCGTACCTGCCTGAGCCGCGACGAAATGGCGTCGATCTATACGATCGTACGCCGCGCGCTGACCGCCTACCATCCGTCAGAACTGCAGGCGCTGGGCGAAGACAAAGAAGAACTCATCTCGCAGTTCCTCTATTTCAAGGTGTTCCGTCTCGATACCGCGCCGACGGCATTGGCCAACTTCCCGCTGCACAGCGCGCCTTCCACCAGTCATGCGGTGTGCGCCTACTTCCGCCGTTATCTGATCGACTGTCTGCGCAGCGCGAGCCATCAGCGCAATGTGTCGCTCGATCAAGACGACGTGATGCTCGAAATCGACCGGCAAACGGCCTTTCACCCGGATCCGATCGGCTCGGTGCTGCTGCAATACGGGCTGCACGAAGCCGAGGTGCGCGAATCCGCGTCGGAGTTCATCGCCTCGCTCGATGACTCGGACCGCATGCTGCTCGCAGGCAGTCTCGGCTGGCTCTCGAACGAAAAAGGGGGGCTGTCACAGGTCGCCGCGCGCTACGGTATCGCGTCGTATCACTACCGGGCGCGCAAGCTCGGCGTCACTCTGAAAAAAGGCTCGATACCCGCCGACTTCGCCCGCACGGAAATCGGCCGATGGATCGAGCAAGGCCTCGGCATCGACATCGCGCCGGGCAATCGCATTGTCATCCTGCTGGTTCTGGGCATTTTGTCCGCGCAATCGCACGAACAGGAATGAGTTCGACAGACCACGAGCATAGGAGAGGCCAACGGTGCAACTCGTCACCGCAAACCTGACCGACCGGGGCGGCCGCCCGCGCAATGAAGATTCGTTCGGCGACTGGTCGAGCGAACGGCTCTACTATTGCGTCGTCGCCGACGGCGCCGGCGGACACGGCGGCGGCGACACCGCCTCGCGCCTGGCCGTCGATTCCGTGCTGGCGGATTTACGCTACCTGACGGTTGCCGAATTGCCGCCGACGGGCGAACGGCTGATCAGCGCGCTGATGCATGCCAACGAGAACATCGTCGAAGAACAGGCGCGCGGCGGCGACACTGAAAAAGACATGCGCTCGACCGCCGTCGTCCTCGCCATCGATCGCGAATGCGCGACGGCCGCGTGGGCCCATTGCGGCGACACCCGCCTCTACTGTTTCCGCCACGGCGAATTCAGCGCGCGCACGCGCGATCACAGCATGGTCCAGGAGATGGTCGACGCGCAGTTGCTCGCCGAGGAAGAAATGCGCCACCACCCGCGCCGCAACGTGCTCTATGCGGCGCTCGGCACCCGGGATCCGCTGCCGATCGCGGGCCTGGACGGCACGTTCGCGCTGCGTGACGGCGACGCTTTCCTGATCTGCACGGACGGTCTTTGGGAGTATGCCGACGACGCCGGTATCGTCGACGCGCTGGCCCACGCCGCGACGCCTGGCGCCTGGCTCGATGCGCTCGCGCAACAGGTGCGCGCGAGCGGCAGCGCCAATCACGACAACTTTACGGCGCTGGCGGTGTGGGTCAGTGGCGATCCGGACGCAACCGAACTGAGGGTGGTGCCGGACCCGGGACAGCCGTAGCGCCGCAGATCAGCATCAGAACGGAATTCCCATCATGCCGATCTCGATCATCATTCCCTGCCTGCAGATGGCGGCCACGCTTGGGCGTGCGCTCGAAAGCTGCCTGATCCAGCCGGAGGCGGCGCAAATCATCGTCGTCGACGATGGTTCGACCGATGCGTCGATCGAGGTCGCGCAGCGTTACGGCCGCTCTGATGCGCGCGTGCAAGTGCTGCGCATGCACGTGAACGGCGGCGTTGCCGCCGCGCGCAACTGGGCCGCGATGCACGCGACTCAGGATCTGCTGGCGTTCATCGACGCCGACGACGAATATCTGCCGGGCGCGCTCGCCGCGGCCAGCGGCTATCTGCAGCGCAGTCCGGGGGAGGCATCGGTGCGGCTCGATGTCGAATACGCCGGCTTTCCGCAGGCGATCGTCGGCCATCCCGATTTCGAAAAATACGCGGCGATCCTCAGCAACACCGTGCCGAGCAGCCTCGTGATCCGGCGTGCGGTGTATCGCGCGCTGGGCGGGTTTCCGCTCGACGCGTTCTTTCGCTGCGTCGGCGGCGAAGACGGCGCGTTCTCATGGGCGTTGAGCAAACTGTTCGGCAACCGGCGGCTGATCGATGCGAAGCGCGTCCGCCAGCATTACCACCCGACCATCCACGCTGAACGATTCTTCAGAATCCATCTGGGCATGGAGCAGCCCATCCCTGAGGAGGTAGTCGAAGCCTTGCGGCTCTCGCTACAGTTCGTCGCGAGCGCCGAGGCCGCCATCGTGCAATTGCGCGCGCTGCATTCGCCGGACGGCACGGCGCGGCCCGCCGCCGCGCCCGCGCCGCTTTGCCCGCGCTAGAAGTCGCCGCAGCCGTGCTGCGCGTTGATCAGCATGCAACTGTTCAGGTTCGGCTGCGAACGTACCCGCTTCCATTCGACCGCGAGGATGGCCTCGTTCTCGCCCGGCGGCGTCGTGCTGAAGAGCGGCTGGTTCGAACCGATGCAGATGTTGGTCCCCTGCAGATTGTTTTCGTAGACGAACGTCTGCTCCTGATTGCTGAACAGCGTCTGCAGACCGCTTTGCGCGACCGGATTGGGGATCGGACTCGGCGGTGAGTTCGGCGGCAGCGGGCTCGGAAACGGGATCACCGACAGCGTCCCGGGCAGTTCGTTGACGATGTAGCCCACGCCAGACGTGAAGTTGGGGTTGATCGGATAGCTGCCCGCCGGTGAAGTCAGACCGGCCGTGGTCGTCTCCGAGCCGCTCAACGCGCCAGCGGCTGTATCGCCATTGATCAAACCGCTCGACGTGTACGTGAACGGCGGGTTCGGCGCGCCGACGTAGCGCGTCGCGCCGTTAGCGGTGACCGTGGCCGTCGGTCGCGCGACATAGACGAAGTGATTGCCGGTGGTGGGCACCGTGCCGCCCCAACTACAGCCCGAGCCAAACAGACAGCCGTAGAAATTGGGCTGCGTGGTGTTCGGCTGCACGCTGCCGCGTGTCTCGCCGTTCCAGGTGCTGGCCCAGATTCGCCAGGCGTTGCCGGCGCTGAGCGTGCCGGCGTTCGCATCGACGAACACGCCGTTCTCCATCACCAGATCGATCGCGCCGCCCGCGCTCAGATCGGCGTTCGGCGCCGTCGCGGAGGGCGTGCTTGCGCCCAGTCCGATATTGCCGGTCGTCGCGGTCGCGATCAGGTTGCCGGTCAGCGTGGAGTTCGTCACGTTGAGCGGACTTACCTGGCTCGCGGTGGAGTCGAACGTCCGGCTCGTCAGCGGACCGATCACGAAGCCATGCGAGTTCGAGAACGTGACGGTCCCCGCATTGGCCATCGCCAGCACGCCGACATCGTTTTGCGGATCGGTGAGCGTGAAGGTGCCGGGGCCGGCGAGCATCAGCCCCGCGGTCTGGATGCCGCCAGGGTCCGTAACAGGACCGGCCGACAACAGCATCAAGGTGTCGCCTGGCGTCGAGATGCCGTACGTCAGCGCGATCCCCTGACTGCCCGCGCCCGGGTTGGACAGCGTGAGGTTGTTCGCGAAGCCCGGACGAGTCGGCACGCACGGCGAGCCGCCCGATGCGCACTGCCCGTCGACCGTGATGAGCCCGGTTTGCGTGGTGGAACCGAGCACGATGTTCGGGATCGACGCGAAGGTCGAGAACGTCGGCGAAGAAATGCTGAGGCCACCGCCCGTGCCGAGCAGCGTGATCGGCGTCGCATTCTGCGCCGTGGTCGCGAAGCTCGACGGATCCACCGACGCCGGCATGATCGACAGCACGCCGCCCGGCGACGACAGCGTCGCTTGCGTGATGGCGAGGCTGCTCGCCGTGCCGTCGTTGAATGCGCCCAACACGATCGAACCGGGATTCGTGGTCGAGATCGTCGCGTTGCTGCCTGTTTCGCTCACGGTCGTGGCGTTGAGCCCGAACTCGCTCTGCTCGGTCGCGGGCACAGCGAGGCCAATCGCGACGCCCGGATCGGAGGTCGTAGTCGAACCGGCGATGCCGATGGTGGTGATGGGCGTTCCTTTCGCGCTGATCGTGCCATTGGCGATCAGCACGCCATAGTCGTTCTGCAGGTTCGGACTGCTGCGGGCCGGTCCGCTCACGGCGCCGCGAATATCGATCGCCCCGCCGTTGGTCGACGTGATCGTCGTTCCGTCGGTGATCAGTACGCCGTCGACGGACGAACCGGTGCCGCTGCCGAAAAGGCTCACCGTGCCGGTTCCGGTCGTCAACGATACGGGCGCGGTCTGTACGCATTCCGCGCATAGCGTGTTCTCGAACATCAGGCCGGCCACCGAGTCGCCGGCGACCGCCGGTCCCACACTCTGCCCAGTGAACTTGATGTTGCCGGTCGTCGACTGGACCGACGAGCCATGCATGTCGAGGCCGATACTGGCGTTCATGTTCGACGACACGCTGCCGGCGGCGGTCATATCGCCGCTGGTGCTGCTCAACGTGGTGCCATAAAAAAAGACGCCATCCACGAAGCTGCCGCCCGAGCCGGTGCCGCTGACGTTCCCCGTCACGCCGATCGAGCCGGTCGTGTTGGAGATCGTGGTGTTCTGAACCTCGACGCCAAAGCCCCCTTGCGCGCTTTGCGACACGCCACCGTTGACCGTAATCGCGCCGCCCGAACTGCTGAGCCCGGGCTGCAGCGCGGGCGCCCCCCCCACAGTGGCGCCGCCGTTCACGAACACGCCGGTCCCGGCGCTGCCCGCGACGCTTCCGTTCACGCTCAGTGCTCCGTTCGTCGTCCTGGCGGAACTGCCGGATAGAAGCACGCCGATGCCCTGGTCCCCGACATTCGAACTGCCGATGCCATTGATGGTGAGCGCGCCGCTGCCGGTTTGAATCAGGTTGTCACGCAGCACGAACACGCCGTCGTTGCCTCCGCCGCCGGCGCTCGCCGTGCCGGTGATGCCAAGAGAGCCACTCGTCGTCGAGAGCGTGCTGTTGTTCTCGATCGCCACTCCGTTGGCGTTCGGCCCCAGCGCGACGCCCGACAGCAAGAACGCGCCGCCCTCCGTGGATAGGGTCGAAGCGTTGATGAAGATGCCCGAAAACGAGGTGGTCTGGTAGCCAATCGCCACGCCATTGATCGGGAACGTGCCGGTGACCGCCAGATTGCCGCCGGCCGTGTCGATGGTCGACGTGTCGATCAGGACCGGGCTCGTGCCGCCGCTGCCCAAGGTGATGCTGCCGCCGTTGGTGTTCAGCGTGACGGACTGGAACGCGACCAGACTGGCCGGGCTCGAGCCGCCGACGTTCGCATCGAATACGAGGCCGAGCGGCCCCGCGCTCGATGTGATGTTGTTGTTGACCCGCACCGATCCCGACGCGCTCAGCTTCAGCGTGGCGGGAAGCGTGCCGGCCGTGAGGGTGAGCGGCGCGTCGACGACGATGTCGCCCGCGCCGTTGACCGAGTCCGTCCCTGTCTCTACCGTCACCGAGGTGCCGAGGCTCAGCGGACCGGTGAGCGTCGAGTTGAGGATGAATGTGGTGCCCGTGATCGGCCCGAACGTCACGGTGTTGGAATCGGCAGCGGTTTGCGTTGGAACCGGCGCGGCGCTGACAGCCGGTGTTTGCGTCACGATGTCGACCTCGAACGGATCGAGCAACCATCTGCCGCCCTGACCCTTCGGCGCCGATGCGTCGATCGTCACGCCGGTCATGTCGAGCGTGTGGCCGGACGTCTCGACCGAGCCGCCGTTGCCACCCTGCGCTCCCCCCTTCGCCGTCAACGTGCCATAGATCCGGCTGGCTGTGTCGCTGTAAGTTACGACGGTGCCGCCATTGCCGTCGACAAGCGCATCCGCGTGGATGGCGGCGCCCGGCGCTATCCAGATCGCATTTGCATTGCGAACGGTGGGGTCCGCGCCGGCCGAGCCACCGCCGAAGTGCACGGTACCGCCGCCCGCGGCGCTGCTCGCATCGACGTAGGCGCCGGGCAGCAGCGCCACGTCGTAGCCGCTTACGTCGATCCTGCCGCCGGTCTGCCCCGCGCCGCCCGTTGTGTCGAGCGTACCGCTCACGAGCGTCGCGCCGTTCGTGCCGCCGTCGAGCAGAATGTGCCCGTCGTGCTCGCTGAGGCTTTGCGCGCGCACGATGCCTTGCTGGTTGACGACCGTGCCGGCCAGCGCGTCGGCCGTCTGTGCGCTCATGACGACGGTGCCGCCGTCGGCGGCGAGCGTGCCGGTGTTGCCGATCAGCGCGTTGGCCGCCCCCTGGTTGATCTTCAAGGTCGTCAGGCCGTCGCCGGCAAAGTCGACGGTGATGTCGCTGCCCGCACCCAGCGCGACGGTGCCGAGCTTCGCGTTGACCGTGCCGCTATTGCTGACCGTGCCGCCGAGCAGCGCGATGGTGCCGCCTGCCGCCGCCGTCAGCGAACCGGCATTGCTGAGCGGCGCCGCGGACTTGCCCACGAAGTGGAAGTTGCCGGCGAGGAAATCGGCATTGGAGATGTTAAGTGTCGAGGCGATCATCGAACCGACGTTCACCGAGGACCCTGGCGCAAAGATCACCCCTGCGGGATTGACGAGAAACACCTTGCCGTTGGCCTGCAAGCGTCCGGCGATCACGCTCGGGTCGTTGCCCATCACGCGGTTGAGCAGCGCCGAGGAAGCCGACGGCTGGGAGATCCTGACCGCTTCGCCGCCGCCGATAGAAAACGTGTTCCAGTTGACGATCGCGTTGGACGAGCTCTGCGTGATGTTCATCCGTCCCACGCCCGGCGAATCGATGCTGACCGTGCCGGCCACCACCTGAGCGCCGGTCGGATTCGCGAGCACGAGCGGCATATACGACGCCGCGAACAACGCGGCGACCGCGCCGGTGATGGTGCTCGCATGCCCGGATCGCACACTGCATGGCTTGTTCATCGCACACCTCGGCACAGATTACTTTGCTGGCTAGAACGTCTTGGTCAGTTGCACATAAAAGCGCGGCAACCTGTCGTTGCCGGTCGTATCGGGTCCGGTCGTGCGCCATGCGACCGTGCCCTGCAGCGAGAAGCCGCCGGGTGCGGCCCAGAACGCGCCGAGACCTACCCCGCTGCGCGTGATCACGTTCGACCCCTGGTTTGGACGCGACGTGGCGTTGTACCAACCCGTACCGAAGTCGAAGAAGGTGAACACGGTCGCGCGCGCATCGATGGCAAAGCGCCCCTCCAGGGTGGCGACGAAACCTTCATCGACCAGTGCCTCGGACGGCGAATAAGCCCGCACCGCATGCGGGCCGCCGAGCAGGAAGCGCGATGAGCTGTCGAGCGTGGTGCCGGCCCACTGGCCGGACACGCCGGCAAAGACACTGAGCCGCTCGGTGACCGCGTTCAGCCGGTTGGCGAAAAAGGTGGCGCGCACTTCGGTGCCTTGCGTGTCGCGCCCCAGCGGCGAGGCATCGAGTGCCGCGGCCTGGGCGTCGCGAAAATGCAGACTGCCGATCAACAGCTCGACATCCGCGCTGTTGAAGCCGCCGCCGAACAGCGCGTCGCGGCTTTCGTAGGTCAGGCCGATGCTGCCCTCGACGAGCGATCTGGGATTGTGTTGATCGACGACGCCGACGTTGTCGATCAGGTCGCGATACTCGAAATTGACGCGGCCCAACAGACTCTGATTGCGGGTGCGCACGAGCGGATGCGTGAGCGTGAAGTCCACCACGGTCGCTTCGCCTTGCGCGTCGAGCGGCGCGAATTGCTGCCCCAGCGCATAGTTGAGCCGCGACACCGCCACGCCGAGGCGCGTGCCATACAAGTTGATCGGCGCTTCGTAGCCGAGGCGCCCGTAGAGCGTGTCGCCGCGTTCGCTGGCGAGCAGGCGCAGGTCCAGATTGTCGCCGATCATGAACGGCGAATTCAGGCGTGCGAGCGCGCCGAGCCGCCATGTTCCGCTCGACTCCGCGCCGAAGTTATCGACATCGAGCGCGAAGGTCCAGCGTTTTGCGGGCGCGACGTTGATGGTCAGATCGACCGTGCCGGGCTCCTCGCCCGCTTCGATTGCCGAGGACACCTGAATACCCGGCAAATCGGACAGCAGCAGCATGGTCCGCTCAAGTTCGTGTTGCTGCAGCGGCTTGCCCAGCGGAATCTGCGCGACCCGCTTCTGCAACAGGTCTTCGCGGATCGGCGTGCCGGCCGCGACGTCGAGGCGCACGTGGCCGACGCGTCCTTCGACCACGCTCAATTCGACGTTTCCGGAAGTGACGTCCTGCGGTGGGATCACCACCTGGGCGAGCAGATAGCCGTGAGCGCGGTAGATCTGCGTGATGCGCGCGGCAATCGCTTCGAGGCCGGCAAAACTGGTTTGCTTGCCGAGCTTGTCCTGCACGGGCGCGAGAAGCTCATCAGTGGCGATCGTATCGTTGCCCTTGAGCGCGATGCTCTTCAGCACGAAGGTCGGGCCGGCCGCCGTCACGGGTGGGGCCGGCTGCGGCACGGCCGGTAATGCCTGATTGCCGGCCGGCGGCGCCGGACGGGTCTCGCGCGGCGCCGTCTGGTTCAGAATGCTGCCCGCATTCGGCAGCGTCTGGCCCCACGCGAGCGCACTACCGCAGGACACCGCCGCGGCGATCAGTCGGAGTCTTTTCATGGGTATAGATATCGGTTCATTCCTGCTGCGCACGCGCGATGGTCAAACGCCAGCCCCCCATCAGATCGAATGGCGCCCAGAAGAAGGGATGCCCGAAATGCGGCGTATGCAGAACCTGCAGTTGCGCGGTGCGCATCGCGTCGATTGCTGGATGGCCTTGCGCGAGTTGCGCGTAGAACGTGCGCATCGTCAGCGTGCTCGACGCGTCCGCGACCGGCCACATCGACACGATCAGGCTCGTGGCGCCGGCATAGAAGAACGCGCGCGTAAAGCCGAGAATCTCGTCGCCGCGCGCGATCCGGCCAAGCCCGGTCTCGCAGGCCGACAACGTGACCAGCGAGACATCGTTGAGCTTGAGGTTGTAGATGTCTTTAGCGAGCAGCGAGTCGGGGCCGTCGGCCGGCTGCGTCGCGGGCGCGAGCAGGATGCTCGAGTGCAACGGATCGATCGTGTCGGCCTGGGCGTGCGTCGCCACGTGCAGCACGCGACCCGCGGGCGCCTTGTCGCGAAAGCTCAGGCGCGTGGCATCGCTATGCAGAAACACCTCGTTGCGCGCGAACAGCGGCGCAATGCCCTGCACTTCCGCCTCGGCGCCCGGCAGCGCATACGCCGGCGTGATGGTCGGATTGCCGAACGCGACCAGGTCGCTCGCGATCCGCTGCTGACGTTGCGCGAGTTGCACCGCGACACTCGCCGACGGCTCCAGCGCTATCGCATGGCGTTCGATCAGAAAGCCGTCGGCATTGTGCAAGGCCTGAAACGGCAGATAGTGCAGCGCGCCGTGTGGCACGAAGATCAGCCGCTCGTTCGGGCGCAAGCCGAGCGGCGCTATCAGCAACGCATCGAGCTTGTCGCCGTACGTCAGCGCTGCCGGACGCCGGCGCACGATCGCGTTGCGCAGATCGGTCACGGCGGCATCCATGTCCGCGCGCGCGATCGGCGAAGTGTGGCCGGTGAGGCCGTCGTTGCGCACCACCCAGACGATCAGCTCGTTCGCGAGACTGTGAAACTCGACGATCGCCTCGTTCGGCTGAAGCACGCCGCGCGTCGCGGCGAGGCTCGGCACCGGGCCGTTCAATTGTCGGTCGTCGACGCCGGCGTCGACACGGTTGCGCACGACATCGAGCAGCGCACGCGCGCGGCTGCGTTCGGACAGACTCCAGGCGCCCTCGTAGTCGCCGGTTTCGACTGTCAGCGCGATGGCCTCTTCGAATACCGTTTGCGTGTCGCCGAATAGCGCTGTCTTGAACTCGTCGCTGCGAAACCGCGCGCGGATCTTCTCAGAGTCGTCGACCGCCTGCAGGTAGGCTTCGCGCGCATGCGCCTTGTCGCCGAGCGCGAGATCGGCGCGGCCGATTCCTTCGTGAGCCCACAGGCGGTCATAGTTGGCGTCGCTGGAGCCGCCGCTTTCGCTCAACAGTGTCTCGAACGCGCGTCTCGCGTCTTCGGGCTTGCTTTCGGCCAGCAGCAGATTGCCTTCGATGCGCCGGTAAGCAGGCGCGAGCTCGGCCGTGGCCGGCGCCCCGATCGCGTCGAAGGATTTGCGCGCACCAGCCGTATCGTCCGCGGCAAGCTGCGCGTTGATGACCGACATCAGCAACAGTGGCTTGTAACGCGGCGAGGCTGTCGTGAGCGCGTCGTTGTAGGCGGCGAGCGCCTCCTGCGGTTGACGCCGGCGCAACGCCACATCGCCGAGCACCTTGCTGGCCGGTGCGTAGACCTGCTCGGGCGCCTTGGGCGTCGAAGCGAGCGCATCGCGGGCGTAGCGTTCGGCATTGTCGAGATCGCCGGCATAGCTGTAGGCGATCGCGAGGTCGCGTTTGGACAGAGCCGCCAGATCCTCATTGTTGGTCTGCCCGGCGATCACGAGCGCGCGCGCCGCGGCCTCGACGCTATCGCGGAAGTCGCCGCGTTCCGCGGCCGCGACCGACATGCTGCAATAGTCGTAGGCAGGCAGTTTGACGCGATCGCGCGACAGCAGCAGACGTCCTTCGGAGGTCAACGAATTGATCGTTTCGGCGTCGCGTTCGCGTTCCTCGGCCTGACGAAAGACGAACGATTCGGGCGCGAGCGCCGCGGCGCTTGCGGGCCGCGCCGCGCCAGCGGACGCGCCGGCGCCCAGCGCGCCGTCCGCTACGCCCAGCAGCATCGACCCAATCACGAGCGCGACGAGCGCGCGCCACGAGTCGCGCCGCACGACGCTGCGTGCCATCCCGCTCGATAAGCCTTGGCGCTCGTTCACTTCAACTTCCTGCAAGAAGGTAAAAGGAAACGGCTGGGACGGAGTGCGCGCCAGCCCGCAAGCTGCGCGCAGCGGTTGACTGACACCGTATAGACGAATCCGGCCTACCGATTTTGAAAGCGGCGGCCGCGCGCAGACTACGGTTCGAAGCCGCGCGCCCGCCTGTTTTTGAAAATGCGGCCGGCTCGTTCGTCTTAAAAGGTGGACGCGCCTGCGCGTGAGGGTAGCGCTCGCGTGAGCCGGGCTCTGCCGTCGTACCATCCAGGGAGCCATAGCCGATGAGCAGCCCCGACGACAAAACCGTGATCGTTCAACGGACGTCTGGACCGGCCGGCCATCAGAACTCCGCCGATGCGGCGCACGCCGATCGCACAGTCGTCGCCCGCCCCGCAGTGCAGGGTTCGAACGCGAAACACGCGCTGCCCGCCGGCACGCGGCTCGGCGAGTTCGAGATCGTCGACCTGATCGGCGAAGGCGGCTTCGGTATCGTCTATCTCACCTACGACACCCAGTTAGGACGCGACGTCGCGCTGAAGGAATATATTCCCGCCGCGCTGGCCTCGCGCGTCGGCGCCGCCGAAGTGTCCGTTCGCTCGGAACGTCATGAGGACACATTTCGCGCGGGTCTGAAAAGCTTCATCAACGAAGCGCGCCTGCTCGCCCGCTTCGATCATCCTTCGCTCGTCAAGGTGTACCGGTTCTGGGAGGCCAACGGCACGGCCTACATGGTGATGCCGTATTACGAGGGCATGACGCTGCGCGACGGCTTGCGCCGCATGTCCGCGCCTCCCGATGAAGCATGGCTGCGCGCCCTGCTCGCACCGCTGCTCGAAGCGCTCGCGGTGTTGCACGCGGGACAGTGCTACCACCGCGATATCGCGCCGGATAACATCATGCTGCTCAAAGGCAGCGGCCGCCCCGTGCTGCTGGACTTCGGCGCGGCGCGGCGGGTGATCGGTGACATGACCCAAGCCTTGACGGTAATTCTGAAGCCCGGCTATGCACCGGTGGAGCAATACGCCGAAGTGGCGGCCTTGAAACAGGGACCGTGGACCGATGTGTACGCACTCGCCGCGGTGGTCTATTTCGCGATTCAGGGCGAGACGCCACCGCCGTCGGTCGGCAGGCTCATGAGCGACACGTACGTGCCGCTCGCCACGACGGCGGCCGGCCGCTATAGCGAGCGCTTCCTGCGTGCGATCGACCATGCCCTCGCAGTGCGTCCCGAACAACGCCCGCAAAGCGTTCAGGCGCTCGCGAGCGAACTGGGCGTTGTCATCGATTCGCCCGATGACGGCAGCGAGGCGAACCAACCTACGCCCCGCGTTTCCGTCGAGGCAGCGAGTGCCGGTGCGCCGCGAATCGCGACGGTGGCGTCAGTCGAGGCGAAGCGCAAAGAGCCCGAGCCGGCGACCGTTCGCGCGGGAGTCCGCAGCCAGCGGAGACGGACAGGCGTGATCGCAGCTGTTGCCGTTTGCGTGGTGGCGCTCGCGGCGCTTGGCGCGTGGCTGGCCACGCGTCCACCATCGGCTGCGAGCACGGCCGTCACTGCAAGCACGCAGGGGCCTGGCACGGCCTCACCAAAACCGGCCGGCACCGCTGCGCCGACGCGGGGCAATGCCGCTCAAAGCCAGCCAGCCATTGCTCCGGTCGTCCCTGTTGCGCCCGCCTCGCCAGCCATGGCCGCAGCGCCTGCGACGCCGCCCGCATCGGCCGATACGCTCGCCCCGTACACGCCCGCCAGCGAGCTGGAGCGAATCGTGACACTGGCCGATCCGTCGATTCACGTCACCGCCACACCGCACAGCACGACCGCCACGATCGGCAAAGATCATCTGCAATTCAAACTCGACAGCAACCGCGCAGGCTACGTGTATCTGTTCATGGTCGATCCGGACGGTCAGTACCTGCTGCTGTTTCCAAACGGACTCGATCGCAACAACCGGATCGAAGCCGGCCAGACACTGTCGTTGCCGCGCGCCAGCTGGCCGATGATGGCGGGCGACCCGCCCGGTCCCAACCACTTCCTCACGCTGGTGTCGACGACGCCACGCGATTTTTCCGATGGTGGACTGAAACCCGCGGCACCGTTCCGGTCATTCCCCGCTGACGCACAGCAGCAAGCGGCCGCGCGGCGCAGCCCGAGCTATTCGCCGTTCGCGGGCAAGCCGCGTTGCCCGGGCGGCACAGCGGATTGCAGCGGCCCGTTCGGCGCCGCCACTTTCACCATCGATGCCGTCAGGCCGCCGCGCTAGCCGCGCGCGATGTGCGCGATGGTCCGCAAGGAGGCCGCATGCAAACGGCTCAGCTTCTCCTGCTTGCGCTGACAGCCACGCTCGCGGCGTGTGCGAGCAACCCGCCCGCAAACCGGTCCCAGCGCTTGAGGAACTCCGGCGTGAAGCGTTTGACTCAGCGCATGATCGTAGTGTGCGCGAGCGACAGCCCGCGCCCGGCCATTATTTCAACGAGGTCTCGAAAGCTGAGCTTGTCACGCAGGTACCAACGCACACACAGGACGATGACTTGCTCCTCCGATTTGTACCGGAGCCGTTTTTATAGGAAGGATAACTTATCGAATGGACAGTTCGATTCATAAAAATGCGAGTGCGGAATAGGTCGATTATTAAAATTGGCCGTATTAATTCGAATCAAAGCGACGCGAGTCGTAATGTCCAAGTTTGCGTAGGAGAGCGGCCCGGCGACGCTCGCGACGGTAGTGAGCAGCGACCCCAACACGAGCTGGAAGGCGGTCGACGCTCGTAGCTAAAGCACGTTCAACATCGCCAGCGCTGTCTCCTGCAAAGGCCGCAATACGCGGGCTATTGCGCTCTCGGTCTTTTCCTTGCCCATCGGCATGTTCGTGCTGAGCGCCGCGACGACCTCGCCGTGCCGGTTTTTCAACGGAACCGCGATACCACGCACACCGATCTGAAGCTGCTGCTCGATCACCGCGAAACCGTCTGCGTGCGCCTGACGGATCGTTTCCATCAGACGGGTCTTGTTCGTCAGTGTATGGGGCGTAAAAGGAAGCAGTTCAGTACCTTCGAGCCATTCGCGCACCGAGTCCATGTCGGAGCGATAGGCAAGCAATATGACGCCGGGCGACGCAAGCGGCGCCGGCACACGCGCGCCGAGCACGAAGCCCGTCGTCATCACGCGTGACGTACCATTGCGGGCGATGAACACCAGTTCCCATCCGTCGAGCACGCTAACGTAGACCGACTCGTTGATCACCGCGCTCAACTGCTGCAGGTAGGGCTGAACCAGCTTCGGCAAGCGCGCTGAGTCGAAGTATGACCACCCTACCCGTAAGACGCGCGGTGTCAGGCCGAACTGCTTGCCGTCGCTCTGAACGTAACCGAGATGCTCGAGAGTCAGCAGATAGCGGCGCGCCGCCGTGCGTGTCATGCCGGTCCGCTCCGCCGCCTCGCTAGGCGTCATGCGCGCATGCTCGCTGTCGAACGACTCGAGAATCCCCAGCCCTTTCTCCAGCCCCGCGATCCAGTCGCGCTTGTCCAACGGTGCTCTTGTCATAGAGAAACCCTCATTTTGCGCGCTCAACGCACGGGCCTGCGCGATTATCGCGCGAATCGTCAGCATGGTGCCTGGAACTTCGCCTATCCGGTCGATAAGCTTCAGCCATCGGAAACGCCAACACCCCGGAGCGGCGATGAGAGTTACCGGACATACGAGGATCTTCTACTGCATGGCGGACCCGATCGAGTAGGTGCGCGCACTGAGGTCTTCAGCCTCGCCTGGTGGAATCCCTAAAAATGAGCGTTAATCGCGCATCAGCGTTCGATCATCGATCCATAACCCATGTTGAAACGTTGCCCGTCCCCAGACAACCACCTAATCTGGAGTGAAGCTTGACGCAGCGAACACCTTTGCCGGCCAGCCACACGCCGAATCTGTGAAAACGAGACACATTCGAGACACGCCATGACCTTTGCTATTCGCTCCACCGACGCCCCGACCCCAGTCCGCTCCGACAAGAGCCGCGCGCGCCAAGCTGCGCTAGGCAGCTTTGTCGGCGCAGTCGTCGACTGGTACGACTTCCTGTTATACGGCATCGTTGCCGCGATCATCTTCAATCGCGAGTTCTTTCCGCAGATCAGTCCTGCAATGGGCACGCTTGCCGCATTCGGCACCTTCGGCGTGGGCTTCCTGTTTCGTCCGCTCGGCGGCTTCGTGTTCGGACATTACGGTGACCGGCTCGGGCGCAAGCGTATGCTGGTGCTGACCGTGATGATGATGGGCCTCTCCACCGCGCTGATCGGCCTGTTGCCGACCTTTGCGTCGATCGGATGGTGGGCGCCCGCACTTCTCGTGCTGCTGCGGGCGATCCAGGGGTTCGCCGTCGGCGGAGAATGGGGTGGCGCGGCGCTGATGGCCGTCGAAAGCGCTCCGGAGAAAAAGAAGGCCTTCTATAGCAGCGGCGTTCAGGTGGGTTATGGCGTCGGACTGATTCTTGCCACGGGCATCGTGTCGATCCTGAGTCAGACGATGGACAATGAAACCTTCAGGGTGTGGGGTTGGCGCATTCCCTTCGTCTTCAGCGTCGTGCTCGTCCTGATCGGCCTGTGGGTGCGATCGAGCATGGAAGAGTCGAAGGAATTCGTCGAGAAGGTGGAGAAGCCGCATCACCTTGCCCGTCTGCCGATCGTCGAAGCCCTGCGCCAACATCCGATGTCCTTCCTGCTGATCATCGCACTGCGCCTTGCCGAACTCTTCACGATGTATATCGTCACGGCTTTTGCGCTTAGCTACTCGACCACCAATCTCGGTATGCCGAGACAGTTCTTCCTGAACATTGGCTTGCTGGTCGGCGTGGTGAGCGTGGTGACCATTCCCTGCTTCGCGCTACTCGCGGACCGCTTTGGTCGCCGCCGCATCTACATGATTGGCGCGCTCGTCGGCATGCTGAGCGCCGTGCCGTTCTTTCTTGCTCTCGACGCGCGTTCGACGTTCTGGATCGTGGTTTTCGCAGTCATGCTGGCCAACATTGCGCACGACATGGTGGTAAGCGTCCAGCAGCCAATGTTCACCGAACTGTTCGGCACCGAGTATCGCTATAGCGGCGCGGGCGTCGGCTATCAGGTGGCGAGCGTCGTGGGTGGCGGCTTCACACCGTTCATCGCTGTCGGACTGGTGAGCCTCGCGGGCGGTTCATGGCATCCGGTGGCCGGCTATCTAGCGATCGGCTGCCTGTTGTCACTGGTCGTCGCCGCGCGAATGAAAAAGCGCTGACACGCGGTGCGGGTGGCCGCGGCATGTCCGGCCACAGTCGCGCCCTCCGCGCTCGGGGCCGCCAGTTTGTCAGCATCGCATTTGCCGCTCGGTTCGGGCTGGTAGCGTCCCTGCCGTCACAAGCACCCATGCGGTGGCGACATCTGGCGCCCCCTGCGCAAACACGGTGTCCGGCTGGCGAATCGCGATGTAGACGGTGTCGCGCACTTCCCGGGCTGGACGCTGCAAGCGCTGCGCGTCATCTTTGAAGAACGCGGCGCGACCGCCTGCGGACACGAGACGATGGGCACCGATCCGGGCGCCGCGGTCAGCCGCGGCGATGGCTCGCTAGAACGCTACGTGCTGGGACAGAACCGCTGGCAGATCGAACTGATGGCCAATCTCGCGGAACGGCCGCCGACCGGGGCACTGCTCGTCGCGACATGGCCCAAGCCCAAGCACGGCTCCGGATTTCCCGCGCGCGTGTTCGCGATAGTGGCTGCATAAGCGGCAACGCCTTGGCGCTTTTGCCTGGTTGACGCTATCCGAAATGCACGCGGCATTCGGATAGCACTCAGCCTGGCCGCCTGGTTCAGGCAATCCAGCCACCGTCGACCGTCAGGCTTTCGCCGGTCGTGTAGCCTGCTTCGGGGCTGGCGAGATAAGCTACGGCCGCCGCGATTTCTGCCGGTTTGCCGAAACGGCCCACGCTTGCGAGCTTTGTCATAGTCGCGTGGTCTTCCGTGCCGGGCTGCGGAGCGAGTTCTGTATCGATCGGGCCGGGCTGGACGGCATTCACGGTCACGCCGTATTTGCCGAGTTCGCGAGATAGCCCGCGAGTGAAGCCTCTGAGAGCGAACTTCGATGCTATGTAGAGCGTCACGCCAGGCAGCGGCGCGGCTTCGCCAAAGGCCGAGCCCACGTTGATAATGCGTCCCCAGCCCGCCGCCACCATTCGCGCCGCCGCGTCTTTTGCCAGTTCGATCGGTGCACGAACATTCAGGTTGAAGTGCGTGTCGTATGACGCCTCGGAAGAATCGAGGAACGGTCCATATTCGACCGTGCCCGCGTTGTTGACAAGGATGTCGAGCCGCCCCTCAAAGCGGCCGCCGAACGCACCGTTCAGCGAATCGATCAGGGTTCTGACGCCTTCCGGGTTCGACAGGTTGGCGCCCACAGCTTCAGCGTCGCCGCCGGCATCGCGGATCTCCTTGACGACGGCTTCGGCCCGCGCCTGACTCGACCCATAGTGAACGATCACCGATGCGCCGTCGTGCGCAAGACGTGCCGCAATAGCTGCACCGATTCCACGCGAAGCGCCCGTAACGAGGGCGAGTTTGCCTTTCAAAGCTTGGGTCATGGTTTTCCTCAACAGATAGGTTTCGAAGCGGTCCTCTCGCCTGGACGGCCGAAAGGTACTGCTGCATCGGAGCCAATGATTTCGTGCATTGGTTGATGCGTATCCTCCGCTTGGGCGACCTCAGTCGGAAGTCGCGGGCGGGGAATAACTCCTATTCCTGCTGCGAGGGGACAGCCCGGGGGCGTCGACGCGCCGATAAGAAGTGGCTACGCGATGGGTCGCTCGCTGGATTTGCGCTCGTTGAGAATGTGCTCGACAAACGCGACGAAGGTACGCGCTTTCGTGGTTGTCATGCGGCCGGACGGAAAAACTGCCCACAGATCGATTGACGGCAACGTCCAGTCAGTCAGGACAGCCTGAACTGTGCCGTTCGCGAGTTCGGGGGCGAACATCCATTCCGAAGCGACAGCAAGCCCGATGTGAGCGAGTACCGCCGTGCGCATGCCTTCCGCTGCGTTCACGCTTATTCGGCCGGACAAGGTCACGTTTGCGTCGGAGCCGTCACCGCGGCTGAACAACCACGATTCACCGCCACCTCGCACGGAATAAACGACCGCCTGATGTCGGTTAAGGTCGGCAGGTGTTTGCGGAAGTCCGGCTTCCGCGAAATATGACGGCGTGCCGATGACGAGCCGCCGCCCCGTGGAGATGCGACGCGCAGTCATGGTCGAATCGTCTAGAGCGCCCATACGCAATGCGACATCAACGCCTCCTTCGAGCAAATCGACGGACCGGTCATCAAGTACGATATCGATGCTCAGATCGGGGTGTTGATCCAGGAAAGACTTGAGTGCTGGCAAGACATGCAGCCGGGCGAATGTGACGGCTGCGCCTACGCGCAGTCGTCCGGACAGGCCATCCGACGACTCGCGCGCTGCCTGTTCGGCGAGCTCCGCCTCATCGATGGCCCTGCGTGCGTGATCGTAGAACCGCTGACCGGCATCCGTCGGCGCCAGGCCACGTGTCGATCTTAATAGCAAAAGGGCTCCCAGACGCTCCTCTAACTGTGCGACTGCCTTTGAGACGGCTGGTTGGCCCAGCTTCAACCGGCGAGCAGCGGCAGAAAATGAACCTGCATCGACAACTGTTATGAAAGTCTCCATCGCAACCATGCGGTCCATGTGCATCCTCCTGGCAGGTTGTCGGCGAAAGTGCGCAGTGTAGCGAAATAACGAGATTTATTAGCTGACTTTGGACGTTCAACCGAATGTCCCCGATGGTGCAAAGGCGGGATTTTCGGCGACAATTTTCAGCAGGAAGTCCATGACTGCGCGTATTGGCGGTGAACGGCGCAGGTCTCGATGAACAGCCATCCAGATATCTCGCGAGAACGCTTCGCCGACGTACGCGAGGCGCTGTAGCTTCGCATCCGTATCTGCCAGGAAATCAGGGAGACCCGCTACGCCCGCGCCTGCCCGCGCCGCTACCAGATGGCCATTGATATCGCTGATTTCGCAGGCGATAGGCCTTTTCCCTGCAACGCTCCTCAACCACTTCTGCTGTGGCACGCCCACGAAACCAGCGTCATAGGCGATGAACTCCCATGCAGATGGATCGTGCAGATGAGGATAGTCCTTGCTCGCGTACAGGCCAAACGACACGCGCCCCAGCTTCCGCACGACGCTCGTGAGTTCCTCAGGCCGAGTCAGTCTCAGGACAACATCTGCCTCTCTTTGGCTTAGGGACGGATTCAAAAAGACTGCTCCGTCCGTCTGAAGATGTTCCAGCAGACGAGAGAGCAACCGAGTTTGAGAAATGCTTCGTGAATGTCGGCGCGATGTTCGAACCGAATACGAAGACGACGGAAGTTGTGAAGCCACGCATGAGTACGTTCGACAACCCAGCGGAATTTTCCCAGACCACTGCCGTGTTGTGTCCGGCGCTTGGCAATCACCAGCTTGATGCCGCGCTCGCGAAGTTTCTGGCGATGCGCCTCGGAGTCATAGCCACGGTCTGCGTAGATGACTTTGGGCTTCTGAAGAGGTCGGCCACGTACGCCGCGAATCGGTGGAATGGCGTCGAAAGTCATATCAGTTTTTCGCCCGCCCCAACCGCTCCAACAGAAGTGGAATCGATGACGACGCGAGAAAAGCCGATGCGGTCGACGGCACGCAACTTCGCGAGCAGGATCTCGTGGAGCCGACCCCAGACGCCCGCCTTCTGCCAGTCGCGCAACCGTCACCAGCAGGTTGAGCCCGAGCCAAATCCCAATTTTGTCGACAGGTCTGGATGGCGTTCTGATTGCGCAACAGACGGCCGCGAACCTGCATGTGACCATCGGCGATACGGTGAGCATTCGTAATCCAGGCTTGGCTGCGGCCGATGTGCAGATCGCTGGCATCGTCGATCTGCCGAACGCCGACGTGATGTTTCAGGTGATCGGCGTCGCGCCTCGCGCAGCGCCGCAAGCGCCTCCGGACAATGTGCTTCTGCTCCCGATGGACGCGTGGCAACGCCTGTTCGGCGCAGAGGCGGCAGCCGGAGCGCGAGGATTGCACAGCCAGCTTCACGTCGCACTCGCGCATGACGATCTTCCGGGGGATCCTGGGGCCGCCGTTGTGCAGGTGGAGGGCGCCGCAAGAAATCTCGAGGCGCGCCTCGCGGGCAATGCGCTCGTTGCCGACAACCTTGCCGCGCGGCTCGAAGGCGTGCGTGCCGACGCGCTTTACGCAAAAGTCCTGTTTCTGTTTCTGGGCGCACCGGGCGCGCTTCTCGGCGCGTTCCTGACGATCGGAGTCGTTGCGGCGGGCTCCGGACGGCGACGCCGGGATCAGGCACTCCTGCGAATCCGTGGCGCATCGCGCGCGCAGATCATGGCGCTGGCGGCGGTCGAAGCGATGTGCGTTGGCGTCGGCGGTACGCTTGTCGGGTTGGTCCTTGCCGCGTTGTTGTCGCGGCTGTTTCTCGGCATGGGCTATTTTGCGACGGCGTCGATGGGCTGGGTCGCCTGCGCGGCCATAGCGGGAGTCGTACTGGCGAATGCGGCGATTCTCGTGACAGCATGGATCAGTGTAAGCACGACGTCCGTCACCAGCGCCCGCCGGATGACGGGTTGCGCGCGACCGCGCCTCTGGCAACGGATCTTCCTCGATCTCGTCCTGCTCGCACTGTCGGCCATCATCTTCTGGCGGACCTGGAGCACCGGGTATCAGGTCGTGCTGGCTCCCGAAGGCACGCCGTCATCGTCGATCGATTACTTCGCCTTTCTCGCGCCCGTCCTCGCGTGGGCAGGATGCGGACTGCTGACCATCAGGCTCGGTCTCGCGGGATTGCGGCGCGGGCGCGGCGCGCTCGCCATCTGGCTTCGTCCGCTTGCGCATTCGCTTGCCGGCGTCGCCGCTGCGGCGATGAGCCGGCAGCGCAACCGAATGACGCAGGGCATCGCGCTTATCGCGTTGGCGTTCGCGTTCGCGACGTCCACGGCCGTGTTCAACGCAACCTACAACGCACAGGCGCGCGTGGACGCGGAACTCACGAACGGCGCAGACGTGACGGCGACGGGGACTTCGCAGGCGCCCGCGTCAGCCAGATTCGCCGAACTTGCTACGTTGCCCGGGGTCAGCGCCGCCCAGCAGATGCAGCACCGTTTCGCCTACGTGGGCACCGACCTGCAAGACCTGTATGGCGTCGACGCCCGCCACATCGGACAAGCGACGCGCATGGCGGACGCCTATTTTGAAGGCGGCAATGCGCAAAAATCGCTCGACCTGCTCGCGCAATATCCGAACGGCATCCTCGTGTCCGAAGAGACCGTGAAGGACTATCAACTGCACCCGGGCGACGAGATCAACCTTCGCCTTCAGAATGCAAGCGACCATCAATATCATGTGGTGCCATTTCGTTTTGTTGGCGTCGTGCGCGAATTCCCGACTGCGCCACGCGACTCATTCCTCGTCGCGAATGCCGGCTACATCGCGCGGCAAACCGGCACGAGCGCGGCGGAGATCGTGTTGCTGAAGACAACGGCGCCGCCTGAGCAGGTGGCCGTGGCCGCGCGCGCCAGGGTTGCGCCGTTTGGCGCAGTCAGGGTCACCGACATCGGGCAGGCGCAGCGCATCATCAATTCGAGCCTGACGGCCGTCGATTTGCGCGGGCTCACGCAACTCGAACTAGGGGCCGCGGCGTTGATGGTCGCCGGCGCAACCGGGCTCATCATTGCGCTCGGCTTCTTCGATCGGCGGCGCACGTTTGCGATTCTGACCCGCGCTCGGTGCCAAGCCCCGTCAGCTCGGTGCGTTCTTGTGGAGCGAGGCGCTCGTGCTCCTGTTGGGCGGGGCGGCCATCGGAACGCTGACGGGCTTTGCACTGGCATGGATGCTGGTCAAGCTGCTGACCGGTGTGTTCGATCCTCCACCCGAGGGCCTCAAGGTGCCTTGGCACTATCTGGCTTTCCTCGCCGGCGTGGCGGCGCTGTCGGTGGTGATTGCGGTGATCGCGGCTTTTCGCGAGACGCGCCAGCCTGCTGTCCAGCGCATGCGTGAGCTTTGACACCAGTGAGCCTGCATGCCGGACGGCTCCCGCCCCCACGGCGCCGCCTCGATCCACGTTGCCGCGTAGCGTTGGCACGAGAGAGAGGGAAAGCACGTGTTCCCCTCGAAAACTTGTAGCTTCAGCAAGTATCGCAAGCGATCGCAGCGCTGGCGTTATGGCTTCCTCTACAATAAGCCGGTACACCTAACTGGACTGTGTTTTGACCGCCTAAGACGGGTCAGCCACGGAAATGAGGACAGCAACGCTCAAGCCGGTTTGCTTCGCGTCGTCGGTGAAGCCCAGGCGGATTTCTGCGCCGATAAGGTTTGCAATCGTCTGGACAATCGAGAGGCCGAGGCCCGAACCGATCTGCTCACTACCGAGCGTGCGGTAGAAGGGATCAAACACCCGGTCTCGCTCGGCCAGCGGGATACCGGGGCCGTTGTCTTGAATGTGCAGCACAGCGCACCCCTCCGCCGTACTCACCGAGAGATCGACCCGACCACCCTCCGGTGTGTAGCGGATGGCGTTATCAACCAGGTTCTTGACCATGGCGGTCATGTGCAGCTCGCTGACCCACACATGGGCGTCCTGCGTTCCCTCGATCCCGATGTCGATGTGCTTGGCTTCGGCCAGTGGCATGAGGTCCTCCAGCACGCGGCGGTAGGTGCCTTGGAGGGATACTGATGACTTTGGCGATTCGGTAGACGACTGTGCCTTGGCCAGTGTCAGGAGTTGATCCAGCAGGCTCCGGCCGCGCTCGATGCCCTGGCGCAGTACCGCCAGGCGTTCACGCGCCTGGCTGGACATTTCTGCTTCTGCCAGCCGCTCCGCTTGCAGCGACATGGCTGTCAGCGGCGAACGCAGCTCATGCGCGGCATCCGCGACGAAACGGCGCTGGGTGTCCATTGCCTTGTCCACCCGGCCAAGCAAGCGGTTAATCGCCACGGCAAATGGACGCACTTCGCTGGGCAGGTGGCTACCTTCAATGGGGTGCAATTCCTGTTCGGCACGCTGGTCGATTTCCTTGGAAAGCGCGGCAATCGGCCGGAACATCTTGCGCACCAGGTCGGCAACGATCAGGAGCAGAACCGGCAGGAGAATCAGGAAGGGCATCACGGTACGCAACGCACTGTCGCGGGCGATCTGATTGCGGAAACCGGACTCCTGGGCCACGGCAATACGCTCGCCGGCGGTGGTTGTCGCGACCAGCACGCGGAACGTCTCGCCGCCGATCTCGAGCGTGTGCAGACCATCGGCCAGCGTTGTCCGGAGGGGAAGCGCTCCCCCTGCATCGACGCTTACCACGGATGGACTGCCATCGCCCAGGCGCTGGACGATCACGCGCGATTCCTCGTTATGGCTTGGGGGTCAGCCTGTATGTCAGTACCTCCGTGTTCGCCGCAGCGCTCGCCGCCATCTTCTTCGTCTGGTATCGGGTCGAACGCACCCTGTCTATCCATGACATCGTGACACGCAGCCGGGAGCTGTTTTACTGGGCTGCCGTCCTGTGCACCTTCGCGCTGGGAACGGCGGCTGGCGATCTGGCGACCGAGGCGTTGGGCTTGGGCTTCACCTGGGGCGCAGTCATGTTCGGTTCGTTGATAGGCGCTACCTACGCCGCCCAACGTATGGGCGGCAGCGCCGTACTGACCTTCTGGATCGCCTACATCTTGACCCGCCCGTTTGGTGCCGCGCTCGGCGATCTGCTTACGCAGGCCAGAACTTACGGCGGCCTCGGCATGGGGGCCATGTGGACCAGCGCCCTGTTCCTCTCGGTGATCGTCATTCTGGTGGCCGTCGCGCAGTTCGGCATGAACGCAAGCCGGTCCGCCCAAGCCGCCGAGTAACCCTCTTTCCACTACTCAAGGAGATAGCATGCCCACGCAACACGCATTCGCCTGTCCCATGGTCGCCGTATCGGCCGTCTTGCTCCTGACTCTAGCGACTGGCTGTTCCAAGTCTGGCGACCACGGTGGCACGGGCACAGCGCCTGCAACATCTGTCCAGGCCGTCGCCTCGGCCTCGCAGACCAAAGGCACCTCCAGGCTCGGCGATCTTTGTTGAGCCAGTCGCCTGATCGAGTCACGGGCAATTTGTTCATGGTGTTCTCACTGCCGAAGTGAATGGGATTGCCGTCAGTCTGAACAGGCTGACTTAGCTCGGCCATAGGTTCACTTGCGGCCGCATCCCTGCGCCATCAGCTTCCCGGACAGCACGCGATGGATACGGGTGGCAAGCCGGTAGCTTGGCAGCAGATACCAGCCTGCGGCGCGCAATGTCAACCACACACTGAGCGCCGCCACCGCGACCGCCCCGGGCATGCGAAGGAAAAATGAACTCCCACATAAATGCGCGCGGACGCAGTGGGTGCGCCCAATAAAGCCACCCGATACCTTTGAACACTCACGGAAGCCCTTACGGGGCCGTCAGTTCGGGGGTTGCGCGCGCGCCGGCGCCACTTGGTTTGCGGTGAGGAAAGGCCGCGTTCACCGCCACAATCGCCGCGGCCTCGAACTCAGTTGGCGGAATGCACGGGAAGTCTAGGGCTTGACGAACTTGAGCGTCATGCGATCCGATTCTCCTATTGCGGCATAGCGTGACCGGTCGACGTCGCCGCCCTCGTATGTAGGCGGCAGCGACCACACGCCGTGCGGATGATCCTTCGTATCCTTCGCGTTCGCGTTGATCTCGCTGCGCGCAAGGAGCATGAAGCCGGCCGCTTGCGCGTGCTCGATGACGAATGCTTCAGTCACGTAGCCGGAATCGATCATTTGCTGCACAGTCGTGCCCGGCTGCGCGCGATGCTCCTCGACGCCGAGTTCGCCGCCATGCTTCAGCGCGCCGTAGAACGCGCGCAGGTTGGCATCGAGTTGTCCGTCCTTGATCCAGTTATGGATGTTCCGAAACGTGAACACGCGGTCGAACCTGTCATGCGCGTCGAAGCTGGTGAATTGACCTGCGTGCAATGTGCCGACGACAACGTTTGCATAAATCGCTGGCGCGTCCGCAAGCTTGCGCCGATAGACGGCATCGGTCGCGCTGTCCTCGGCGGCGAGATCGGCGGACGTGCTGACATATTGCGCCTCGTAAAGCTGACCCGCATCGTGCAGATAGGGCGCAAGAATGTCCGTGTACCATCCTCCACCCGGTGCAATCTCCAGCACTGCTTGCGTCGGACCAAGGTCGAAAAACAGCAGCGTTTCTTTCGGATGGCGATAGACGTCGCGCGCACGCGCCTTCTCGCTGCGTTGCGATCCAGCGATGGCGGCATTGAGCGACGTTATGCTGGCCCCTTGCGGTTGCGAATCATGCGGTGAATTCTGGGAATCCACCGATGAAGAAGCACATCCAGTCAGCATGAGCGCAAAGAAGGCGACGGCGCGCGTGACGGCACGCGCCCGGTCCAAGTGGGTAGTTTTCATGAATGCCAGTTTGAGATAGGGGACACCATGCGTTTCTTCGAAAATCTGCCCGAGGCAAGGTCGGCCTGCTAGACCAATTCCGCCACTCGCAAGAAAATCCGCGGCGCGTGCCCGAGCGTGATCGGCGCATTCGAGCTTGCGAGCACACACGCCGCCAGACCCCTCGTCACCGGACGCCGAAACTGATATCGCACGGGCAGGTCGCCTTTGCGTAATCTTACGCGAGCCGCGCGGGACCTTGTGCCCAAGGCACGTCGTCGGCGAATTGTTTGTACGATGCGCGACCGCCGCGTCGATGCACATCCGCTTACTGTCTCATGCAAACCGCATGAGCTCCACGAATCTCATACCGTCGCGACCGGCAGTACGCGACCCGTTGCCGAAATTCAGCTGTCGGCGCTGGCGAGGCGGCTATAGGGTGCTTTCCGGCCGTTCGCACTGCAGCCGCCCCGATTGTCCGGTTCATCGCAACGGAAGGTGAACTACTTTTCGTGTAGGGTTCGGACAGGTCACGTCCTCCATCACGTTCTTGTTCGTTCGGATCTCAAGCGATTTGCCAGATGATCGCCGGCCGGGACCGCAGCGACTCGGAGCGGCCGCTCTGGAAAAGCAAGGATCTGGTTACCGACGACGGTCCGCTGCCTGGGGAGGATACGCAGACGTTCGAATCTCTATGCGATCGCCCACGCCACCGTCCACGGATGACCGGTGGGTCTTGCCTGTTAGGGATCCGCAGGACACGACCCGTTCGGGTCAGTCCCGATTCGCAAAATCAGACCTCCGCTATAAGACAATCGCCTCAGAAAAAATGATTATTTTGAAGCCGGTCAGCCGGCCCACCGACGTTGCGGCGCCATCTGAACGGTAGCCGCGCCTGGCTTGGCCTGCTGAAGTTCTTCTTCAATCATCGGCGCTTCATGCGCACCCGGCGCGGCGAGCGGATCGGCAAAAGTCCGCGTGAGGCGATGACGGGTCACGGCCCTCCAAACTGCCTTACGCTGCTCGGACTCGGGCCGCTTCAGCCTCGGCAAATCTGATGCCGTGAGATCGTAGACCGTCCATTAATTTGCATTACTAACCGCTCCTGCCTTTATAGGCAGGGACGATTCAGCTCGCCTGTGTGACGCAAAAACTGCCACTTTTGAACCTCGCCTGGAAAAAGGGCCGTCCGGCATGTGCCGGACGGCCCTTTATCTTAAACGCAGCGCCTTGACCCAACCTTACATAGTACTCAAGCCCAGGCGAAAACTTAAAAGCGATGGCGGATGCCAACGGTTGCAGCGACTTGGCTGTTGGACGTCGACGGCGACAGCCCGTTGATCACCGCACCGGAAAACACCGAACCCACCGGGGCGCTCACACGCTGATAGACGCCTTCGAGGTACACGTCGGTACGCTTGCTGAACGAATAGTCGCTCTGCAACGTGACCTGGTGCCAATGCGGGTTGCCCGAACCTTTCGCGCTGTTGTACGCGCCTTCGGTGAAGGTATACGCGCCGTTCAGCGACAGTGCGGACGTCAATGCATAATGTCCGTTCACTTCGAAGTTGTCCAGATGCAGGTCCATGTTGCCGAGCGTATTCGGACCGCTGAACGCCGACAGCGCCCCGCCCCCGGTCGCGTTGTTGAACTGGGTATGCGTCCACAGCAGGCCGACGGTGGCCGGACCGAACGCGTAGTTGCCGCCCACGCCAAAGACGGTCTGGCGCCCCGAGGCGATGTTCGTGGAATTATCGGTGCTCGACAGAGCACCGGTCGCGTTGCTGCCCGCGTTCATCAGCTGCATGTACGCCGCCGCAAGGTTGAGCGGGCCGTTGCTATACGACGCGCCAAAGCTATACGCGCGGTTGTTCGAGAATCCGCCAGCCTGGTTGCTGAAACCGTACAAGCCGCCAAACGTCAGACCCGCATACGTCGGGCTCGTATACTTGACCGCGTTGTTGATGGAGAAGAAATCGTCCAGATTGTCGTTATCGAACGGGTGAGCCGCGAGGTTGTTGCCGTCACCAAAATTGGCCAGGGAGATCGGGCCGAGATAATCGACGACGGAATCGTATTGGCGTCCCAGTGTCACCTGGCCGTACTGGTTGCTTTGCAAACCGACATACGCCTGGCGACCGAACATCCCGTTCGAGAAGTAGTTCGAGCCGTTGTTGATGTTGAAGCCGTTCTCGAGCCTGAAGATTGCATGCAGACCGCCGCCGAGATCCTCGGATCCTTTCAAACCGAATACGGTATTCGACACCAAGCCACTCGATTGCTGGAAATTGTTGTGGCCGCCCTGGTTGCTCGAGTAGGTCATTCCGGCGTCGATGAGGCCGTACAGTGTCACGCTGCTTTGCGCATGCGCCGAGGCGGCAAAAGCGCCTATCAGGGCGGCGCCTAGGAGGGTTTTCTTCATGCTTCGATACTCCGAAAGTTGCGGATTGCCGGCAACCCGGGCCGCAATTACGCGGACGGTTTGCCGAAACTAACCGGAGTCTAGAGGACTACCTTATGAGACGACGTGACTGTTTCTGAAAACACTCAGTTGCACATTGTCAAATAATGAGGCGCAAGTACAAATGCTTGAAATCAAATGGATTTAACGGCCAGGGTCCGTTCTCCCGTGGCATGTCAAGCAACGAGTGTGGCGTGGGCGCCACCGCGAACGATTCCAGCAAACTATTGCGTCCACCGGTTGTATCCGCCTTCAACAGCGGCTGCGACCCCTGGTCGCAATGCAGAGGGCTTTGGGTTAGCGATCGCGACTACGGACGACCCATCTCGGGATCAGTCCGTGCGCGGGATCGGGTCTGAGCGCCGCTCGCGCTCCAGAAACCCACTACGAGCGCCAGGGTCACGATTATCAATAGCGTCATCAGCGCGTACAGCGTGGGCGACAGCCCGACCTGCTTATAGGTCGACCAGATATAGGTCTGCACCGTGTTGTTGGCGCCCTGGACTAGAGAAGTCCGCGCCGTCTCATTGAATGACAGGATCATTGAGAAGGTGGATGCGCCGACAATGCCCGGGCGGATCGACGGGAACTCGACATTCCAGAACGCGTTCCAGTGGTTGCTTCCCAGCATCCACGCGGCCTCCAGCTGAACCGTGTCGAAGTTGCTCATCACCGTCAGCACGACGAGGAAGGAAAACGGCAGAGCCCACAGCACGTTGACGATGCACATGCTCAGCAGCGACGGTTCCAGTCCTATGCGTTGGAACAAAAAGGCGGTGGCCAGACCCATGCTTACCCCCGGGATGAACAGGGGCAGCAGGGTGAGCAGCAGCACCACGCGCGGGATGCGCAGTTCGCGCACCCCCATGGCGGCCAAAACCGCCAGCGTCGGCGTGACCAGCCCGACGACCAGCGCCACGCTCAGCGAGTTCCAGATCGCCTGCAGCAGCACCGGCTGGCTCCAGATCTCGCCATAGGCAGCCAGGGACGGATGCCTCAGCGCGTAGGCCGCGCCCTTGTCGCCGAGCGAGAATATCGGCGGCGGCACCATTGGCAGGTACAGGAGGATCAGGGCGACTGCCGTCCATGCCCACATGAAATACCGCATCGCGGTGCTTTGGTGGTGGCGGGAATGCTTCACTTCTTTAACGCCTTGCCCAGGAAGGATCGAAGGTCGAACAGGCCGAACCACAGGCCCAGCAGCACCAGCATCGCCATGAGGACCACTGTAGACATCGCGGCGGCCAGCGGATAGTTCAGCACGTCCAGCGTACTGGTGATCTCGTTGCCGATGAGCTGGTAACCCGTACCGCCGAGGATGACCGGCACCGCGCTGTCACCGAACGAGCCGACGAAGCCGAAGATGATCGCGGCGAACACACCAGGCATCGACAGCGGCAGCGTGATTCGCAGAAAGGTGCGCGTGGGCTTCGCTCCCAGCAGCCAGCTTGCCTGGATCAGGCGACGATCGATACCGCTGATTGACAGCCACAGCGGAAAGATCATAAATGGGACGTACGAGGTCAGCAGCCCGATCAGGACCGCAAAGTCGCTGTACAGCAACCAGTCCAGTGGCGCGGCGGTGATGCCGCTCGCCATCAGCACTGCATTGACAGGGCCGGTGCGGCCGAGAAGATACGACCAGGAAAACGTGCGGATGACGTAGTTCACCAGGAAAGGAATGGTGAACAGCATCAGCACGACGCGCGTGGCCCGTGGCGACGCCTTCATTGCGAGGAACCACGCGATGGGGTAAGCAACCAGAACGCCGATCACCGTAACCTCAGTCGCAACGATCAGGCTGCGCTCGAGAATTTCGAGGCGCAGTCCGCGCAAAAAGGAAGCGTATGCCGCCAATGAGACGTCGGGCCTGATGCCGAAGCCGACCCGCTTCCAGAAGCTGATGACCACGGTGAGCCCGAGCGGCACCACGAGGAACGCCGTGACGAATGCCAGCGGGATGCCCAGCAGAGCGTTCCGCAGCGTCAGGTGCCGAGTGCGCATTTCTCAGCGGCCCGGAGCGGCCTTGAAACGCGCCCACTCGCTCTCGTACGCTTCGACGTCGGTCGGCCAGCGGTTCTGCCACACGCCGCCGCTCTTGAACTTGGCCTTCACGCCCTCGTCAATGCGAGCGATCTTGCGCGCCTCCTCCGGCTTGAATTCGGTCGGCGTGGCGTTAGCGTAGGCAACAGCCTGCGAGTTCGTCATGTAACTGCGGGTGAGCGTGATCCGGGCACCGTACCAGGGACCCAGCAGGAAGTCGAGCAGGGCGTAGATCGCCTTGGTCTGCTCCGGCGAGCGGCGCGGGTTGTGCACGATGTAAGCGGCCATCGCCCACAGGAGGTAGCCCTCCTTCGGCTGTGCGTAGACTGCCTTCACCCCCTTGGCTTCGGCGGCCGAGACCATGGGTTCCCAGCAGTCGATGACGTGCACTTCCTTGCTGACGATCAGGTTCACGGCCTGCTCGAAGCTTGACCACAGCGTGCGGAACTGCCCGCTTCGCTTCTTCTCGATCAGGAAATCGACCACGGTCTTGAACTCCGATGCGGTCATGTCGCTGGGGTTCCCGATGCTCGCCAGCCTGTTCGCTTTCAGGTAGAGCGCCGTCTTCTGGCCCGCAGTGGTGTAGTTGTCCTCCAGCGCGACGAAGCCCTTGAACTTCGGGTCGAACAGCGCGCCGTAGGAATCGAGCGCGCCGGTGGCTTCCGGCAGGTAGGCGAAGCTGTCACCCTGCAGCACCGTCGGCACGCCGTAGACCTTGCCCTTGTAGCCGATGAAATTGAAGCCCGGCTTGCCCTGCACCAGGAACTCCTGGATGTAAGTATCCCTGTTCCAGTTGGGGATGCGCGCGACGTCGATCGGATCGATCAGCCCATTTTCCACCAGAGGCTGCTGCATGCCACCGACGATGTTGATTACGTCATACGTGGACTTGCCGCCGCCGGCGATCAGCACGTTGACGACCGCAGAGGGGGCGTTGCCGATGGCGATTAGATTCACCCCCGCGCCACTGGCCACACTGAACTTTGACCAGTCACCTGGATCACCGACGCCGATGTCGGCGAAATTAATCTTCAGCGACTGCGCGCGCGCCAATATGGGCAGGCCGCCCGCAAGCAGCGCGGCGCCTGCCGCGCCGGCGCCCGAAATGAAAGTTCTGCGATCGAAAAGACTGTTCAATTTGACTCCCCGCATGCCGCAAGTGAATAAACGATCGTTCATGGTCCGCTTGAGACCGGCCCGCCGTTGAGCGAGGCCAGTCTCCGACGAGACCCCCTTATGGACAACCATGCAATGCATCCCGCTCGTACCTTTGTGAGGGCGCGCAGCGGACCTTCACCGACATTGGTCGCGCGGCGCCCCATTGCTGCTGGCCGGGTCTCGAATTTTTGCGACGCGCTCTCGCATCGCCTCGCAGGACCGGCTGGTTCAGTCTTCCAGAAACACCACGCGCGACGGATCCAGGCCGACGTGGACCACCTGCCCAAGCGTGTCGGCCTCTCGCTGCGTCGCGGTTGCGACGATGCGCTGGCCATCCAGCAGGCGTAGGCAGTGGTCGACGGTCGTCCCCTTGTAAACCACTTCCTCCAGTGTGGCGGACAGTTTGAGCGGAAGGCCGGAAGCCTGCGCGCCAACCCGTAGATCTTCTGAGCGAATTGCCAGGCCCCGAATCTTCGAAGGAACTGACGACGTAGGTCCGGCGAACGGGAGCTGGACGCCACCAAACCGCACGGCGGCATTCGGCCCCGGGTTCTCCACCGTCGCATCGACCACGTTGCAGCCACGGAAGAAGTGGGCGACGAACCGCGTGCGTGGGCGTGTAAAGATGAGCTCTGGCGCATCGCACTGCACGCACCGTCCGCCGTTCAGCACGGCGACCCGGTCGCTCATCGTTAGCGCTTCTTCCTGGTCGTGGGTGACGTAGAAGAAGGTGGTGCCGGTGTGCCGCTGGATGTGCTTCAACTCGAGTTGCATCTCGCGGCGGATCTTCTCGTCCAGCGCCGACAACGGTTCGTCCAGCAACAGCATGTCCGGCGAGGGCGCCAGCGCGCGCGCCAATGCGACCCGTTGCTGCTCGCCGCCGCTCAGCAGCGTCGCGTTCTTGTCGCCCTTGCCGGCCATTCCGATCAGTTCAAGCATCTGTTTGACGCGCGTGAGTTGCGCGTCGGGCGGCATGCGATGCGCCTTCAGGCCGTAGGCCACGTTTTGAGCTACGGTCATGTGGGGAAAAATAGCGTACTGCTGGAACATCATCCCGAGATCGCGCTTCCACGGCGGCACGCCGACCAAATCGCGGCCGCCGTACCGGATGCGGCCGGAGTCGGGCTGCTCCAGCCCCGCCACCATGCGTAGAATGGTCGACTTGCCCGAGCCCGACGGTCCCAGGAAAGTGAAGAACTCGCCCTTTTCGATCGTAAGCGAGAAGTTGTCGGCTGTGACCGTGGAGCCGAAACGCTTGTTGATGTCGATCAGTTCGAGCTGCGGCGTGCTCTTCATGCGCCTGCCCTTTGTGCAGCGCTCACGGTGAGGGTGGTGCGGACCGCGGCTACCATGGTCTGCAAATCCATGCTCGCGAGGTCGGCCCGCTGGTGCAGTTCGAGGCTTTGCATACCGCGGAGGTCTTCCAGCAGGGCCGCAACCTGAGACGGGAGGTAGGGCAGGTGCATGAAGCCGGCGAGCATCTTCGGCCGATGAGATTGCGCGTGCCGGAGGACCCGATACAGGGTCGCGTTGCACAGGTAGGTGCCCGCCGTTCCCGAAAGGCGCGCCGGAATGCCCTGGCGCCACAATGCAGTCAGGGCATCATGCAGCGGCAGTGTGGCGCACAGGCCGTCCGGGCCACCGGGCTCCAGCGGCGTGTCCCGAACCAGGGAGCCGGCTCGGTCGGGGATCTCGAAGTCGGCACAGTTAAGGGCGATCCGCTCCAGGCGGATCATCGGCTCGCCCGGCCACAGTCCGAGGCAGAGCGTTATGTCGGGCGCCAGTTCCTCGATGTGCGCCACAACGCGCTGCGGCGCCTCCGCCAAAGTCACAGGCAAGCACATCCCTGTCACCTGCAGCGTCCCCCAGCTTGCGCCGTCGAGTATGCGCGCAACCTCAGCAGCAGGATTGACGGTGCGACTGCCGTACGCCTCAAAGCCGGTCACAAGAGCCTTCACGGACGTTTCCCTCGCTGAGTACAATGCCGCCGACCCCGCCGCATGCGCACGGCCGGATTGAGCTTAACCTGCATCCAATTGCCGGGTAATGCTAATTTATCGAATATAAGTTAGCAACTGCGGCAATTACCCAATCGATCATACGTCGTCATTACCTCCCTCACCGGACAATGCGTCACTCCTGCAGCCACTAGAGCTGCGGGAGCGCTCCAAGCGGTGAGTCATGAGGTTGCCGCGAGCGCGTTGCCGATACTGGATAGTCCGCAGGTTGCCTTACAAAGTATTTCGTGAATTTATCGGGCCGCAGGGCGTCGTAGGTGATTCTTTCATTTTTACGTCCCCATGCGCCAACTTCCAGCCGTCCCTGTTCCCCTCGTAGACCCATTCCGTCCCGGCTCCGCCGGCACGCGTCAGGCAACACTTCGGCGCCTGCCGTCCCTACTCGCGTGGCTGTTCGCGGGTCTGCTCGGCTTGCTTCTGGCAATCAGCGTGAGTCACCCTGCTTTCGGCGCGACCTCGACGACGCCGCCGAGCGCATCGAGCGCCCTGCCACCGCCGGCGTCCCCACCCCTGACGTTGACACCCGAGCAGGCCCGCGCCGCGCTCACCGTGTTGACCGACCCGAACCGCCTTGCCCAGGTCGACGATACGCTGCGTGCGGTCGCAGCCGGCAGTGCGCTCGCGGCGTCCACAGCACCCGGTAGCGGCCCGCCCGCCCCGAGCGGCCGTGCCGGTGGGCTCGCCCATACGCTCAACGCGAACGGCCTCACGTCGCAGTTGTCACGGCAAGCTGCCCATGCGTTGCTGACGGTCGGATCGGAGGTGAAACACTCAGTGGCGATTCTGCTCAACTTTCGAGCCGCGCGTGCGTGGTGGACACACTATGCGAGATCGCCACAGGGCCATGCGGTATTGGTCAGCGCCGCCTGGATGCTCGCGGCAACTTTGCTGCCGGCGTTCGTGCTCGAATGGCTAGTCGGCCTCGCCTGGGCTAGGCCTCGCCACGCGCTCGCGGCTCGCGATGTCGGCGATGCCAGCGCGCCGCTGGCGACGTCCGGACAAGCCGCGCCGCGCACGCTCGAAGCAGCCCGTGCCGCGCAGGGAAAGCGTCGCGCCGCGCAAAACTGGACGCTGCTGCAGCGCTTGCCGGGGGCCTTGCTTTACGCGGTGGTCAACGTCATTCCATTAGCCGGCTTCGCGCTGTGCGCGACCGCGATGATGTCGATCCTGACCGACGATGGCTCACCGCAAGACCAGGCGATCGGCGCGCTGATCGACGCCTATGTGATCTGCCGCGCGGTGCTAAGCGTCTGCGGATTCTTCTTCGCGCCAGATGCGCCGAATCTGCGTATGCTGCGCATCAGCGATCGCTGGGCCGCGTTCGCGCAGCGCTGGGCGCGACGCATCGTGGCCACCGTCGGCGTGGGCACCGGGTTCGTTCAAGCGGCCCTCGCATTTGGCTTGGCCGTACAGGCGCACAGTACGATCACGAAGCTCATCGCACTGGTCGTGCATGGGCTGGTCATCGCCCTGATCGTGCAAGTCCGGCGACCGGTCGCCGATGCAATCCGCGCCGCCACGTCGAAGCGCGGTTCGATCGTGCACCTGGGAAACTGGCTCGCCGACGTTTGGGCCGGCCTGACGATATTTTGCGTCATTGCGCTCTGGGTTGCCTGGGCGCTGGGCGTGCACGACGGTTTTGCGAGAGTGCTGCAGATGGCAGGTCTGTCGATCGTCGTGCTGGCCGTCGCGCGAGTCGTCGGGATCGTAACCTTTGGCGCGCTCGGGCGGGTTTTCCGTCATGCCGAGGACAACGCCCGCACGTCGATCGCCCGTCGCCGTGCATACCGTTACTATCCGATGCTGCGCCGCCTCGTCTCGTGGCTGCTCTGGCTCCTAACGCTGGTGGCGTTGCTTGAAGTTTGGGGACTCGGCGTCACGCGCTTTTTTACGCAGAACGCGGTCGGCCATCGGTTAGGCATGGCGCTCATGACGATCGCCATCGCGGTCGCCATCGCCATGCTGGTATGGGAACTGGCCAATGTGGCCGCCGAGCGCCGCCTCGACGCGTGGCGCAGCGGCGGCGACCTGGTCCGCGCGGCACGCCTGGATACGCTGCTGCCAATGCTACGCACGGCGCTTTTCGTCGCGATCCTGTTGGTCGTGGGCCTGACCGTGCTCAGCGAAATCGGCGTGAATACGACACCATTGCTAGCGAGTGCCAGCATCTTCGGCGTCGCGCTCGGATTCGGTTCACAGAAGCTGGTGCAGGACTTTATCACCGGCATCTTCCTGCTGATGGAAAACGCCATGCAGGTCGGCGACTGGATCACGGTGTCCGGCGTGTCGGGGACGGTTGAGTATCTGTCCATCCGAACGGTGCGGCTGCGCGGCTTGGACGGCTCGCTGTATACGGTGCCGTTCAGCTCCGTGACCACCGTCAACAATTCAAATCGTGGCATCGGCAATGCAGCCGTCAAGGTGGCGGTCGCCTATGGCGCGGACGTTGACCGCGCCATCGAAACGCTGGCCGAAATAGGCGCCGAATTGCGCGCCGACGACAGGTTCAAAAACGGGATACTGGGCGACTTCAGTTTCTGGGGCGTCGACCAGCTCGATGGCGCGAGCGTGACACTAGTCGGCCAGATTCAGTGCAGCGATGCGCAGCGCTGGACGGTGCAACGGGAATTCAATCGGCGCATTGTCGATCGCTTCATTGAACGCGGCATCGAAATCGCCAATCCGCAGCGCACCTTCGTGACGGGCGAGCCATTACCGGCGGACGACGCGAGGCGCGACGGCAATGGCGCAGGCCGCAGTACGCGATTATTCAGCGAGGCGTGCACCTGATCCATCGGACGCCCTCAGCGGCGTTCAATGCAAAGGTGCACTGGCGGCTGTGCGCGGTGAGGGCACGCTGGGCGGACCAACCGAATGGAAGCGTCCGAGCGCAGCCGATGTCTTTGGCACTGCGAGCCCACGGCATCGAGCCGCCCGTTTTTGACCTGAAACGCCAAAGCACCTGGCGTGGTGCGACAACTCTCGATCTTCTCGTAGGAGCGGGCGTCCGAAAAGCGGACGCTCGGCAAACGTCGCGAACTCACAGTTCTGAAGGGCCGCAAGGGCCGCAAGGGCCGATGACGCGACGCAGGCACACGGCGATTTTGGGGCGATGCCATCGCCTCGCATTTGTCCTTTTCGGATCATATGTATGACTTCTATGCCAGCCAGGATAATGCGGGCACAGCGAAAATCCTTGAAACCCATCATCGGCCTGACAATGCGTTTGACGGCACGGTGAACCTGTTCGACGATGTTGTTCGAATACTTGACCTGCCGGACCTTGATGGGCGTTTCCCGTTCAGCGTTGATGGCCTGCAGGGCCGCCAGATTGGCCCCGCTTTTATCCATGGTCACGGTCTCAGGCGCGCCGTTGCGATCGATGGCCTTCTCGAAGTAGCGGCGCGCGGCAACCTTGTCGCGATGCGCCCGCAACAGGAAATCGACCGTATTACCAGCCTCGTCCACTGCGCGGTACAAGTACTTCCACTGGCCGCGCACCTTGACGTAGGTTTCATCCATCCTCCAGCTCTTACCCACCGGACGTTTGTGCTTGCGAAAGGTTTTCTCGAACAACGGTACGAGCTTGATGACCCACCGATGCACGCTCAAATGGTCTACCGCAAAGCCGCGCTCAGTCATCATCTCTTCGAGATTGCGAAGGCTTAGCGAGTAGGCCACGTACCACCGCACACACAGGAGGATCACATCCAGCGGATAGTGCAGTCGCTTTAGCACCTTCGCGATCCCTAGCGGTAATGTCTTTCGCGGCGTCTTGCCCGTCATGGCCATCGTGATCGTCTCAATTTCGGTTGCCGAATTTTACCTGGTCGCCTTAGCGCGACAGAGCCCTGATAGTTGGGGTGGGAAACCGCCTCTAAGAAGATTCCCGGACCGATCGTGCTGCGCGGTTCAGGGCTGCTCCGGCTGGCAAAAACCCCGATGGCGAAATCTATAAGTCGATCGTTCATTGACACCTATTACGGTATCGTGATCCAATCGTGTCGTTCCACACTCGTGTACGAAGTTCCTCATAGAAGAACGCCTGAATCAGTCTTTGCCTGAAAGATCGCCCCATACAAGGAGAGTTAGCGATGCCGCATGAAAAAGACCTTGCTCACTGGCATGAACCCGCGGGCCACAAGAAAGCCGGTTTTGGCGAGTTCAAGAAGCAACCTACGTCCTACGACCTTTTCATGGAAAGCGAAGGCGTACCGGTCTTCCGTGACATCGGTATCAAGGACGTGCGCGATCTGCCGATGGTGGAATGGAAGCGTAAAGGCGGCCGTGGCCACTACATCCAGCTCCTGGGCACCGAAACAAAGTGGGGTTGCTATGTGGTTGAAGTGCCCGCCGGCGGAGCACTGAACCCCGAAAAGCACATGTTCGAAGAAATCTACTGGGTGGTCGAAGGCCGTGGCACCACCGAGGTTTGGCTTGAAGGCGAAGGGCGCAAGCACGTTTTCGAATGGCAAGCCGGTTCGATGTTCTCGATTCCAATGAACGCATGGTTCCGTATCGTTGACGGGTCGAACTCGGGCGCGATCCTGCTCGCAGGCAACACGGCACCGAACGTGATGAACCAGATCAACAACGTCGAAGCGGTGTTTAACAACCCGTTCGTGTTCCGTGATCGCTTCAGTGCAGACGAAGACTTCTACAAGCCGCGTGATGAGATCGAAACCGATCCGGTTCGCGGTCTTGCTCGCCGTCGTACCAACCTGATCACCGATGCGGTCAACTGCGACTTGCCGCTGGACAACCGTCGTTCACCGGGCTATCGCCGCGTTGAGCCGTTCATGACGGAAAACTGCTTTTACTTCTGGATCGGCCAGCACGAACAAGGCCGCTACTCGAAGGCCCACGCTCACACCTCGGCAGCAATCCTCATCTGCCTGAAGGGCGAAGGTTATACGTACACGTGGCCGGAAGAATGCGGCGAAAACCCGTGGGCCGACGGTCACGCGGACAAGGTTCGTCGCCTCGACTACGGTTACGGCGGCATGGTTACCGCAGCACCGGGCGGCGCACGTTGGTACCACCAGCACTTCAGCACGTCCAAAGACCCGTTCCGTCTGACGGCATGGTTTGGCCCGCACAACCCGGGTCGTGATCCGGGTGCCCCCGGTTCGAAGCACAACGACTACACGGCTCAGGACGTCGGGTCTGGCGGCACTGCTATCCCCTACTGGATGGAAGATCCGTACATCCGTAAAGAGTACGAAGCACGCCTGGCGCAGAACGGAATCCAAAGCCGTATGGACCCATCGTGGTACGTCAGGCCGGAAAAGAATGTCGGTGACTCGGTGGTCTAGCGCGTTCGCGTAGTCGCCCATAGGTAAGTTATTCCATAGGGCTGTGTTCTTTTGGGGACACAGCCCTATCTTGTATGTATTGGAGACAAGCATGAGCAGCGAGCCGCAAGAAGGCCGCATCTTCTTTACCGACACTGGTCGGAGTCTGGAGGAAGAAGACGAAATCCAACTGATCAGCGTGGGCATCGACGTCGGGTCCTCCACTTCCCACATGGTCGTCTCGCGCATCGTTCTCGAACGCACGACCACCCGTTACATCGTTGCAGAACGCACGATTCTTCACGAATCCGATATCTTGCTTACCCCCTACACTGACGATCTGACGATCGATCAGGCTCGGCTTGGTGCGTTCATTGATCAGCAATACCAAAACGCGGGGATCACACCGGAACACATTGATACCGGCGCGCTGATTCTCACTGGGTTGGCGGTCCGCCGACGCAACGCACGCGCAATCGCGGATCTGTTTGCAGCGCAGGCGGGAAAATTCGTCTCGGTCTCGGCCGGTGATGGCCTCGAATCCATGTTGGCCGCATTCGGTTCCGGCGCCGTCTTGCGTGCATTGCGTCAAGGTACCCGTCTGCTCCATCTGGACATTGGCGGCGGGACCACGAAGATCGCTATCTGTGAAGAAGGCGAGGTCAAAAGCGTTACTGCTATCGACATCGGCGCCCGCATCATTACTCTTGACGAGGAAGGCCGCGTTACCCGTGTCGAAGCCGCAGGCGAACGTTTTGCCCAAGAGGTTGGCGCTACGCTTTCCGTGGGTTATGCCCCGCTCCCCGGTGTGCTGGAGGCCATCGTTGACCGCATGGCCGAGCGCCTGTGTGAAGCGTCGATGAAGAACGGCGCGGAACTCCATCCGGTAACTGCTTCGCTGCTGCGTCTCGCGCCACTGGAAGGCGCCCGGGTCCCCGACCTCGTCACGTTCTCCGGTGGTGTTTCGGAATACGTTTACGGCCGCGAAACGCGGGTATTCGGTGACTTGGGCTTGATGTTGGCCGCCGCTGTTCGCAAGCGCATCGAAGCCTCCGGAGCCGAAATCGAGGAAACGGACGAGGGTATCCGGGCCACGGTGGTCGGCGCCTCGCAATACACGGTTCAAGTGAGTGGGAGCACGGTTTACGTTGAACCGCAGTCGGTTCTTCCGCTGCGCAATCTCCCGGTGGTGGTCCTCGATTTCGATCTTGAGCCGGATCAACTCGACCCTAAGGGCATCGAAAAGGCAGTCACGACAGCGCTTGAGAGGATGGGCCTGCAGGACGACACGAAGGGCGTTGCCCTCTTCTACCGGTTTGCCGGCACGGCATTCTATCGCCGCATGGACGCGTTTGTTGTTGGTGTCATGAACGCCATGCGCATGCGGATCGAAGCCGGACAACCGATTGTCCTGATCGGTGAGGGCGATGTCGGCGGCTTGATCGGCATCCACTTTAAGCAGGAACGCGGTCTTCCCGTGCCTATCGTCTCCATTGACGGTATCTCGCTCAAGGAATTCGATTTCGTTGACATCGGCGAACTGCTTCCCACGGCCTCAGCGGCACCCGTGGTGATCAAATCCTTGGTGTTCCCGACGTCAGGCGGATTGGGTCAATCCGCATTTGAACCCGTGACCGAAATCGCAGCCGAATAAGGGACTGGCGATGACCTATCTGCGCGATCTTTATCCCCCGAGCACTGCACGCGAATCCGGTTGGATGGATGTAAGTGGAGGTCATCGCGTGTTCTGGGAGGCCCATGGCAACGCCATGGGTATTCCCTTGCTGCATCTATGCGGGGGCCCTGGTGGTTCCCCTGGCCGCCAGGATCCCCGATTCTTTAACCCTATGGGTTATCGAATCCTGCTCATTCACCCACGCGGGGCCGGTCGTTCTATGCCTGCGGCCAGCGTAGAACACAACACCATGAGCGATCTGATCTCCGATATTGAGCAACTACGCATACTGCTTGGTATTGAACGTTGGATTGTTTCCGGCGCATCCTGGGGGACTACCGTGGCCCTGGCCTATGCGCAAACACACCGACCAAGAGTCCGCGCCCTGCTACTGCGGGGCGTTTTCCTTTGCAGCGGAACCGAACTAGAGTGGCTTTATGGAGGAGGCGCCGGTCGCCTGCATCCTGAGGACTGGGCGCAGTTCTCCGGATGGACCAGGGCCGTTGGGCGTCAGGGTCTGCTACAGGCCTACGGACAGGCATTGAATTGCGGCATTCCCGAAGACGAATACGAAGCGGCTTATAAGTGGTGCGCCTGGGAAAATCATTTGGCTGGATTCCGAGACCAGGAACGCGACACGGACCCACAAACGAAGGCGCAGGAATTGGCGATGGCTCGCATCTCCGCACACTACTTCCAGAATCAAGGATTTCTATCCTCTGATCAGCTAGTCAGTAATGCAAGCCAATTGCACGACGTTCCCGGCGCGCTAATTCACGGCACAAATGACGAGGTTACTCCTATGGGCGTATACCCTTTAATTCAGGCATGGAAAAAGCCAGCGTTTTACCCAATTGATGGCGGAACCCATGTAAGCACTCACCATCCTGCAATGATAGATTGCATTATTCGCATCTCAGCGGAGCTGATGAGTTCGAAATAGGTGGTATGTAAACCCCCCATTCCTCAAGTATCGTTTGCATCCGATACTCCGTCACCTGTATAGACACTGTGCGGGCAGCCGCTGGAGATTAGCGATAATGAGCTACGAAGTAAATTCGCAAACGATTCGCATCACGGAGTTTGTTGACGAACAAAAGATTGGCCCGTTCATCTGGACAGTCGTATTCATGGGCTTTCTATGTCAACTCTGTGACGGCTATGATCTTTCGGCCGCCGCATTTGCGTCAATCGGTATCGCCAGCGAGTTCGGGATGGAGAAACACGCCTTGGCCCCCCTGTTCAGTGTCGGCCTCTTCGGTATGCTGTTTGGCGCCCTCGGTTTCGGCTACATCGGTGACCGCTGGGGCCGGCGTGTGGCCGTTCTCTCTGCCGCACTGCTTTGTAGTGCGTTCACCCTGCTTAGCGCGACTGCCGAATCTTTTTCTATACTGCTGGTTTATCGCTTCTTTACCGGCATTGCTCTCGGGGGCCTGCCGGCAAATACAGTGGCTCTGACAGCCGAATACGCGCCGCAGCGTAAGCGCTCGTTATTGATCACGATGATGTTTGTGGGTCTGACTTTTGGCGGTGCTCTGCCGGGCCAGCTCGGAAGCATCATTCACCCCACGCAATGGCGCCTGATTTTCACCATCGGTGGCCTCGCTCCGCTAGTGACCGCAGTCTTGGCGTACTTCTTCCTGCCTGAGTCCATCAAGTTCCTGGCCGTGCGGAACCCGCACGATCCGCAGATCGTGAAGCTTGCGCGCCGGATCCGTCCAGAGTTGTGCATTCCGGTCGATCCGAGGTTTGAGATCCATCACCTTGCGGAAAAGAAATTCCACGTCAGCCAGCTTTTTGAAGGCAGTCTGCGCATCATTACTCCACTCATTTGGGTGATGTCGATCACGAACCTGTTCGCGAACTTCTTCATGAACAGTTGGATGCCGACCCTCCTGCATTCGGTGGGCTTGAACCCGCACCAGGCCGAACACGACGCCTCCATGTACTACCTGGGTGGCGTTTTCGGGGGCCTTCTGATGTCGTTGATGCTTGATCGAGGGCGTCTCTGGGTCGTGCCACTGTATATGGCGCTCGGAGCCGTGGCGGCCCTGTTCCTGGGGCACCAAACGAACTCCACGACGCTCGCCCTTGGCGTGTTCGGCGTCGGCCTCTTCATCCTGGGTACGCAGTCGGGTACAAATGCTCTGATGGCCATTTGCTACCCCACTCAGATCCGCGCCTCGGGTACGGGTTGGGCACACGGTCTGGGACGCCTCGGCGCAATTGCAGGCCCAATGACTGGCGGTCAACTGATCCGCATGCAGATGCACATGGCACAGATCTTCTGGGCGCCGGCAATCATGTCGGTCATCGGTTGCCTCGCCACGATCTGGCTCTCACGCGCGGCCCGGGATCGCTTCCCGAAGAAGTAACCGCCAGATTTTAGTAGTTCGCCGGGGCTTTGTTCGGAGCGTTAAAAATCGATAGTCGGTTCTACAACAAACGGACGCGCGGCCTTCCGAACAAGGCTGTAGGCCACGGGTTCGGCGTTGGGGATTTTCATTGACGTCACCACCTCATCCTCAAGGCCTCCAATGATCTGTATGAGAGACCGCAAGGTTGTCCCGTGGCCGCATACCAATACGCGGTTGCCTGCCCCTATGCGCGGCAATATCAGGTCGGACCACGCCGCACGCACACGGATTGCCGCATCGCCAATTGACTCACCACGGGGCAATGAACGGGGAGCGAATTGCAAATAGCGGGGATCCGACTCCGGACTGTATTGATGATCTAAAGGCACGGGCGCCGGACGGGCATCCCTGTTAAAGCGGAAATTCGTCAACTGAAGAGCACCGTAGTGGGCCGAAACTTCCGCTTTGGTCATGCCGGTCAGAATACCGTAATGGCGTTCATTGAGACGCCAATCGGTGACCGGCGGCCGTTCCTGGTCCGGATGGAGGTGCTTGGCTACCACCCAATACGTGCGCAGTGCCCGGGTCAACATCGAAGAAAACCCATATTCAAAAGTCCATTGCGCACGCCTTAACATCTCGGCCGCTGTCTGCGCCTGAATCACGCCCTGTGGCGTCAGATCAATATCCGCCCATCCGGTGAACCTGGAACTGGCATTCCATTCGGATTCGCCGTGTCGGAGTAGCACCAGTTTTGTGTCGGCTCCGAGTGGGGCGGGGGTGAGCATCATCGAGCTTTCCACTTCTCTATTTGCTGTCCGTGGTCTGGCGTCAGCCGTGGATACAGGCTTCGAAACCGGCTCTCAGGGCCTCACGATCCAGGTTCCGGCCAATCAGCACGTACCGACTATAGCGGGCCTCCCCTTCTGACCAGGGGCGTTGCAAGTCGCCCTCCATGAGCATGTGGACCGACTGGAATAGGTACCGGCGCCCGCATCCCAAGATGTAGAAAATCCCCTTGGTACGCAAGATATCGGCGCCTTGTACTGTTACCAGGTTCCCAAGCCATTCTTCAAGCCTGGTGAGATCCAAGGCCTTGTCCGTTGCCAACGAGACGCTACGGATGCCACCGGCTTTGATGTGGTTATCTTCGTAGTGCGCGTGGGCGTGATGGTCATGACCATGATCGCAGTTTTCTTTGTCGTGACCGTGGTCGTGATCGCCGTGAGCACCGTGACCGCAATGCTCGTCGTGGACGTGCTCTGGAGCCGGAGCCTCCGCCATCATGGCCAAGGCTTCAACCCGGGACAGGTCAAATGATCCACGGCCGATCACCGCATCGAGCTTGACCTGACAACGTGATGTCTTGTAAATCCTTGCGAACGGGTTGAGCGCCCGAAGTGCGGTCTCGATGCCATGCAACCGCTTTTCGTCTACGTGTTCAACCTTGTTGATAATCAGCTGATCCGCGAACGCGATTTGCTCCACGGCTTCCAGACTATCTTCAAGTCTCTGGTGGATGTGCACAGCATCCACCAGGGTGATAACCGAATCGAGTTTAAAGTGACCCTGCAAATGTGGATCGACCAGGAACGTCTGGATCACGGGCCCTGGGGCCGCCAAACCGGTAGTTTCGATTACCACCGCGTCAAAGGTCTGAGCATTCGCCACAAGCTTATAAAGCACCTGGATCAAATCGCCCCGGACCGTGCAACAGATGCATCCGTTGTTCATTTCGAACAACTCGTCGTTCGATGACACAACCAGGTCATTATCGATCCCGATCTCACCGAATTCGTTGACGATCACGGCGTACCTTTTGCCATGATCTTCCGACAGGATACGGTTAAGCAGCGTAGTTTTACCCGCTCCCAAATAACCCGTGAGAACCGTCACCGGGATTGGTTTCTGCACTCTTGTCTCCAACAACCCCGAAAGCCAGCCCGCCTCGGGGTCTAAAACATCACAGGATCCGGCGTCTGGGACCCGGATTCGCTTTTGCTTTACATCCAGGGCATGATCGAGACGTGGATCGCGTCCTCGGCGCCGCCCACGGCCTTGATAGCCACGTCTGCGTCCTTGAGCGAAAAACGGTGCGTGGTGATCTTTTCGAGTGGGAACCGCTTCGAAGCCAATTGCTTCAATGCGAGTTCGCAGGCCTTGTACGAGTGGCCGCGAGCCGACTTGATCGTGATCGCCTTGACGGTAACCTTGCCAATCGGAAAGTTCGGGAAGTCGGCCATCTCACCTTGAATCAGCAGCGTGCCGCACTTGCGCTTCAGTGCTTCAATGCCGAGCAGAATCGCCTTCGTGCCCGCGCCCGCCGTGCAGTCCAGAGCGACGTCGACACCGCGGCCGTTGGTTGCTTCCAGGATCTTTTCCAGGGGGTCTTCCTTCGTCACGTCGATAACGACATCCGCGCCAAGTTCCTTCGCGATTTGCAGGCGTTTCGAGTCCTTTGCCGTGCCGGTGACGATGATCATGGAGGCACCCGCTTGCTTACACGCAACGACTTGCGACAGACCTTGCTGGCCAGGGCCCTGGATCAGGACCGACGTGTCATAGCCGACGTTACAATCGAACAGTGCCCATTCGATGCCGTTGGCCATTGGGGTCACGACGCCCGCCAGTTCCGGGTCCAGACCTTCCGGAACCTTGTGGATGACTGCATTTGACGGCAGATAGATGTATTGCGACAGACCGCCCAGCAGCGGCGAGTGGTCATTGTCGATTGCCGTATAACCGAGGCGGATGCCCTTCGGGTTGAAACGCCAGTCGGTGCCGATGCAGTGACGGTATTGGCCCGAGTGGCAGTGTTCGCATTGGCCGCACGTGGTGTAGTGTTCCGGGAAAATGCGATCACCGATTCTGAGACCCGTGCGCTTGAGGAACTCCGGGCCTGCCTTTTCGAGGATACCGATGTTTTCGTGACCCATGATGATCGGAGCGCCCTTCAGTTGCTCCTTGTACATCTTGACGTCGGTGCCGCAGATACCGGCTATTTCAACGCGCATCAGCGCGCAATCGTCGGCCACTTCCGGCATGTCGAATTCGCGCAATTGCAGTTCGCTCGGGCCGACACGAACCTGTGCAAGAACCTTATCCACCATCTCTAATACTCCTTGGAAAAGTTTGACCAGCAGCAATTCGGTTTACCGTCTGGCGCCTATGTATTTAGGTAAACTGGCGCAGACGGATTAACCGGTTAACGGTTTAACGGCCTACTTGGGCGCGAACTGTATTCACGGTATCGAAGCTCCGCGGTGCCGCTGCCATGAGGAAACGATAGCCTTCATCGATCACGCGTTGTGCGTTGGTCTTCGTAACGTGAGGATGGCCAACGATGACGTTGTGTTCCTTGCACGTGGCAACGACCCGGGCCATTGCGGCCAAGACTTCCGGGTGCTCGGTCTGGCGGGGAACGCCCAATTCCTGACTCAGGTCGCCCTCTCCGATCAGGATGGCGCCGATCCCAGGGACGTTTTTCAGCATGTCCGGGAGGTTTGTAATCCCTGCCAGGTCTTCAATCTGAAGAACGGCAAAAATCTCGCCTTCGGTGGCCAGGGGCCATACGTCGGCTTTCGCGTAGTATTCGGCCATCGACAGACCCCAGTAACGCGCAGCCTGCATCGGGCCATCACCACGGATGCCCGCCGGTTCGTAAAGGGGCTTGTCCTTCAAGCGTGCGTAACGACATGCGGCAATCGCGTTGTATGCCTCTTCGACGGTCGAGATGTGCGGGAACACAATACCGTAGCAACCGATGTCCAGAGCCTGTTTGGCCAGGAACTGATTCATCTCGCAACCGTTCGCCGGAACGCGGGCAAACGGGGTCACCGCCGGAGCCAAGCCGTCCTTTGCGATTTGGCCTCGATTCATCATGTATTGCAGGCTGTTGCGCAGACTCTTGATATCCCAGCCACGGTGCTCGCCTTCGAACACCACCGAATCATAGGGTGATGCCTGGAGTTCGGTTGCGGTTTCGATTTCGCACGGTGCAAACAGGGAGAATGCGTGGCCGCCCGTTTCGAGGGTGCGGATAACACCATTAAGACGCGACATGTTTTTACCTTTTGTTGTTGACCGGGGCTTGCATGGACTCCCCTTCGTTGCTAACTGGCGGCCACGGGCTGCGTCTGGGCTTCACGGGCCGTCAACAGGGCGTCGAGGCGCGGGTAGACGCGGCGGGCATTGCCTTCGAAGATCTTGAACTTCGTCTCTTCGCTCAAGCCTTGAATCTGGTCGATATAGCGCTTGGTATCGTCGAACGCGTGACCCGTTTCCGGATCGATCCCGGGCACTGCGCCCAGCATTTCCGACGCAAACAGGATGTTGTCTTCAGGAACGACACGGGTCAGGAGCTCGATCCCGGGGAGGTGGTAGACGCACGTATCAAAGAACACGTTCTGCATCACGTGTTCAACCAGTCGACGGTTTTGCATTGCCAAGCTCATGCCACGGTAACGGCCCCAGTGATAGGGAACGGCGCCGCCGCCGTGCGGGATCACGAAACGCAGGGTCGGGAAATCCTTGAACAGGTTGCCCTGGATCAACTGCATAAACACGGCCGTATCCGCGTTGATGTAGTGGGCGCCCGTGTGGTGGAAGTTCGGATTGCAACACGAACTGACATGGATCATTGCCGGCACGTCGAGTTCCACCAACTTTTCGTAAATCGGGTACCAGTGGCGGTCCGTCATCGGAGGCCCACTCCAGTTACCACCGCTCGGATCCGGGTTCAGGTTCACGCCCACGAAACCGAGTTCGTTAACCGCGCGCTCAAGTTCCGGGATGCAATTCGCTGGGCTGACACCCGGGCTCTGCGGTAGTTGCGCGACACCGACAAAGTTGCTGGGCAGCAGCGTCGCAATCCGGTGGATCAGATCATTGGACACACGCGTCCATTCGACCGACGCTGCTTCGTCGCCTATGTGATGCGCCATACCGGCGGCACGGGGGCTGAAGATCGTGAGATCGGAACCGCGTTCGCGCTGGAGTTTAAGTTGCGCCTGAACGCTGGCGATGATCTCCTCATCGCTGACACCAAGGTTCGTGCTCTTGGGCTTGCGTGCCGGGTCTAACAACCCTGCAAGCTGCTTGTCGCGGAATACATGCAAGGCCAGCGGTTCGGTCGTGTAATGGCAGTGGGTATCAATAATCATAGTGGGGACCGCCGTATGTAAAATCGTTTTCGGCGTCGGATTGTTAAGCCGAGACCAGGCCCTGCTTTTCGAATGCGGACTTGAAGAACGCATGCAGACGTTCTGTCGTATTGGCCGCCTGCTGATCTACCGCGTTCACTGCCCAGTACTCTGAATTCGGAATGCACTCGTGCAGGTACATAGCGGCTGAAGTCGCATGCGATGCGTCTTGCCCAGGAATGATCAGCGTGGGGACGTTGAGCCCCAAAAGATCTTCGGGCTTGGCTCCCGGTGCGGTATCGCGGTCAAACAGCGTCCAACCCATGCCGGTCACGATTGCGCGGTACTTCGCGACGTCGAACGATGCAAATTCCTTCGCGAATTCCTGGTTCGTCTGGATCACAGATGCCCAGGGGCCGCCACGGGGATCCGCACCGAACGGCTTGCCGCTCGCCAACGCGAGTTCCACCACTGCGGCCATGCCGTTTTGGCTCACATAGGCCAGGTGCTCGGAGAAGCGCTGATGACTGCTCATCCGGTAGCGGGCACCACCGACAGGCCAGTAGAGAACTTGGCCTAAAACGCGTTCGGGGTGCTGCACCGCGAATGCAATGACCGGCGAAACACCCATACAACCGCCCATCAGAAATGCGCGGTCGATACCCAGATGATCGAGCAGGCCAAGACCCTGGGCAACCATGCCTCGCCAGGTCACGCGCTCAATACGGCCGCCCGACTGACCGGTTTCGCGACGGTCAAAGACAATGCACTTAAAGTGCTTGCTCAGATAGTCGAGAGGATTCACCCGGGCATAGACACCTAGCGTGGTCCACGTTTCGATAGTGGCATTGAAACCGCCCGGGCTGTACATCAGAAGCGCAGGCCCGTCACCGATCACATCGTAACGCGTGGAAATTTTATCAACAGTAACGAAAGGCATGGTTGACTCGCTGGAGATCAGATTGCGGCTTTCGCTTTCGGGGTACCCTTGATCTGCTTACCGGCGCGGACATCGGCAAACAGTTCGGTGAACGCGTCCAACGTGGTACGAGCTACGTTTGCGTATTGCTCCAGTTCGGAGTCAATGTTGCCCGCACCGTAGCCGATTGCAGCATGGGCCATGCGCACACGACCATCGAGCCAGGGACCGCCGCCGAAACCACCGATCACGGGTATATCCACGGCCTTGCACACTGCCTCTCCCGCAACGGGACCCGAGTTCGTAAAGTCGATCATCGAGGCCCCAACGGCTTCCATGATCTTTGCATCCTTGACCAATTGGGCAACCATGGCATCGGATACCAGCACACCGTCTGCCTTGTTGTACTGAATGCCGTATTTCAGTGCCGTTTGCGGCGTAATGCCGAACTGGGCCATCACCGGGATACCGGCCTTGACCAGGGCGGCAACGGCTTCCGGATAGTCTGCGGCGCCGTCCAACTTGATCATGTCGGCCGCTGCTTCCTTAACCAGACGAATACCGGCTTCCACCGCCGACTGGACACCACTCTGGAGCGAGCCGAAAGGCATATCGGCGCAAACCAGTGCACGCCTGGCGCCACGGCGAACCGCCTTCGATACGATAATCATTTCGTCCAAAGTGATTTCGAGCGGGTTTGCGTGGCCCCAGAGGTTGACGCCCACCGAGTCACCGACGATGAGCATATCGACGCCCGCACGTTCGGCAATGCGAGCCATCTGCACATCCCACGCAACGACGCCCATGATCTTCTGTCCATCCCGCTTCATCTGTTGAAGCGCCGGGATCGTGACTTGTTTATCGTTAGCTTGCATATATGTTTCGATTTTCGATTTCGATTTCGATTTTGGATCTATGGCCGAGGGGCTCAGCCCACGAGGTCAAGCGTACCGGCGGCAAACATGTCTTCGAGCGCGTATTGCTGGGGCAAGATGCCCTGCTCCCACGCGATACGGATAACGCTTTGGAGCGCCTGACGGTTGGGCTCGATACCGTACGGGAGCGGATCACCGCCAAGCGTGTCCATGACGCGGCCATAGAACTTGTCACCGGATTGCCGTTCCGGGGCTGGCGTTTTCTCAAGGCGCTCGAGCCACTGACGCTTCGAATCCACGAATGCGTTGAAGAGCGTCGGCGCCAGATCCGGGTTCTGTTCAAGTAGTTCGTTGCGAACTACGACCGTATGGTTGATTGGGTAGTAACCCGATTCGCGCATGGCCGAGAAAGCCACGTTCTGTGCATCAGGGATCAGGGGTACCAGATTTGGATTTTCGACCTTCAGACCCACGGCCGCCGCCACTTCACCGGAAATCAACAGATCTTCGACCTTTTGGCCGGGCTCCACGGGCACCACATTTCTGGGTGCCTCGTACTCCGCCACGTGCTCATCGCCCGAGAGAACCCAGGTGATTTTCGAAAGATCAACGCCGTATTGATGTTGGAGCACCGCACGGGCCCACACACCGGCCGTAACCGTATAGCCACGATTGACACCGACCTTGCGGCCTTCCAGTTGGCGCGGGTGCTCGATGCCGAGATTGCGATTGACCAGAATACCGCCATGATGGAACGCGCGAACGATGAAAACGGGAAGAGCCGTAAACGGCTTACCGTATGCCCGGGCACACAGATAGGTCGTCATAGCCATCTCCGAGACATCGAATTCAGTAGCACGAACCATCCGCCGAAACGCCTGGATAATCGCTGGCACTTCTTCGAATTCGAACGACCATGGACCAGTGTCAACCTTGCTGGTTTTCAGGGCCTCAGTATGCCCAAGGGTCTGGACGCATGTCTTCAGAATGGCCATTCAAAAAGTCTCCTATCTTCGGCGTTTAGCAACAACCATCAACATAATCTTCAGGGACCATTAGCGAGCGCCTCAACCATTTCCAGGGCAAGTCGTCGTCATCGAACGCCGACATCGGTTTGAAGACCTTGAAGCGATGACGACCCTCTCCGGTCCAAAACGCAACCACGGTCTCCAGCGGAGGACACCCGGGCGCCTGACACTCGACCTCGGACACCATGATCACGATATCGGTCCCGAGTTCGAAGTTCGCCCGCACTGCTTCGCGAATGCGGTCGGCGTGGGACTGCGATAGAGGATCGGGCTTCCCGAAATTGCTTAGCATCACAGGTCCTGCAACTTGGATCGTGAATCGATACCGAACGGCATGAGTTCTTATATACGGAACGCTGTTCTCGTTTAAAGTCAACGATATCACTTGGGGCGCCCAGCGTCAATTAAACGGGACGCGTAAATCAAGGCGTAACTTTTCCTGAACCACGCGACTGTCCGGGTCGCAAGACGCGCGGCTCACTGGCAGGGACAACGAATGCGAGCCGTTGACAAACGTTGTTGTATGCGAGGTGCCAAAGTTGCAGATAGGCATCAACCAAAGCGGTGCGGAGACAGTCGCTCCGCTCGCAGTTGGGAGCACGTCGTCGGTGAGTCCACCGGCGAAACGACAGGTTGTAAACCGGTCGTGTGATGGAACGGGAACGTGGTAAACCCGTACGGTTGCCCATGAGGCAGATGAACCGCAAGGCGAACTGTCGACTGTGCGGTATGAGAAAAACGGAGAAAGTGTGCCGGCGCCCGCACTGCGCGCTCAACATCGCTGCCGGGGACGACCGTTGAAGACGGTCTGTGAAGTGCTGTGTGTCGCGCTCCAATCTCGCAGTCAAATCGAAGCGGTCCGCTGACCGGGTCAACCGGCGCAAGATGCCGGTGCTCGACGACATAGCGCTTGTCGCCGAACTTCAGGAGCGGCGTCCGGTTTCCTTTCTTCGGCCTTGTAGACTAGATAGTCCGTCGCAGTACAACAGGCTTTCCACCCATTGTCTGTTTCGTCATCCACGCCGCCAATGCGGAATCCAGATAATCTGCATGGCCCGGAAACCACTCGAACAGACGGATACCAAAGTCATGCACAGTGTGCGCGTTGATCTTTCCCGATTCGAACGCCGCCCTCACCTCGCACACCGATTTCAGAACAGCCGCATGCTCTTCGATATGGCAATCGCGCGGGGGGAAATTCGTCGTGCGCATCCATTGGTCTTCCTGGTCGAAATGGCTGACGGCGTGCTTCTCAAATTCCTCGATCGCCGTCAACGCATTTGTATCGGTACACGTCACGAGCCGAAGCACGACCTCGTAGAATTCCTGGTGCACCTCGTCCATCGGCGTGAAACCAAGCAGCCGTGCATCTGACCAGACCATGCTATTGTCACTTTTCGGCACCGGCGCTTCGACGTCCATCCCTGCGGATGCATATTTAAAATTTTTTGCGTTCATCAATTTCTCTCAAAGCAACCCCATCGACAATAGAACAAGATAAGGTGTTAAAAGGCAGCCCAAAGCGTGTCAATAGTGCTTCTATAGCATTTTAGCTACATCAAACGAGTCAGACTGACGCATGCTGCGACTGCAGCCAAACCTGCGCTTGTGGTCAGCGCAACCACGCCAGCATCATGAGGCCTGGTCAGCAATATAAACGCCGTTAGCACAGCACCAAACGTTTGTCCCAGAACGCGTGCGAGACTGATCATACCGCTCGCGTTGCCGGTGCGCCCAGGCGGTGCAAGGGAGAGAAGCGACCTGTTATTAGGCGACTGGAATAGCCCGAAACCGATCCCACACACAGCCATGCGCCAGCCGATATTGAACGAATCGGGATGCGCGGGCATTAGCGCGAGTAACGCCAGGCCAGTTGCAAGGATAGTCAGTCCGACGCCACCGAGCGCGCCCGCATTAAAGCGGTTCGACAATGAACCTGCCAAAGGTGCGATACAGAGGACCGCAATCGGCCACGGTGTAATGAGCGCGCCCGTTTCCATCGCGCTGCGTCCGAACGCGTCCTGTAGCATGAACGGCAGCGATACGAACGCGAGCATTTGCGCAGTGAACGAACAGATGGATGTAAGAACGGCCAGCAGAAATACCGGTTTAAGCAGCAAGTCTATCGGCAATAGCGGCTTTGGCCGATGTCGCTCGCGACGCACCAACAACCACGCACAGATTGCGGCTGTAGACAGCTGAATCACGACGCTTGCGCTAATGGCGTCACTGTGGCCCATTCGATCGACACCGGTCACGAGCAGTCCGAACGTCGCTGCACTCAGCAGTGCACTGAAATAGTCATAGGATGCTTTCGAGACAGGCGGGCGCGGCAGGGCCTTGAATCCGACGAAGAGCGTGATAATGCCGAGGGGCAAGTTGATCGCAAACAGCCACGGCCATGCCGCAACAGAAAGGATCGCCGCCGCAATCGTCGGCCCGGCAGCGGTCGAAACAGAGACGACCGACGCATGAATACTGACACCACGGCCGAGGAGCCGCGATGGATAAATCATTTTGAGGATGGCGGTGTTTACGCTACCAATGCCGGCTGCCCCTAGCAGGCTGTTGAAAATCGCCTCGTTGTGACAACCGGGGCGCTGTTTAAAGGGATTTCGTATGCAATTCGTCCCAGAGTTGCAGCTTGATCGTTCCGATTGCGCCGCAGGCGAGCGCGC
>NZ_JBFOAH010000024.1:0-145195 GCF_040812055.1 Paraburkholderia suaedae | reverse complement strand
TCAGCAAACAGGGGGCGTCGCGGTTCAAAGGCCAGACGACCAACCTGTCGGCCGATTCTCCTGGCTGACTCAGTTCAAGTGGTAAAAGGTCGGCGATCTGAAAACGAGTTGTGCAGACCTTCCCTAGTTCTCTCATTGCTTGTCCACAAACGGCGGCAGCCGGACAGCACTGCGGCGGCTTTTTATCTCATTCGTTTGAAGCGGGCGCCTATCTCACCAGGTAATAGGCCCCTGCGCGCGGTCATGTTACGTGCCTGGTTCGGTGAAAGGAGAGGACCATGAAGATCAAGCATTTATCCATTTTGTCAGCCACCGCCGTTGCACTTCTCTCGCTCAGCGGCGCCGCGCAGGCCGGCGACCGAGGCGATCGAGGCGATCGAGGCGACCACCGCGGCCTTTGCTCGAACGCAACGCTAAAGGGACCGTTTGAGTTTATCGGTCACGGAGAGATACTGGGATTGAAAGCTGCCGATGGCACGTTGCATCCGTACGCGGCCCCGTCCATTCTCGATGACGTCGCCCTGGTGACGTTCGACGGTATGGGCACTTTTCAACGCACCGACTTCGGCATGATTGGCGGGTTGCCGAAAGGGGGGCAGACGACATTCAATCCGAACCAGATGGGCACCTACACGGTGAACTCCGATTGCACCGGCACCATGAAAATCGTCTATACCGCCGGCGGAGCCGTGCCGGCCGGCGTCGAAACTGATCTGAACATCGTCGTCGCTGACGACGGGACGCTCGTCGAATCGGTTGTCTACAGGGCGGTCACCGTAGCAGGCGCGAGCGCGGACGGCCAGGCAGTGTGTCCTCCGAATTGCGAGCAAGGTGTGCAAGAAAGCTTTGAGGGGAAAAAGGTCTTGGTCTACGGCTTTCGCTAGTCGAGTCGCGAGCGAAAGACCGCTGTTGGGCGCGCCGCGGATGTTCGAACGTCCGCATGAAGGTCTGGTTGAACGTCTCTGGTTGGCCGACGGCGAAAGTTGCGGGTCGGCCAGCGAAAGCAGACTGTCGACCGAAACCGAACTTCGGTTGGGTCAACAGATCGAAACATGCACGGTTGACCGTAGCGCGGTCGCCGCGCTGAAGCAACGAGCGCTTGTCATGCCATGGTCTCTTGAAGACCGCTCACACGCACTGGACGATGAGTTCGCACGGCAACTCGGCGGTGCGGCGCTTCTTTTACTGGCCATCGATCAGCCAGAACTCAAGCAATACGTCACCGTGTCACAGCAATCTGAATCGCCGCCAACAGAATGATGCGCTACTGTATGCACCAATAGAAAAGCCGACCATCACTGGCCGGCTACGTGCCCGTGTTTCCCGGCGGTCATCACCGATGCGTCCGTTACAGACGTCGCCGGGCGGCGATCGTAGGATGCACGCGTGACAGCGACTGGTGCGCGTCACCTTGTTCCTACCATAGCGCCCGGAGGGCCTGGATCACCCCCTCGATCAAGTGACCCTCGACGTTCGGCACCGGCAGCAGCGCCGTGCCGATTGACTTCAGCGGCCCCGCGGTAGGGATCGCGCTGGAACAAGCATCGTTGACGAATTGCAATTCCCCGCTCACACCGGCTTCGGATTACGCTCCGCGAAGCCTTCCTGATGCCAGTACGGATACGCGGGACGCACAGCGCTCGCCGCATCGAGTTTCGCGACCTGCTCGGGCGTCAGATTCCAGCCCACCGCGCCCAGGTTCTGCCGCAGTTGCTCCTCGTTGCGCGCACCGATCAGCACGGTCGACACAGTGGGCCGCTGCAGCAGCCAGTTCAACGCGATCTGCGGCACTGTCTTGCCGGTTTCGGCGGCGACTTCGTCGATTGCATCGAGCACGCGGAACAGATACTCGTCCGGCACCGGCGGGCCCATGTCGGCGGTCTTATGCAGCCGGCTCGAATCGGGCAGCGGCTGGCCGCGTTTGATCTTGCCGGTCAGACGCCCCCAGCCGAGCGGACTCCACACCACCGCGCCCACGCCCTGGTCGATGCCGAGCGGCATCAACTCCCACTCGTAGTCGCGGCCCACCAGCGAGTAGTACGTCTGGTTCGCGACGTAGCGCGGATAGCCGTAGCGGTCCGCGAGGTCCTGGGACTTCATCAGCTGCCAGCCGGAGAAATTCGACACGCCGGTGTAGCGGATCTTGCCGGCGCGCACGAGATCGTCCAGCGTGGAGAGGACTTCGGCAATCGGCGTGCGCGCGTCGAACCCGTGCAACTGGAAAAGGTCGATGTAATCGGTCTGCAAACGTTTGAGCGCCGCGTCGACCGCCTGGATCAGATGGAAGCGCGACGAGCCGACGCTATTCGGGCCGTCGTCGAACCGGAAAGTCGCCTTGGTCGAGATGATCGCCTTGTCGCGCTTGCCCTTGAGCGCTTCGCCGAGCACCGACTCCGATGCGCCGTTCGAATAGATGTCCGCGCTGTCGAACATGGTGACGCCCGCGTCGAAGCAGATGTCGATCAGACGACGCGCTTCGGCGACGTCGGTCGCACCCCACGCCTCGAAAAACTCCCCTTTGCCGCCGAACGTGCCAGTGCCAAAACTCAGTACCGGCACCTTGAAACCGGACGCACCCAGATGTCTGTATTCCATTGATGTATCTCCGTGACATAGCCGTCGATAAAACGGACGTTCAGTCTACCCGCGTCGGGGCGAACGTGTCGGCGGGTGCGCGGGTTACGAAGCACCAGTCGCAGTGCAATGGGTCACTGCTGATCCTGCTTCCGCTGCTACTACTCACCCCGCGGATCATCCCGCGTATCGCCGCACGACGCGCCGCCCGAGAAGGAATCGCTCAACTCAGCCAACGCGTCGCGCGTGGCCCGGATCACACTATCCCAGTCGCCCAACGCGGGCTGCCTGAACAACCTTGCCCCCGGATACCACGGTGTGTCATGGCGCTCCAGCAACCAGCGCCAGCAGGTATCGAAGCGGTTAAGAATCCAGACCGGCCTGTTCAGCGCGCCGGCCAGATGCGCTGTCGACGTGTCCACTGAAATCAGGAGATCGAGATTGGCGACCAGTGCGGCCGTGTCGGCGAAATCGTGCAGCTCCTGCGTGTAATCGACGACGCGCGCGCTCAGTTCGCTACCCGATAACTGTGACGCCGCCGCGCCTTTTTGCACGCTGAAAAAGCGCACGTTGGGCACCTCGAGAAGCGGCGCGAAGCGCTCCAACGCAATCGAGCGACGGGCGTCGATCTTGCGCAGTTCGGCGACGTGAGCGCGATTTTCGCCCGCCCACACGAGGCCGACCTTAAGACGGCGATGTGTGCATCCGTCTGCTGTTGTCCCGATCCGCTCGCGCCATGCGCGCGCGGCTTCGGGGTCCGCGGACAGATAAGGCGTCGCCGCCGGAATGCTGGTCTCGTCGGTGCGCAACGCGAGCGGCAGACTCAGCAACGGACAATGGCAATCGAACGGCGGCAACGGCTGCCCCGCCTCGACCAATTGATCGACACCGTCGAGCGTGGTCATCAGCCGCATCAATGCGGCCGGCACCTCCAGCACGACCCTCGCGCCGAGCTTCGACACCAGCGCGGCATATCGGCAAAACTGCAGCGTGTCGCCCAGACCTTGCTCCGCGTGGAGCAAGATCGTCTTGCCGTCGATCGAAAAATCGCCGCGCCACAGCGGCTGCGCAAAGCCGCGCCGCTGGCGCTTGATGCGCGCGCGTTCCCAGCGCCATTCGTACTCGCGCCAGCCGGCTTCGAAGCGCCCCATTTGCAGCAGACACAGCGCCTTATTCCAGCGCGTTTCCACCGACGCCGGATCGATCGCCAGCGCGCGCTCATAACTCGACAGCGCCTGCGCATGCTGGTTCAGATCGATCTGCGTGAGGCCGAGGTTGTTCCAGGCATCGGCGAACGCCGGGGCCAATTCCAGCGCGCGACGGTAGCTGCGCTCCGCTGCCTCGGGCTGGTCGAGGTCGCTCAGCGCATTGCCATGATTGCTCCACGCGGCAGCATAGTTCGGCTGCAACGCGAGTGCGCGCTCGCAGCTTGCAAGCGCATCATCGGCGCGACCCAGATCGCGCAGCACACCGGCACGATTGTTCCAGGCCACCGCGAACTGCGGCACCAATGCGATCGCACGATCGAACGACGCGAGCGCGTCGAGCGGCCGGTTCAGACCGGCCAGGGCGTTGCCGCGATTGTTCAGTGCATCGGGAAAATCCGGCTGAAGCGTCAGCGCGCGTTCGGCGCTGGCAAGCGCTTCGCCATGGCGCTGCAATTCGTTCAGCGCATAGGCGAGATTCGAATGAACCGCCGCCTGTTTCGCGTTGACGGCAAGCGCCTTCGTGAGCAGTTCGCTGCCCTCTTGTACGCGCCCTGTCTGCAACGCCAGTTCGCCCAGCAATGTGAGCGCGTCGAGATGACGTGGCTTGAGTTCGAGAATCTCGCGATAGAGTTCTTCCGCCTCGACAATCGCGCCGTTCTGTTGAAGTGCGATGGCTTGCCGAAGCATATGGTCCAATTGTTGCGGCAGATTGCCGGGCTTGCTCATACGGTCAGCTCAAGTGGAAAGCGCGAGAAAGTCGTCGATGAACGTCGGTCGAGTTCCGGCGCACTGTGCCGCGAGAAATGCGGCATGCAACCAGCGCCGGAGAAAACAGCGATTATCGCCGAAAAGCCCCGCGTCGAATCATCACCGGCAGACCGTTTGCGAAGCATGGTTACGCACGGCGGCCGACGACGGCGCACGTCTCGCGCTCGTGCTGTCGCTTTCGTAACGTTAGGTAAGCTACAGACGAATGCCACGGCGCGCGGCATTCGACGGCTGCCCTCGTCTTTTCACGCTGGGGTACGTGCTTCAACCGGACCACGCAATTAAAAAAACACCGGAAATGCTGAATTTTTCGGCACCCGCGCCGATAACTGTAGTTAAGCCATGTGCCATCAGCGAGCGAAACGTCTGCCGCGGGCCTCACGTAGTGCAATTCCGGAGAGATTCGATGGCAGAAGACAATAACGCCAGCCACGAACGCAGCAATCTGACCAGTTCCAACAAATTCGAGTTGTTGCTATACCGTCTTGGCAGCGTGCCCGGCAGCGATGCGCACGAGTTGTACGGCATCAACGTCTTCAAGGTCCGGGAAATCTCGACGATGCCCTCGATCACGCCGATCGCCGGATCGTCGCCGTTCGTGATGGGCGCGGTGGACATTCGCGGGCAGATCATTCCGGTGATCGACTTGCCGCGGCTGATGGGTTGTGAACCGACGCGCGGCCTGAACATCCTGCTGGTCACCGAATTCGCGCGCTCGACCCAGGCATTCGCGGTAGAGGAAGTGGACGAGATCGTTCGGCTGGAATGGAACCAGGTGTTGTCCGCCGACGGCGCGGCGGGCGGCAATCTGGTCACCAGCATCGCCCGCATCGACGGCAATACGGGCGACTCGCGGCTCGCCCAGGTGATCGACGTGGAGCAGGTGCTGCGCGATGTCTTCCCGTCGCAGCACCCGAGCGTCGATCCCGCTTCGGTCGGCGCAGCGCTCGGCATTCCGCATGGCGCGAAGATTCTCGCCGCCGACGATTCCGGCTTCGCGCGCAAGCTGATCGAGCAGGCGCTGAGCGCGATCGGTGCGGACTATGTGATGACGAAGACCGGCGAAGAAGCCTGGCGCACGTTGCAAGAGGCTGCGCGCGAGGCGCAGTCGAGCGGTGCTCGAGTGAAGGACAGTATCGCGCTGGTGCTGACCGATCTCGAGATGCCGGAGATGGACGGCTTCATGCTGACACGCCAGATCAAGGCCGATGAGCGGCTGTGCGATATTCCTGTGATCATCCATTCATCGTTGACGGGCGCGGCGAACGAAGCGCACGTGAAGAACGCCGGCGCGAATGGATACGTGCCGAAATTCGCAGCCGGGGAGTTGGCTGCTGCGATTCGCGACGCGTTGGGGCCGGTGGTGGCGTGACGTCGCGGTGGCGGTTGGCTGACTGAGCGGCGACCATTGTGAGCGGCGACCATTGCTGAACGCGGCGCTCGCGCCACCCTGGCGGGTGCGCGAGCGGCTCCGGCTCACGGGATCGTCGCCAGTTCTTCTTCACGCTCCAGCGAGCGAGTGCGCCGCAGTTCCGGAAATAGCTTCATCCACAGCAACGCGACCGTGATCGTCGCAATGCCGCCCACCAGCACAGCGGGACGCGCGCCCCACCACCCCGCCGTCACCCCTGACTCGAATTCGCCCAATTGATTCGATGTCCCAATGAAAAGCGAATTGACCGCGCTGACACGTCCGAGCATTTCGTCGGGCGTGCGCAACTGCACGAGCGATAGCCGCACCACCACGCTGATGGTGTCGGATGCACCGAGCACCATCAGTGCGAACAGCGACAAGAAGAATTGATGTGACATCCCGAACACCACCGTCGCCAGACCGAATGCGATCACGCCGCCGAACATCGCCGCGCCGGGCCGGTGGCGCAACGGAAAATGCGCGAGCCAGATGGTGCCCGCGAGCGCGCCGATCGCCGTGCCCGAGCGCAACAGGCCGAGGCCGAGCGGCCCGGCGTGCAGCACGTCGCGCGCGAAGATCGGCAATAGCGCTGTCGCGCCACCGAATAGCACCGCGAACAGATCGAGCGACAGCGCGCCGAGAATCACCGGCTCCTTGCGAATGAAGGCGATGCCCGAGAAGATCGACTCGAGCGTCACCGGCGCGCGGCTCGCCGGCCGCATTTGCAATGGGATGTTCCAGACGGACGCGGCGGCCGCCGCGAACGACAACGTGCACGCGAGATAAGCCGCGCCGGGACCGATGCCGTACAGCAGGCCGCCCAATGCGGGGCCCGCGATCTGCGCGGTCTGATTCGCGGAAGTGGCCCACGCCGTGGCCCTGGGCAGGTAGCCGCGCGGCACGACCGCGGGCAGCAGCGAAGCGACCGCCGGCGACTCGAACGCGCGCGCCGCGCCGACGCAGGCGGCCAGCACATAGATGACCGGCGCGCTGATCCAGCCGCCAAAAGTACCGAAAGCGAATAGCAAGGCGGCGCCGCTCTCGAGGCTCTGGCAGATGGCTGCGATGCGGCGGCGGTCGTAGCGGTCGGCGACATGGCCGACCACGAGGGTCAGCACGAACATCGGCAGAAACTGCGCGAGGCCGACTAGGCCGAGTGCGAACGCACTGTGCGTGAGCGCGTAGATGTGCCAGCCCATTGCCACCGCGAGCATCTGGAACGACAGCGACGAGAGGATGCGCGTGCACCAGAAGCGCTGAAACGGCGGGTGCTTCGGCAGACTGAAGACGGAGGAATCAGGGGGTTCGGTTGGGGATGGGGGCATGGGCGGGTTGCTATTGACGTCGCGGGCTTGGGCGGGCGCTAGTTTAGAGCAGGATGCCTGCTTTTGCTTGCGGTCGACGCGGCATCGCGCGGTTCGCGCGCCTGCTTGTGCGGATGCGCGGGCGAATTTTGCGGTGCTGGGCCGGTGCAATAGTGGGCTTGCTACGTCGGTGAGGTCGAACGAATTCGCACGCTGAACCGACAAGCAGACTCCAAAGTCCGCAGCGCCGGTCGCTGCGGCCAGGTGCGAAAACCGCTAAAGCAACTGCAGCGTTTGCGGATCCGCTTCTGCGCCGAAATACTTGCGCAGCGCTTCGACAAATACATCGTTGTCGGTCGTGGCCCGCGTGAACAGGGTCATCGACGATCGAAACTTGAGGTAGTCGGGATATCCGAATATGTCCTCAATGGCGCGCGCGTTCACGAGATTGACGAGTTGCGTCAATTCCCGCAGCCGTGGGCCGAGTATCGGATGGCGCAGATAGGCTTCGGCCTCGGCCAACGACGAAATCGCAAACCGACGCGCCATCGCGCTTGCACCGAGCCCCTGAATTTGCGGAAACACGAACCACATCCAGTGGCTGCGCTTGCGTCCATGCTTCAGTTCATCGCAGACCTGCGCGTAGACCGGGTCTTGCGCGTCGACAAACCGTTGCAGGTTGTATAGATCGTCCATGTCGTACTCCGCTGATGTCGGCGTGACAACCCACGCCGGAACGAAGACCGTCGCACCTGTTGTCCCGCTCGTGCGCCACCCGCGCGGCGCTTACCCGCTGTTCAGTGCGCTAGACGCGGGATTTTCCTTTGACGCCGACATCGCCTGAATCTCGATCGGTATTGCTACGTGCGCGACGCCCGAGGGCGACAACGCAGCGCGGCAGGCGTAGTTCATTGCGTTTTCCAGATGCTCCCGGTCCCATCACGCGCTGGTTATAAATGGCGACGTCTCCGTACAAGCAATCCTGTTGATGTCTTGCAGGTAGTGGGTACCTATCAGATCGTGATATGTCATGCCCGTGATGGCCAGCACCGGCGCCGCGTCTATCTTGGCGTCGCAAAGACCGTTGAGCAGATGAATTGCGCCTGGCGCGGCCGTGGAAAAACATACGCCTGGCTGGCCGGTGAACTTCGCATAAGCGCAGGCCACCAGTGCAGCCGTTTCCTCATGCCGGAAATGCACATACCTGATCTTTTCGAGAGCTTTACGAAAAGCTTCCACTAATCCATTGATGCCCTCCCCCGGCAGGCCAAAGACCGTATCCACGCCTCAGTCCAGAAGTATTTGCACGACGTGGTCGGACACAGTAACTTTCATGCTGCATTCCTACAAAAAGCTTTGATAAGTCGCGACACGCACGTGCCACGTAAAAGCGCCGCAAAGCGCATGCCCGGGATCCAAAGGGATGCGAGATGCAGAGAAGCAATAGCGTCTCGAGAACAGCAGTTCTTCAACTCCATCCGCCCGACGGTTCGGGTGTCACCGTGATTTGCGGCCATGGCAGACAGGTCGCGGCGGCGTTGAACTAGAGACTGGCCGGGGCCTGACTTCCAGGCCGGGAAAACCATAGCCCGCCCATGCTGATCCATTGCATATCCTTTGATGAGTGGTCGATGAGCGACGCGAGCGCGTCGCCATGCGACCACGCGAAACAGCAAAGGAAGGGAGGCTCACCATGCCAAGGTATCCGTTGATGAAGACGGTCGTTGCCGGCGTCGCTGTTTTGCTGGCGGCGTGCGGGAACAACGACGAGCTGACGTTACCTCCGCCCCCGCATGTCGTTGCGGATATCGCGGTGCCCAACATCAAAGCGGGCGTCAATTTTTCCTTTGACATCGGAACCATCAACGGGGGCCGGTACTATTTCACCGACCGCAACAACGCATCGCTCGATGTCATCGACATTGCGAGCAAGTCGTTTGTCAACGCAATCCACGGCACCGGCGCCCTTGCATACACCGGGCTCGGCCCGGGTCCGAACTCGACCGCCGGGCCCAATGGCGCGAATCCGGTGGGCAGCCTGATCTATACCGGCGACGTCAACTCCGTGAAGATCGTGGATCCGGCTGCGGGAACCGTACTGACCAGTATCCCCGTCAGCACCACAGGTGTTCGAGCGGACGAAGGCTGTCTCGACCCGACGCACGGTATCTATATGATTTCGAGCCCTGAGGAACCAACACCGTTCGCCACGTTCATCAACACCAGCACGCAGACGGTGATCGCGAAGGTGACGTTCACCGATACGGCGGGCAAGCCAACCGCGGGTCTGGAAGCGTGTGAATACGACGCGGCGAGCGACAACTTCTATGTGAACGTCGACGGCAGTACCGCCAACCCGCACGGCGAACTCGTCAAATTGCCGGGCGCGTCGATCCGGGGGCTTGCCGCCGGAGCCACCGCGAACTACACCGCGCTTGCGGGTGTTGCGATGTACCCCGAAGGTAACTGCGATCCGACTGGCCTCGCTCTCGGCCCCGGTACCGACATCGCCGTGGGCTGCAGAGAAGGTACGACTGGCGCTCCGCTATTGCTGCAGATATTCAACCGGTCGAGCGGCGCACTCGTGGCGTCACTGAATGCCGGCGGTGGGGACCAGCTGGCCTACGATCCATCGAGCAATCGGTACTACAACGCGAGTAGCCGCTGGACCGCATCGGGCAATGCGTCGACCAACGGCGCCTGCTCGGCGGCGTCTCCGTGCACGCCCGTGCTGACCGTCATTGATGCATCCACGCGCAGCGTGGTGGCGAGAGTGAATTCCGGCAACAACGCGCACTCGGTGGCAGTCGACCCGGCCACCGGACTGGTTTTTGTTCCGTACTCCTCGGCAACCGCGCCGGCCGGTTGCCCCAGCTGCGGGGCGAACGGTTTTGTCAATGGTGGCGTGTCGGTATATGCGACCCGCTAGGAGCCGATACAGCCGGGCACGTTTGGAACAAAGAGCGCTCAGCCGACCCTGTGTTGCGGCTGGTGCGCTCCACTCGAGCGCGAAGGCGCCAGACGAAAGTCGTGCCCGGTTCGCGCGTCGCGAAGATGGCGGCGCTTCGCGAGGGACTGCGTCGCGCGATCGGCGGGACTAGCGGGACGTGCCAGCCGAGCGGTCCGCTCGCGCGTCGTCATTCGATGCGCGTTACGATTGCTCGGCTCGCAAGGAGACGCTGATGACCAGGATAGTTAGATTGACACTGACGGTTGGCTTGCTATCGGTCAGCTGTCTGGCCGGTATGGCGCATGCGGATTCGTCAAAGCAGGGCCTGCTGAAGCTGCTGGAGTTGCAGACGTTAAATCGTACGGCTCCGCATGCCGCACCGACGAAGAAGCAGCCTTCGCCCGACGGCACGCGCGAGGACAGTGGCGCGGAGCGCGAACGGTCCCAACCACCGCAGGACGATCGCGGCGCCAACGACACCGCTCGCACACGCCAGCCGTAACGACGCGCCGCGAGCTCGCGCACTCTTCTCTTCCTCAAAACGTCAGTTCCACGACGATCAATACTCCTCACTTTTCCATCACGAACATTCTGCAGGCCTCCATCAAAGTGCGCCGTCGACGGAGTCATGCTCTCGGCGACAGTTACGTTTTTGATCAGGGCGCCGTCCGCGCAAAAAGCCTTGGGATCGACAGTCATCAATCAGGGCGCTCCGTTAGGTCGCGCGGTAAAAGTTGCACCTCAGCGAAGAGCCTCGTGAATGATGCGGAGTCGAAAGCAGAATAGCGTTTTCTTCATACTAATGGAATCAATTATTGGGGCGGCATCGCCACCTTACTCATTGAATCGAATTACGCCATTTTTTGGCCTCATATTGCCGCTTCGACAGCCAACGCTCCTCGCTATGATCGGTTCGCGAGTGTGCCGATGTGCACGCAGTTCTTCGAGAGGCTAAAGCGCCACCCGAATGCTGCCGATGACACACTTGGATCGATTCGATCCAGATCTTCCCTTGTCTCGTTTCCGTAACCGAACGGCCTCAAAAATAGGAGCTACCCATGCTGCAATTCATCAAGTCCCTGTCGCGTGATGAACGCGGCGTCAGCGCACTCGAGTACGCGGTGCTCGCGGGCATCGTCGTCGTTGCGGTCGTGGCTGTGGGCACCGTATTCAGCCCGGCCCTCCAGGGCGTATTTACCAATCTGACCACCAAGGTCACCAACGCAGCAGGCTAACCCAGCGCAACGGACATAGCGGGAATATTCGCTGTCGAATACGCCCGCCGCGTCTATCGCGTCAACGCATCGTTCAGGCCCAGGCAAACCAAGATGCTGTATTCAGTGAAGCTGGCGACCTGCCTCGTATTGACTTCACTGGCGGTCTCCGATCTGCTCTTCCGGCGCCTGTCCACCCGCGCGGTGCTCAGCGTCGCCGGCCTCTATTGCGTGGCAGCAGCGCTGGTTCCGATCAGCGTTGCTGCGTTTGTCGGCCACCTCGGCCTCGCGGCGGCAGCCCTTGCGGTGTCCGCCCTGCTGTTCCGTTTCGGATGGATTGCCGGCGGTGATGCGAAGCTCGCCGCAGCGGTGTTTCTTTGGGCCGGTCCCTCGCTCGCGGCACCCGTGTTCGTCATCGTGTCCGTTTGCGGGCTGATATTGGGCCTCGCTGTCATGGCAGCGGACCCGCTGAGCCGCCGCATCGACGCGTTGCACTGCCTGTCGTGCCTGTCGCGTTCGCGCGGTGTGCCTTACGGCATCGCGCTCGCGCTCGGTGGGGGCGCGGCGGTATGGGCGCCACTCGCGCATAGCGCGACTCACGTGTAAGACCGTTCGCCGTCATGTCCAGAATCGTCAAATTCGCCGGCCTCGTTGTCGTCGCCATCATCGGCGCGCTGGTGCTGCGCGCTCTCTATATCACGGCGTCGCGTCCGGCTTCGGCAAGTTCGCACGGGATGGAGCGCATTCGCGCCGCCGCCGCGGATTTGCCTGACGGGCTGCTGCTGCGCGACAGCGACCTCGTCTGGAAAAGCGTGCCGCACGGACAAGTTCCGGCGGGCGCGCTCGTCGAAGCACAAGCGGGCAGCGACCGCGCGAACAACGACCTGAAGGGCGACGTGCTGCGGCATGCGGTTCGCGCCGGCACGCCACTCGGTCTCGCCGATGTGATCTCGCCCGACGTGCCGGGCTTTCTCGCCGCTGCGCTGAAGCCCGACATGCGCGCCATATCGGTTGCGATCGACGATGTATCGGGCAATGCGGGGCTGATTCAGCCCGGAGACTACGTCGACGTGCTGCTCACGCAGACGCTCGGCGAGTCGGCGAAGGACACGGCCGAAGCCGGTCGAGCGGTCGAATCGGAGACCGTCGTCAATCGGGTGCGCGTGCTCGCGGTCGGCTCCGCGTTTCAGCGCCCGAAGGAAAACGCCGCGCAAGCCGATTCGCGTGCGCGCACAGTCACGTTCGAGGTGACCCCGCGCACCGCCCAGGTGATTGCCGTGGCGTCCCACCTCGGCACGCTGTCGCTCGCGCTGCGCAGCTTCGCGACGAAGGACCGGCACGAGCCGCCGGCCGACGCCACCACGGCGCCGCAAACAATGCCGGTGTGGGGCGCAGACGTATCGCGCGCATTGCACGCGGCGCAAATGACTACGAAGCGCGACACAGCGATCGTGCCCAGGGCGGCACGGACGGTGATCGTCTATCGCGGCTCCAAGTCGAGCGATGCATCCGATGTCGGTGCAGTTGGCGGCGCAACGGGTGAACCGGGACTGCCGCCGCTGCCGCCTGGCCGGTCGTCGGCGCAAGCGTCGACGGCGCCGCCCGCGCGAGCGCTCGAAGCCGCGCAAAGCGGAGGCAGCGCTCAGCCGCTTGCACAGTAACGCAGGCGGCCACACGTGCATGCGCACGTGTGCCACGGTCGCTCGCCACAGCAGCAGATGGGCAGGTTTCTCAGAGGAAGTCTATGTTGCAGCTCGTTTTCTCAGTGCGTCGCTCGTCGCGTCGGTTGGCATCGACGGTCCTCGCGTGTGCTGCCATCGTGTGCGGCTTCGCGAGCATGAACCGCGCGTACGCGGCCGACCCGAGCCCGACGCTGGTCGTGCCAGCCGGTAAAGGCGACATGGTGAGGCTGCCAGGGCCCGCGGTCGCTGTATTCGTTGCGGACCCGGATGTGGCCGACGTGCACGTGCCGACGCCCGAAACGGTGTTCGTGCTCGGCAAGAAAGCAGGCACGACAACGCTCTTTGCGCTCGGCGCAAACAACCGGACGATCCTTCGCAAAACCATCGAAGTCAGCGCCGATACCCAGTCGGTGCAACGCATGCTCGACGCGCGCTTTCCGCAATTGCGCCTGACCCTCACCAGCGCACCCGGCTCGACGATGATTGCCGGCCGCGTATCGAGCGCGGCGGACGCCGATGCGGTCATCCAGTCGCTCAAACCGTACCTGCGCGACAAGGAAACGCTTGTCAACCGGCTCACGCTCGATCATCCGATTCAGGTGAATCTGCGTGTGCGCGTGACCGAAGTAGACCGAAACATCACGCAGCAGCTCGGGATCAACTGGAGTTCTCTGGGCTCGGTCGGCAACTTCGTCGGGGGGCTGTTCAACGGGCGCCAGTTGTTCGACACGGCGAATAACTTCCTCTTGTCGTCGACCGGCGCGTTTTCAGCACTGGCGGGCTTTCATACGGGCAACGTCAATGTCGAGGCCGTGCTCGATGCGCTCGATCAGGAAGGCCTCATCACGATGCTCGCCGAGCCGAACCTGACCGCGATGTCCGGCCAAACAGCGAGCTTTCTGGCGGGCGGCGAGTTTCCGGTCCCTGTCGCGCAGGACACGACGGGCGCCATCACGGTGGCCTTCAAACCTTTCGGCGTGTCGCTCGACTTCACGCCCACCGTACTCGCCGACAACCGGATCAGCCTCAAAGTGCGTCCGGAAGTCAGCGACATCGATCCGACCAACTCGGTGACGCTGTCCAGTATCAAGATTCCCGCACTGACGGTGCGCCGCGTGGAAACCACCGTCCAGTTGTCGAGCGGGCAAAGCTTCGCGATCGGCGGGCTGCTGCAAAGCAAGTCTAGCGACATACTCGCGCAGCTTCCCGGTCTCGGCAGGCTGCCGGTACTCGGAAAACTGTTCTCGTCGAAGAACTACCTGAACAACAAGACCGAAGTGGTCGTCATCGTCACGCCTTATATCGTGCAACCGGCCGATCCGGGACAACTGCGCCAGCCGCTCGACAGCGTCACGCGCGCCGGCAGCGACGTCGAATACGTGTTGCAGCGTTCGCTCGGAATCGATCCGCTGTCCGGCGACACCCCGCGGCTCGTCGGCGCGGCAGGCTTTGTTTATTGAACCGATGGAGTCATGCCATGTTTTCGCGCCTATCCTGCCTCGCCCTGCTCGCCGCGCTATCGGGCTGCATGTCGGCGCCCCCGCCGCTCGGCATGCCTGATTCTTCGGTGGTCGGTTTCGACGGCACGCACGCGGTGCCGCCCGACTGCGCGACACTGCAGCAGCCGTCGCACCTGGTCGATGCGGGCTTCGCGCGTCCCGGCGTCGCGTTCGGCTGTGCCACGTACACCAACCTGGCGATCATGCTCGCGCGCCCGGCCGATCTCATCACGCCGATTCCCTATGGCGGCGCGGACGCGGCGATTGGCGCCAGCGCGGTGCGCCGTTACGAAGAAGAGCGCACGACGCCGCTCAATCCAACCTCGACGACTACCAACGTGATCCATTGATCGCGGAGCATTTCAATGAGCGCCCTCGAATCACTCCTTCGACTCAAGACCGGCAGCGCAATCGACGCCGACGATCTGCTTGCGGTCGTGTCCGACCCTGACAGCGAAACCGCGGTGAAGAGCCTGATCGTCGATCAGTCGATCGCAAAGGCGCACGTGCAAAGAGGCACGATCGACGACGCAATTCAATTGCTCAAAAAGCTCGACCGGTCGCCCAGGCAGCTGATTGTCGACGTGTCCGGGTCGGCGATGCCGATCAGCGATCTCGCGCGTCTTTCCGACGTCTGCGATCCGTCGGTTGTCGTGGTCGTGGTGGGAGACCGCAATGACGTGGACCTCTATCGCAGCCTGCTCGGCGCGGGTGTTCAGGACTATCTTTTCAAGCCGCTCTCGGTGGGCCTGTTGCAGCGCGCGCTCGCGGCACGCGACCCGGCCGCCGCCGTGCGCGCCGGCAACGCCATCAGTTTTCTCGGCGCACGCGGGGGCGTCGGCACCACCACCATCGCCGTGTCGCTCGCGTGCTATCTGGCCGACGTCACCCATCGACGCATCGCGTATGTCGACCTGAACTTTCACGGCGGCGCGGCCAACTCTATGTTAGGCATGCTGACCAATAACGGCCTGACCGAACTGCTGCAAAACGCGCAGCGCGCCGACGCAGCGCTAATCGATCGGATGCTCGTTCCAAAGAGCAAGTATCTCCACGTACTGTCGTCCGAAATCCCTTACGGCAATGACTTCGTGTGCCGTGCCGGCGCAGTCGCCGAATTGATCAATGCGCTCAAACGGCAATTCCATTACGTGATGCTCGACCTGTCCAGCCTCGCCGGCAGTGTGGCCGAAGAGGCACTCGACGCATCGGCATTCGTCTATATCACATCGGACCGATCGGTTCACGCCGCGCGCGAAACAGCGCGCTTGCTGCGTTTCGCCGAAGACCGCGACAGCGAACCTACGATCTCGCTGCTGTTGAACAACCCGCTCGAACCCGTCGCGGGCCGCGTCGATCCCGCCGATTTTCAGCGCGCGCTCGGGCGGGCTTCGATGTACGAGCTGCCCTACGAACCGAAAACGCTCGCGGCCGCCGAGAATCTCGGCGAACCGATCGCGGCTGGCAAAGCGACGCCTTTCACAGCGGCGATGGTCGAGCTGGCCAACGCGTTGACCGGGCGCTCCGAGACCGCGCCGCCGAAACCCTGGTATGCACGCATCGCCGGAAAGAGGGGCCGGACATGACGTTCGGGAAAAGGCAGAATGCTCCGGCCACGCCGCCTCTTGCGCATAGAGACGTAGCCGCGAGCGTAGACACGAAACAGGACGCGGGCGCGCCACCGCACGCTGTGACGCCGCTGCGCCCGGCAGTTGCAATCGACAGACACGAAGCGCTAGTGCGCTCGGAGAACTTCAAGACGATCCGCACGGTCGTCTTCGCTTCGATGAACATGTCGGCCGCCTTGATGATGTCGCGCGATCAGGTGCGCGCGGGCATCGAGCAGATCGCGACCGAAGTGGTCGCGCGCGAGCGGCTCAACGTGACAATGGCCGAGCAGGCACTGATCGTCAACGAAATACTCAATGACATGTTCGGGGTCGGCCCCATCGAGCCGCTGCTCGCCGACGAATCGGTGACCGACATCCTCGTCAACGGTCCGGACCAGGTCTACGCGGAACGGCATGGCCGGCTCGAACTGACGCCGCTCAAGTTCCGCGACAACGCGCATGTGATCAACGTCGCGCAGCGCATCGCCGCCGCGGTCGGGCGCCGCGTCGATGAAAGCAGCCCGATGGTCGATGCGCGGCTGGCCGACGGCAGCCGCGTCAACGTCGTATTGCCGCCCATCGCGATTCGCGGCGCGTCGATCTCGATCCGCAAGTTCGCCAAGCGCAACATCACCCTCGCACGCATGGCGCAGCAGGGCAACATGTCGCCCGCGATGACGCGCATGCTGAAGATCGCCGGCGCCTGCCGGCTCAACGTCGTGATCTCCGGCGGCACGGGCTCGGGCAAGACGACGCTGCTCAACGCGCTGTCGCATCATATCGACGAGCACGAGCGCATCGTCACCATCGAAGACGCGGCCGAGTTGCAACTGCAGCAACCGCATGTCGTGAGCCTCGAAACGCGCCCGGAGAACGCCGAAGGACTCGGCGCCGTATCGCAGCGCGACCTGGTGCGCAACGCGCTGCGGATGCGCCCCGACCGCATCGTCCTCGGCGAAACGCGCGGGCCGGAGGCGTTCGACGTCCTGCAGGCGATGAACACCGGCCACGACGGCTCGATGACGACGATCCACGCGAACACGCCGCGCGATGCGATTACCCGGCTCGAAAGCATGGTGATGATGGCCAACGGCAATCTGCCGCTGCTGTCGATTCGCCGGCAAATCGCGAGTGCCGTGCACCTGATCCTGCAAATCGAACGGATGCGCGACGGCATGCGCCGCGTGACGCGCATCACCGAGGTCGCCGGGATGGAAGGCGACGTCGTCATCACCCAAGACCTGTTCACCTTCCGCTTCGATACGACCGCGTATCAGGACGAAGTGCGCGGCGTATTCGAGTCGTCGTCGCTGCGCCCGGTGTTCTCGGCGCGGGCTGCCTACTACGGGCTCGAAGAGCAACTGCTGGAGGCGATGCGGCCATGACCCCCGCCGATGTGGTCGCCGCCGGCGCATTCTTCGCAATCCTGATTACCGGCATGATGGTGTCGACGCTGCGCGACATGGCGCGGCGCCGGCCGGCGCCGCGCATCCGCAGCCGGGTCGAGGAAGTGGGCACCGTTGTGGCTCGCCGGCGCAAAACCGGCCGCCCGGCGCCCGAACAGCAGCTCTTTAGCCGGCAGCGTCAACCGCGCGGCGGCGCGGTCCTGTCGTGGTTGCAAAGGCATCTCGAACGGGTGCGCTCGGTGAGCGGCGCGGGCGGTGTCCGGCTGATCGGGGCAATCGCGCTCGTCGTGTTCATCGCCGCGCTCGTGGGCGTGAAGCTCGCCGCGCCTCCCGACTGGGCGGGTCCCGTGATCGTGATCGGGCTGCCGTTGTTTGCCGTGCGCGCCAGCTATCGTTTCCTGATCGATCGGTTTCGCACGCGCTTCCTGACGGTCTTTCCAGACACGCTCGATCTGATCATCCGCGCGGTGCGGGCCGGCATTCCGGTCGTGCAGGCGATCAGCACCGCGGGCCGCGAGGCCGACGAGCCGGTGCGCTCCACGTTTCGCACGATGGGCGATGCGCTGCGCCTGGGCGCCGATCTGACCGAGGTACTAGACCAGGCCGTGCAGCGGCTGCAAATCGCAGACTTTTCGTTCTTCGCGGTCTGCCTGCTGCTGCAGCGCGAGACAGGCGGCAATCTCGCCGAGACGCTGGAGAACCTCGCGGCGATCATTCGCAGCCGGCGCGACATCCGCTTAAAGACGAAGGCGCTGACCGCCGAAGGCCGGCTTGCGACCAACATCATTTCGGCCGTGCCGTTCGCCGTCACAGGCATGCTGTATGTCGTCAACCGGCCGTACGTCGAACTGCTGTTCGATACCCGCGCCGGCCACAAGATCGTCACGCTCGCCGCGGTTCTGCTAACGGTCGGGCTGTGGATGGTGCGAAAGATGTCGAAACTGGATACCTCGCGATGAATGCCCCGGATACCGATACTGCCACTAACCTTGCGTTGCTCATCGTGCTGATCGGCGCGGTCTTGTCGATTCTGCTTCGCACGGGCAGCACCCGGCATCGTATTGCGCAACGCGTGCGGCAAGCCACCGTGCGCGGGCCGGCCGAGTCGGCCGCGGACGAGCGAGCGCTCGCCAACATGCGGCAACGGTTGGCGCGGCGGGTCGCACTGATCGGCGAGCGCGTGCCCCTTCTGAATGCATTCCAGCGCGAGAAGCTCGCCCAGCAGCTCGCCAGTGCGGGCTTTCGCGACCGGCGCACGGCGGCCGGAATGGTGGGTCTGAAAATCGTCGTCGGCTCGCTGCTCGCGCTCGTCGCGATCCTGCTGGGTGCGCACGTGCCCCGGTTCGGCGAACACTTCGTGTTTCGTGTGTTGATGATGGCCGCCGCTTTCATCATCGGCATGATCGCGCCGGAGTCCATGCTCGGATTTCGCATCCGCCGCAGGCAGAAGGCCATTGCGTCGTGTCTGCCCGATGCGCTCGACCTGCTGGTTATCTGCACGAACGCAGGCAATAGCCTCGTGGTTGCGATCAAGCGCGTCGCGCACGAACTGGAACCGATTTGCGAGCCGCTTGCGGACGAGTTTTCGGTGACGGCCGACGAGCTGCAACTAGGCACCGACAGCGCCACCGCGCTGCGCAACATGGCGGCCCGCGTCGGGCTTTCGTCGGTGCGCGGACTCGTGACGACGCTGATTCAATCGCAGCAATACGGCACGCCGATCACGCAGTCACTGCGAATGCTGTCGCGCGCCGAACGCGCCGCTCAGATATTCGCCCTCGAAGAAAAGGCCGCCAAGCTCGCTCCCAAGATGACCCTCCCCATGATGCTGTTCGTGTTGCCGACGGTGGGCCTGATTTCGGCCGGCCCTGCCGTCATTCGCCTCCTTGCGGTGTTCAAATGAAGAAAATCATTCTGTGTTGCCGCTCGCTCTCCGTTGTGCCGGTCGTCATCGCCGCTCTTCTCGCGGGGTGTGCAAGCGAAGGCACCTTCAATCCACGGCCGATTTCGATGGAGCGCAATGTCGGCCCCACGAGCGACCTGCGCATTGCCGCCAGCGCGCTATCGTCGGGCAACACCGAGCTTGCGTTGACCTTGTACGAGAAAGCGCTGCAGGCGGAGCCCAACTCGATCGAAGCACAGTTGGGAATGGCCGACACGATGTACCAGGCCGGCGATCTGGAACGCGCACGCGTGCTCTATGCGAGTGCGGCAAGCGCCGCACCTTCGAAGCCAGGGCCGAAGCTCGGCCTTGCCCGGGTCGCATTGCGGCAGCGTCGGCTTGACGAAGCCGCAACGCTTTACCATGCGCTCGTCGTCCAACTTCCCGACAGTCCCGTGGCAGCCGAGGGTCTCGGTACGGTGCTCGATCTGCAAGGCCGCCACGACGAAGCGCAAGCGATTTACCGCACGGCGCTGCGCGTGCATCCCGAAGCGCAGGGCCTGACGACCGACCTCGGTTTGTCCCTGATCCTCGCCAACCGGCCACGGGAAGGCGCCAACGTGCTGCTCGACATCGCGGGACTCCGGGACGCGCCGCCGCAAGCGCGCCAAAACCTCGCGCTCGCGTATGCCCTGCTCGGAAACACGAGCGCGGCAAAGCGGATCTTGCAGGCCGACCTGCCGCCTGCATCAGTCGAAGATAACCTGCGATTTTACGAAACCCTTCGCGCAAAACTCGGCACCCCCAGCGGCGCGCCGCCCGCCGCTCGCCTGAGCGCGCTGCCCGCGGACAACATGCGCGATCACTCGGAGATCGAGAAATGAACGCGGCCGGCCCTTCAGCGCTGCGCCGTGAAGGAGGTATCGCCGCGCTCGAGTTCGTGCTCATGCTTCCTTTTCTGCTGCTAGTGCTGTTCGGCATCATCGATGTGAGCATGATCCTGTGCGACAAGGCCGTCATCACGAATGCGAGCCGTGAAGCCGCGCGCGCAGGGGTCGTGCTGCGTGTGCCGCCGTGGAGCAGCGCACAGATCCAGAACGTCGCGCTCAGTTATACGCAAAACAACCTCGTTTCGGGCGGAACACCGGCTACCGCGAAGGCCGTCGCCCAGGTAGGGACTCAGGCGTCCGGTTCGCCTTTGACGGTCACGGTCAGCTTCACGTACCAGGGGCTCGTGCTCGGTTCGATCTTCAGCGCCATCACGGGTCCCGTCACGATCAGCGCGGTCACCGTGATGAACTATGAGTGAGAGCATCATGCCGGCGCGGACATCCCGGACGGACTTGCAACGTCGCGCCTATCCGGCGCGACGGCAGCAGCGGGGATCGGTCGTCCTGTTCTTCGTCGCCTTTCTGATCCCCCTGTTGATGTTCGCGGCGTTCGCGATCAATCTGGCACGCGTGAGCGTGGTGCGCAACGAGTTGCAAAACGCCGCGGATGCTGCCGCGCTCGCCGGAGCCGCACGGCTCGTCACCGCGGGCTCAGGCGTGCCCAACTGGGCTGACGCGTCGATGGCGACGACCTCCGCCATCTCACTCAATGCATCGGATAACACGCGGCTCTCCAGCGCAACCGCGACGCCCGGTTACTGGAACCTGACCGGCTCGCCGTCGGTGCTTCAGGCAACCACCATCACGCCCGGCGCCTACGACGCCGCCGCGATACAAGTCCACGTGTTCCGCAGCGCGAGCCAGAACGGCGGATTGATCGGCCTCGCTTTCGGCACGTTGTTAGGACTGCCAGGAACGGCGGCGACAGCCACCGCGATCGCCGTCGCCGCAGCACCCGGCACCGTCAACGGTGGACTCTTCCCGGTCGCACTCAGTCAGTGTGTGTACGACACGTATTGGGATTCGAGCACCCATCAACCGAAAATCGATCCTTCGACCGGGAAGGTGTACGAATTCCAGATTGGCAATGGGCACACATACGGTGGTACGTGCCAGGCGGGTCAATGGACCTCCTTTGCCAGCGTCGCGAACGATGTCCCAACGGTGCGCGGACTGATCGCGAACGGCAACCCCACGCCGCTTAGCATCGGTACGAACATCTACATTCAGCACGGCGCCAAGACCACCGTTTACAGCTCCGTTCCGCTCAACACAGTCATCTACGTTCCCATTGTGAGCAGCATCGTCTCGGGTTCCTATGAGCCTATCGTTGCGTTCGCGGCGTTCCGCGTCGACGATATCGGCACCCCAAGCCAGAAGTACATCGAGGGTCATTTCCTCACCGGCTATGACATACCGCAGTCTTCGGGCGTAGGCCCTAACTACGGAGCGTACGTGCCGCCTCGCCTGGGGCTTTGACGCAGAGCACACTGAGGGGCCGGCGCAGCGGTTTCACGGATACATTCGCGTGGCGCCGTAGAGCCTGGTGGCCGCGCGCACGGCGCCATGGCCAAATTGCCCAACCCAAACACGGCAATCGCACCTACTCGTCGCCGCTGTAGTACACATACCCGGGCTGGCGCAAAATGGTCTTTCCGTAGAGTTCATCGGTCGTTTGGGTGGCCATCGGAAGCTTGTCCCAAAGCAGTGCCCTGCCCTCCCTCTGCTTCCGGTCAACATCGGGATGCGTCGACTTGTAGTCGTTTAGAAACTGCTCGAACGGCGAGGCATATAACCTTTTCACAGCCGTCGAAGTGTCCTTCGATGAATACCCGATGCGCCGCGGCGGCTACCGTAGCCGCCGCATGGGGCGTGTGCAATGCGCGCCACTGGCTGGCGCTGCCCTGTCCCTCCGCCTGGAACCGGCGGCGTGCAAGAGCACCGCGCTCATCCCACCCTGCCGAATGCGGGAATAACCGACGCATCCTCGCAGTCTTGCAGGTAAGACAGACACGAAATGGGTGATCAAATGAACATTGTCGACATAGCCCGTGCGTCGGGATTGATCGTCATCCTCGACGGCAAAATCGGCCTCGAAGAGTACCAAAGCATATGCGGTTCGGTATCGGCCCTGGAGCGATTTGCCGAAGCGGTACGTCAGGGCGACTCTGCTGCGCCGCGCTCGCCCGCGCCTGATCTGTCTAGACGGCCGCGTCTCAGGTTTATTGGAGGTTTGGGCATATCGGGCGGCCGGGCGGCGCTGGCTCGTCGCGTCTCGCACAACGCTCGCCGGACGCTGGCATGACGGTGCAATTACAAGCTGTTCTGCGTCGGTTGCAACTTGCGTCCGGCGTAGTATTGCTGATCTATCTATTTCTGCATCTGATCAACCATGCGCTCGGGATCTGGTCTCTCGAACTTGCCGGACGCGGTCTCACTCTAGCGCTGCGGCTGTGGCGTAGCGCACCCGGCACGATCGCGTTGTACGGTGCCGCTGCGCTTCATTTTGCGCTGGCCGTACGCACCATCTACGGGCGCCGTCACTGGAGCTTACCGCTAGCTGAGTGGGTCCGCCTGTGGGCAGGACTGAGCCTGCCGCTGCTGCTTATCCGCCATGCGGTGACGACCCGGCTCGCCTCCTCGCTCTATGGCTTCGAGCCTGATTACGAGCGCGTGGTTATCCTGCTGCTAACGAGTGGTACGCAAGGCTTGCAGCTTGCGCTGCTCGCGCCCGGATGGATTCACGGATGCCTCGGACTATGGTTCCGCTTGCGCCACTTCCCGTTGGCGCGCCGCATGAAGCCCGCGCTGTTAGCATGGGTCGCGCTGTTGCCATTGCTCTCGGCGGTAGGCTTTATCCGGATGATGCGAGCTGTCGAGGCGAAGAGCGTCGTGCTTGCGGCACCCGATCCAAAACTGGTTGCGCATCAACTCGCCCTCAATGTCTGGCGCCACGATCTCGTGACCGTCTACTTGTCTTTGATCGTTAGCGCGTTCGTCGCAGGCCAATTGCGAAACCAGCTTGAACGCCGAAAAGTCCGCAGAAGTTTGCCGAGTTCGTGAGGTGGCTGCAACGCTGGGCGAGATAGCCGCTTGTCTGGTTGCAAGCAGGTATTCGACCGCGGACTCCGCTCTTTTTTGCAGCTATATTGGCCCCTGACAAAGTGACGCTCGCTTTCCCACGCGGTGCGAACGCCCCGTGCGGATAGGGCAGCTAGCCAGGCGACTTCGCAGATCCGAACTGTGCGCCAGGACGGTATCAAGAGGGAGCCTTGGCGCGGTCGATACGATACTTTTCCGTAATAGTGCTTAAATACTGGTCCTATCCGCCAACCCGATCCGTGCAAGGCACACGGTCTTCGGAGATCCGCTCACCCCGAGCGGATCTGCGTCAGGCGATGCGTACGTGCTGCGCCACGATCCAGGCGGACCATGCAATCAACGCGACGCCGAGCGGCTTGCCGATCCACCTGCCCCAGCGGAAATTTTTCTCAGCCGCCATGATCGCGCCCAGCGCCAGCATCCAGCCGACGCTCCCGGTGCCGACCGCGAACATCAGCAGCATCAACGCCCAGCAGCAGCCGATGCAAAAAGCGCCGTGACTCATGCCGAGCAGAAAGCTCTCGCGGCGCGCGCTCCTGCCGCGCCAATGCTCAATGATGAACATCAACGGCGAGCGGCATTTGTCGAGACACCGATGCTTGAGGCTGCTGAACTGATAGACGCCCGCGAGTGCGACCATTGCAGCACCGATCAGCCAGCCGTGCGCCAGCAAGCTCGGCGATTGGTCTGCGACCCGATGGAGTGCCGCATCGAAGCCGTGCGCGACGAGGCCAAACAGCGCCCACGCCGTCGCGTAACCGCCGATTAGACACGCCATCAACGTGCGTGCGTTTTCGCGCGTGTTCGTCATCCGCCCGAATGTATCGAAGATGGGGAAGGCGGTCGGCAGCATCATCGCCGCGATCATCAGCAGCCATGCGGCGCTGTGCAGCGACGCCGCAAGCGTGAGGCTTGCGCCGGGGACTCCGCGGCATAGCGCGCCGACGAGCGGCAATTCGGCCCAGCTCACGTGACGCAAATAGCGGGCATAGGGACCGTCGTCCCACATCCATAGCGCGACCCATGCGCTGGTCGTCAATGCGGCAAAGAGCGGCGCGAACAGCCGCAAGCGTACGGGCATCTTCACGACGCGAAGCTGAACGATCCCTGAATGGCGTTATGTCCCGTCAATGCAAGGTCGAGATCCAGTTTTTTGTGTCGAAGACGAAAAGCGTTCGCCTTGCCGACGAAGGCCGGCGACCCTGGAATCGTCGAAAAAATGCTGTCGACCAGTTTGGTCGGCTCGCCGGTCGGGCCGCGATACGGCTCCAGATCGGCCTCGATTACTTCGCCGACTTTCATCCTGCCCTTGCCGTCGACGACCGTGTACTCGATTGAAGCACGCTCCACAGACACGACTTCGCCGATCAACTTCCCGAGATCCGCTAGCGGTCCGCCGCGCTCGCCACGGTGCACGCTCACCAGCGCGTCGAATTGCGCGTCGCTCGCGCGCTCGTCGACGAACATAGCGACGCGCCAGCCGCCTTTCAGCACGTTGCCCGGAATGAACGCCGCGAACGCCACCGTCATGCCCGACACATCGACGCCGTCGATCGTGCCTTGCTCGTAGTGGTAAGCGAGCGCGCTGCGGCAAGTGCCGTTATCGGGATCTTCTCCAATCCAGCACGGACACAGAACCTTGCATTCACAGACTTCGAGGATGCTGCCCATCAATTGATAGCTCATTCGAACCTCCGCTGCCGGTTGAATCCGGCCGGGAAGAACATCGCCGGACGTTCTTTGGTTGTAGACGTTAAGCGGCCAGGAATCAATCGTCGATGCGCTGCGATCGATTGAAGTAACTTGTGCATTCATTTGTTTTTCGGCGCGTCTCACAGGGAGCAAGCCGCAATGGGCGAGATCGACCCACCGCCCGCCGGTGACGCGGTCGCGCATCCACGCGCAGCTAACAGAGTCGTCCGGTCGTCCATGCCTGCCACCACGGCTGCGCCGTCGTACCCCGCGTTCCAGGGGCGCGCCGCCTGTGGCCCCACTGCGATTTACGGCGATCCCGTAGTGGGGCGCAACAGCAGATGTCTTTGGGCTCCATGCCGCGCGGCGATCGCTCGGATGCCTTGCAAAGGTTTGCAGATGCGCTTTGATGAGACAACTGCCGCATTCTTTTACTGGCGGCCACTGACTCGAGGTCCTCGTCGTGCTTTTCATCCCGCGTTCTCGCCTCTTCTTGTTCTGCACTCCTGCACGAGTGGGGGCGCGTACCGGCGGGCATCGGAAAACCGACACCTTCAAGCGCACTCAGAGCCGCGCCAGCTGCGCGGATCAGTCAGCACTTTCTTCCGCCCGGCTCTTCGCATAAACCAAAACCAATCAAACGAGAGCCGGGCTCACGACCTGTCTGTTGACCACCGACGGTACTCCAGCGCGACCCGCGTGATGGGCGTCCGCTCGCGTGCCGAACGAAGCCGAGGTCCATTGCGTTGCCTGTGCGCCGCTCCTTAGCCGCGCGACCTAACGGCGGCGGGATGGGATCGTCATCGAAGGATAGAGAAGCCATGAGAACGCAAATCAAACGTCTGAATGAGACGCCGACGCTCAGCCGGGAACGCTCCGGCTCCGTCAGTTGTCAGGCCCAATACCGGGGCTACCGTTTGACGGCCCGAGCCGAACCCGTGAAGAGTGCATTGCACGCAGCCCATCTCGTGATCGAAGGGCCAGGCTGCCCGACGCGGCGCTGCTTCCACGCGCTGGATAATTTTTATGACCCCGCACAGGCGCTGCAGTACGCAATCCGAGGGCAAGTCCGGTCTCAGCGACGTCTTCAGATGTACTGGCATCACGCAAAAAAGTAACTACGATTATGTTTGGGGGTTAGCGCGAGGGCTCACGCGACTCCGGTAGGATCGCGGGCCGTTGGCATCCGGCCTCCGCGGAAGGGGGGCATATGTTACCTTCATTCATAAGCGGTCCGATACAAGGACAACGCGCGCCTTCGCGCCGACAGCCTTGCACGCGCATCGCACCTCTTATCGTCATCTCGCTCGCTGGCTTCGCGTTGACGCACGCGGCGCGTGCCGCTGGCCTCTTGCCGCAAGGCGGGCACTATGTTGCCGGCGCGGGAACCATCAATGGTCAGGGCGATACGCTCACCGTCACACAGCCCAACTCGACGCGCGGCGTCATCGACTGGACCGGCTTTTCAATCGGCAAAGGCAATGGCGTGACGTTCGACAACGGTTCGGGCGCAACGCTCAATCGCGTGACGGGCGGCTCGCCTTCGGCGCTTCTCGGCAGTTTGAACGCAACGGGTAGCGTGTATTTGATCAACCCGCAAGGCGTGCTGATCGGTCGCAACGGCGTCATTCGCACAGGCGCTCGCTTCGTCGCTTCGACACTCGACCTGCCGGATAGCGTCTTTATGAATGGCGGGACGCTCACGCTTTCGGGCACGTCGAGCGGCAAGGTGGTGAACCTTGGCAAGATCAGCTCGAGCGGCGGCGATGTCTTCCTTATCGCCCACGATGTCGTGCTCAATGCCGGCTCGGTCAGTGCACCGAACGGCACGGCGGAATTCATCGCGGGGCAACAGGTGCTGTTGTACGAATCGTCGAACAGCAGACAGGTGTTCGTGCAGATCGGCAGTCGAGGCGCGGTGGTCGATCACGGTGATATCCAGGCCGCGCAAATCAATCTCGCAGCGGCCGACGGCAACATCTATGCGCTGGCCGGCGCGGGCTCGCGAATCCGCGCGACCGGCACCGCCATGCGCGACGGCCACGTCTGGCTGGTTGCCGGCAACGGTCAGGTGACGCAAGACGGCACCATCGCGGCGAGCAATGCGGACGGCAACGGCGGCACCGTGGATACGATCGCCAACACGCTCACGTTGAAAAGCAAGGCAACGGTACAGGCCGGGCTTTGGAACATCTCGACGCCCAACTTCACCGTCGATCGCGCCACAGCCAACGCTTTCGTGCGCAGCCTGAACGCGGGCACATCGGTCGATGCCACCGCGACCGGCACGAATGGCGCAAGCGGTGACATGACCGTTGCGGCCAATGTTGACTGGCAGGGTCCGGCGTCGTTATCGCTGGTGGCCTTTCACGACGTGACGATCGCGCCCGCTACCACACTCAAAAACACCGGTAGCGGCAATCTGGCGTTGCGAGCGGACGCGGCCAGCATCGACAATGCGGGCAGCGTCGCTAACCACGGCATCGTGGACTGGTCTAACAGCGTCGGCATCGTGAGTCTTCTTTACGACATGAACGGCAGCTACAGCCCAGGGACGATGCTCGCGAACAGCGCATGGACAGCGGCGCCCTACAGCGGTCTCGTCACGCAATTGACGAGCTACAAGCTCGTCAATTCGATCACCGACCTGCAGAACGTTTCGCTCGATTTTGCAGGCAATTACGCGCTCGGCACGGATATCGACGCGAGCCCGACCTTCAGCGCGATCGGCGGCGGCCCGCCCGACTTCCGCTTCGTCTCGCTTGGCAGCGCGGCGGCCCCATTCACGGGCCAGTTCGACGGCATGGGGCATGTAATCGACCGCTTCGGCCAGAATGGAACTGACTCGTCGGGGTCTAGCCGGCCGCTTGGTCTGTTCGGCGAGATCGGGATGACCGGCGTGGTGCGCAATGTCGGCATGACGAACAGCGCACTCTACGATCCGAACGAGGACATCATCGACAATCAGCCCATTGTTACGACGTTCGGCATTCTCGCGGGCCGTAACCGGGGCTTGATCACCTACTCGTACACGACGGGGGTCCGGAGCTCCCCCCACTACGGCAATGCTCCGATTGGCGGCCTCGTGGGCACGAACGACGGGCTCATCGAGCGCTCATGGAGCGGCGCTAGAGTAGGCGATGCGGGTGACGTGGGCGGGCTCGTCGGCGTCAACACCGGGAGGATCGTTCAGTCGTTCGCAACCGGAGAAGCCGACGCGAGCGTGTTCGGCTCGCCGGGCGGCCTGGTCAGCGTCAACTCCGGAACAGTTTCGCAGTCCTATTCAATGGCTGCCGCGTTTGGCGACCTGAGCGCGGGTGGCCTCGTTTATGCCAACACCGGCGTAATCGACCAGTCGTTTGCGACGGGGCCGGTTAGAGGCTATTGCTGTCCTCCTCCGGGCACCACCACCCTTTACGGCGGCATCGCAGCAGTCGACAACGGGACGACCTCGACGAACGTCTATTGGGATACACAGACGACGAACCAACCCTCGAGCGCCGGCTCCGGCGCCCAGTTGCCCGCGTCGAACGGCTTGACGACCGCGCAAATGAGCACGCCGTCGAGCTTCGACGCATCGTGGGACTTCAGCCCGACTGGTGTGTGGCTGATGCAGCCCGGCACGTCGCATCCGCTTTTGCGCTGGCACCTCGGCCAGTAAGCGCAAGCGGAACGCCGCGCCGTGGCGATCGGAAAGCCGCGGCGCGGAGGCAGTTGACCGCGCCGCGCCGGCCGGAGCCCGCTTCTGCGAGGCGGCTAGTACGTTCGATATCACCTGGCGAAGGCGGACAGCACCCACGACGCATAAACCGCTGAAGACTGGCGCAAAACGCTTAGGTTTAGACAGGCCTCGGCAACGCGGACTGCTAATCTTCATACGCGGGCGCACGCGGTAAGGTCCGGCTTGCCGCGCGTGTCACTGCCCGACCATTATGCGTTTGCGCGAAAGGGGGACTCATGAGCCGTGGTACGACATGGGCGCGGGCACAGCGCGCTGGCAGTCGCCGTCAGCCCGTCCGAAATGTGTGGCTCGCTGTGGGCCTTTCAGTGGCGCTGCACCTCTACGTACACTCGAGTTACGCGGCGGGAGTCCTGCCACAAGGCGGCCAGTATGTCGGCGGCTCGGGAAGCATCGCTCAGAACGGCGCGAACATGAGCATTACCCAATCGAGCCCGCGCGGCATCATCGACTGGAACAGCTTTTCTATTGGATCGGGCCGCACGGTGTCGATCAACAATGGCGCAGGTGCGACACTCAATCGCGTGACGGGTACCGATGTCTCGGCGATCCTCGGCACCTTGAACGGCACCGGCAGCGTCTACCTTATCAATCCGCACGGCGTGCTCGTCGGGCGCAGCGGCGTGGTGTCGACGGGTGGGCGTTTCGTGGCGTCGACACTCGACGTCCCCAACGACGCCTTTCTCAACCCGCCTGCGATCGGTGGGACGGTCTACACGGGCAGTTCCACGGCGAATATCGTCAATCTCGGCAAGATCAGTTCGTCGGGCGGTGATGTATTGCTCGTTGCGGCCAGCAAGGTCACGAACGAAGGGACAATCAGTGCGCCGGCTGGCAATGCCGAACTCGTCGTAGGTCGTCAGGTGCTTTTGTTCGACAGCACGTATCAGCAACTCTCCGTGCTGGTGGGAAGCGGCGGCACGGTGACCAACTCGGGCACAGTGGAAGCAGCGCAAATCAACGTGCAGGCGGCCGACGGCAATATCTTCGCGCTCGCCGGCCACTCGGGTGCGTTGCGCGCCACCGGCACTGCGACGCGCGACGGCCATGTGTGGCTCGTCGCGAACCCCGGCGGCCAGTCCGTCGCCGCCAACGCGGGCAACGTCGATGCGCGCGGGGCGCAGATCAGCGCACGCAACGCGGACGGTGGCGGCGGCATCGTCGATATGTCGGGCAAGAGCGTCAAGGTCAGCGGCGCGGACGTTCAGGCGAAACAGTGGAACATCGGCACCGGGGACTTCCGCGTCGATGACCGCACGGCCGACACGCTCGGCGCAAGCCTGACCCGCGGCACGTCCATCACCGTGGACGCGAACGGCGCCGACGGCAAGCTCGGGGCGGCCGGCAAGGGGGACATCGCCGTTGATTCCAGCGTGCGCTGGGTGGGCGGCGCTTCATTGACGCTGGATGCGGCGCACTCGCTGACTATCGCACCCCACGCGAGCATCGCGAATACGGGCACGGCCTCCCTCACGCTCTCCGCCGATTCATACGGAGCCGACCACGGTGGCAGCGTGGTCAATCGCGGCACCATCGACTGGTCGCGAAGCATGGGCACCGTCGTGGCCCTTTACGACATGAACGGCAGCTATACGCGCGGCATGGTGCGCACCAATCCGGCGTGGCGCCCCGCTCCGTTCAGCGGACTGGTCACGCAGTTCACGGCTTATCAGCTCGTCAACTCCATAGATGATCTGCGCGCGGTGAACAACAACCTCGCCGGCATTTACGCGTTGGGCAATCACGGACTGGAATTCGCGGATGCGCCGGATTTCGGCGGCATCGGCACCGCGACGCATCCGTTCACTGGCCAGTTCGACGGCATGGGGCATCTTCCCGCGGATCTGCATATTTCCGGCGCGGCCAATACCGGGCTCTTCGGCGTGATCGGCAAAGGCGGCATCGTGCGCAATTTCACACTGGCGGATGGCGTTGCGACATCCTCGCAAGGGCCAGTCGGCTTGCTAGCCGGCATCAACTATGGGCGCATGGTGAATGTCGGCGCAACCGGCACCATCCAGTCCACGGACAACACTGGCAACACGGGGACGATGGCCGGCGGGCTGGTCGGCGAGAACTTCGGACGCATCGAGCAGTCGTGGGCCGGTGTGCATATCGACGGCGCCGGCGAGTTGGGTGGCCTCGTCGGCCGCAACGACGGTTCGGTCGATCGCTCATTTGCGCTCGGCTCAATAACGGCCGGTGCGCCAAGCACCGTGGGTGGACTGATCGGGAACAACCATGGCGCGATTACCCGATCGTATGCAGACGAAGTGTTGAGCGGCGGTGCGACCATCGGCGGACTCGTCGGCAGCAATGCGGGCGCGATCCGCCAGTCTTACGCCGCGTCGAGGCTCACACCCGGCGCGAACTCGACCGAAGGCGGTATCGCGGGCTCCAATAGCGGCAGGATCGCCGCGAACGTGTTCTGGAATAGCGAGTCGTCCGGGGCATCGGCGGGCGTGGGTTCCGGCACGGCGGTGACCGGTTCCAGCGGATTCACGGACGAACAGTTGCGCGAGCCGGCGAGCTTCGGGCCGACGTGGAATTTCAGTGCGAACGGCACGTGGTCGGCCGGTTATTTCGGACCGCAGCTGCGCTGGCTGGCCGGGCGGTGATTGGCGGGGCTGCGCTGCAAACAGCGCAGCCGCCCGCAGCAGCGAGTCGTTCGTGCGCTTCTACGAGATTGCGCGGTTGCGGCACGCGGTCGGCACCAGGTTCAACGCGTCGTGGGACTCTCTTGTGACGCTGCAGAACTGGGTCGAGCATGGCAGAGCGCCGAGGCATCAGGTGGTCACCAACACCGCGCGCCTGCCGGGACCCACGCGATAGATCGCAGATAATCGAGAGGTAGTGATGCACCCAACCGCAATGAGCAACTGCAAGAGCTTTTTTGACGCATATGCAAGTACCTTTTCGTCGCAATCAAAAGCAAAAATCATCGAGATAGGCTCGCAAGATGTGAACGGCACGCTGAGAAGGACTATTCCATCCAGCTTCGAATACGTCGGAGTCGACTTTGTCGAAGGCAAAAACGTCGATGTTGTCCTGGAAGATCCATATGAGCTGCCGTTTGAAAGCGAGTCAGCTGACATCGTCCTGTCGAGCTCCTGCTTCGAGCACTCGGAGATGTTCTGGCTAGTCTTTCTCGAAATAATGCGGGTTCTGAAGCCGAAAGGCCTTTTTTATCTGAACGTCCCATCAAACGGATGGTTCCATCGACACCCGGTGGACTGCTGGCGGTTTTATCCGGACAGCGGGAGGGCGTTGGTTTCATGGGCGAAGAGAAACTCAATCAACGCCGCTCTTTTGGAATCCTACACGAGCCTGCAAGCAAAGGATGTGTGGAACGATTTTGTTGCCGTATTTCTTAAGGACGAAAAAAACGTATCGGCGTTTCCATCAAGGATATTGAACCACAAGCGCGATATAACCAATGGACTGGTCTATGGCAGCGATGTTTTTATAAACAGGTCAAACGCAACGGAGGATCAAAAGGGGCTTTCCATTATTCACAGGAAAATAGTACTTCACAGAAGACTCGAAGCATAGCCAACGCGTTAATTCAGGGGCAGAATGTTTTCCACACGGTGCGTCGCGCCGTTCGCGGTGAATGCACGGATTCCTTTGCAGACACTCCGCCGCTCGGTTTCGGGAACGAACCATGCTCGGCAAGCGTGGCTTCATTGCAAGGAGGCGGAAAGTGAAGAACGCAAACAAGCTCTGGCCGATGGTACCTGCCTTGGTCCTCTGCCTCGCTGGATGTTCGACGGGCGGCGGCATGCAGGCCGGAACGCGAACGCACCTCACCGCCACACAATGCCGCGACCTGACCGACATGAGAAACAGGGCACCGGTCACGCACGAGCGGAATATGAGCGAACTCGCGGCGTTGGAAGAAGCGGGCTACCATCCAGGTTGGTTCTTCGACCCCTACTACCCGGACGATCTCCAGGCCGCGCAGCGCCAGGTCGATATCTGGTATCGGACAGAATGCCAGCAGACACGGCTGGGTTGAGCATCCATCGCGCACCGGGGGATGCGAGAGATTCTGAACGGCAAGCGCGAAACGAACACACGGCAGATCGCCGCGCTTCTGGATCTTGAAGTGAGTCCCGCAGTGCTGTTTCGCTGCCCCGGCCGACGTGTCAGCGTTGGGGGGTTCTTTTACGGGTAAAAACGAAAACGGGCCAAACGGCCCGTATTCAATTGATGTCCTGGCGGAGAGACGGGGATTCGCCACATGGCTCCGACGCCCCACCTCTAACCCGCTGATTTTCAACGGGTTTCAGCAAACTGGCTAACGTCAGTCTGGCACACTCGGCACACGGTGTAAACACACCACAGGCGGTCCAGCACGACCGGCGGAGCTCACGTCGTTCACGTGCGCGGCCGAGGGACGGTGCGCCGGGACATCCCGCATACCCGCCCCCTCTGACGATTCGCCACTGCCCCTCGGACATCACATCTGCCACAGGACACTATGTCCGGCCAACTGGCATACGACAGGCAGTCAGCGGACCATCGGCCAACAGGCACCAAGAACCGGTGCGGCCTCCTTTCGGAATGCACTCAACCAATCAAATCCACCGCAATAACACCCTTGTCCCCGACGCAGAGTTCCAACTGGAACTTCGCCTGAAGGCTCCGGTTTCTCACCCACCACGACCACCTGACGTCCATTGTCCGAGACGTATTTAGAGACGCCGTGAATGTGGTCCATCTCTATTCGCAGTAACGGAGGCCATCAACTCGAGCTGCGACGAATTTGGCCTCGTCATGCGTGGGTCGTCAGGTGACAGCAGCGGTGAGGTATCATCGTCCTCATCGCTCACCACAGGACGCGAAGTCTGATGTCTGTAGATTCCAGCTGGTTGGGCCAAATTGAACGGGAGTGGGCACAACTTAGCCAGTGCGACCCGTCGCTCGACGTGGAGAAGTTCTTCCGGCACGTTGTGTCGGCGAACAAGGTTGGCTTTCTTTCCCTTGAATCTATTGCGGCCATTGCGAATGGCCTGCTCACAAGCCCGTTGTCGGGCGCACCTTATCTCGGCCGGCGTCTGATTGAACGGGTTGGCCCTCACCGGCACCCTTCTCTTCGGGTCGCGCTTGCACTGTCTCTGGTCACCGAGACAGGTGGGCCAGCGGACTACGAGACCGGGCACGTCATTCTGGGCGACGTGCTGAAGGACGATACGACGAGCGAGCCGCTGCGCGGCATGGCGGCAGCAGCTCTCGCGGACAGTGCACGGCTTGGTCGCGGTATGGACGCCGACCTCGAGATGGCCAAGGACATGTATGCCATGGCGCTGGAACTTGGACACCGGTCGGCCGCGTACAACCTTGGTTTGTACTGGGAAGGGCACTGGGAAAGAAGTGCTCCCGGCGACGTCGTGCCGGACAGCACAAAGGCGGCACAGGCCTACAAGCGTGGTGGTTCGCACGCAAAATGCGCCGCCCGTCTGGACGCATTGCGGACCCGCGCGAGGTAAACCACTCCAATCGCGCGTGTCGCCGCAACAAAAAGCGAGCTCTGTGTGCTCGCTTACACGGTCGATTAAGCGGCCGCAGCTTCCGGCGCGGCCGCGACATTCGTCGTTGCTGCGCACCTTTTCGGCGCCGACCAATTTCTTCGCCGGTGGCTTCTTCACTACTGTCGTCTTTGTCGCGGGGTTCTTTGCGACGGCTTACTGGTTACGCGCCATGGACCAACTGGTGGGTCCTTGACTGGCTACGATTTGACGCCTGCATGCGCGAAGCTCGACGGACTGTCACGGACTTCAGCTTCCGACTGTTTCCTTTGCTTGCAGGCCAAGGCAACAGGCCAGCCTGCCATCGGGCCCTGCAGTCGAAAACGTCGCCTGTGGGCAACGAAACTTCGGGGCGTAATGCCGCGTTACCCATCTCGCACCGCCGTTTCACATGTGTCCGACATCGCTTCTTACACTCCGAGCCGTAGTCACTGACATTGCACTCAATGTGCGAGGAGTAGCGAAGATGAACAAGAAGATACTTGGCGCAGCACTTGGTCTGGCGGTTCTGGCGGTATCAACGGCAGCATCGGCGCACGTCGACGTCGCCATCGGACTGGGCATCCCCGGAGCAGTGTATGCACCGGCAGAGCCAGTGTACGCGCCGGCACCTCCGGTCGTGTATGCCCCCGCACCTGTCGCCGTCGCGTACGGCGGTGACGACGACTGGCGAGCCCGCGAATCGCGCGAACGTCGCGAGTGGCGTGAACGTGAATGGCGCCGCCAGGAATGGCGTGAGCACGAGTGGCGCGAGCATCGTGACTGGCGCGAGTATTGAAACGACTCCGGAAGGCGCCACATCCGAGAAATCCAAACTCGGAGTACCTTTGAATGAAAGCTAGCCCGATAAGAATCGCTTTGATTGCAACGACGCTGGCCTTCGCAACGGCAGGCACGGCAAACGCCGCAGGCTGCCTCAAGGGTGCGGTCGTAGGCGGGGGCGCTGGGCATTACGCGGGGCACCATGCTGTCGTTGGTGCGGTCGGTGGCTGCATCGTCGGCAGGCACCTTGCGAAGCAGCACGCCCAACAGCAAGCTCAACAGCACGCCGCGCAACGTCAGGTAGCACAGGCGCAATAAAACGTCGTCGGCTTGGTGTACCCGGTGGAACCAGAAAATCGCTGGTCCACCGGGCACCTGACAACCACGTTTAGGTCGTCAACTCGGCGCCAGACTCGACTGTGGCCACCGGAGCGCGCACGGCCACGCTCTGGCGCGGCGCTTTTTTCGCCGGCGCCTTCTTAGCCGGCACCTTTGCGCTCACGGCCTTCTTGGCGGCAGTTTTCTTCGCCGTGGGGGCCTTCTTCGCAGCGGCCTTCGTGACCGCCGGTTTCGCATCCGCCGCCGCGCTGGCTCCATCAATCAGGAACCTTGTGCGGTCCTTGGCACCAGCCAGCCACGCCGGCGCCCGGCCCCGCCCGCTCCAAGTCGCACCACTCTTTCGGTCGCGGTACATCGCCGGCTGCGGACCCTTCCGCTGCCCCTTGCCACCAGTCGCACCAACCGTCTTCGGCGCCGCCGTCTTGACCGCACCCTTTGCCTTGCTCGCAACACCTGCACTCGCCGCGACAGTCGCTTCAGCGCCGCCTGCAATCAGGAACTTATTCCGGTCTTTGGCTTCAGCAATCCATGCCGGAGCGCGACCGCGGCCGGTCAAGGTCGCTCCGGTCTTCGGATGCAGGTACTTCGGCGCGACTTCGGCTTTGACGCGAACAGCGGCTTACGTCGCTTTGAAGGTTCCTCGGACTTCCACGTCCGGCAGGAGCGCCCACACTCTCGGGTTCGACTGACGGCCGAACGGATGACCGGACAGTCGGGACGCCGCGAGAGAGAGGGGCATCGCTCGGAATACGCAGTGAAATCGCGATACTGACTTCAAAGCGCCGTAGCGTTCAGGAGGCCTCCGGCTCTCGCAACATCGTTTTAGGTATTGCCAGTACTACAAGCATTGCGCCTGCCAGCAGTATCACGCCGAGTACAACAAAACCAATATATAGGCTACCGGTTCGAGACATCACTGCACCAAGGATTGTGGGACTTGAAAACCCTCCCAACGCTCCGAGACTACTGATGAGCGCAATGCCACCTGCTGCTGCACTGCCTTGCAAGTAAGCAGGCGGAATGGTCCAGAATGTGACCACCGCACCATAGATGCCCGCAGCCGCGAGACCGAGCAATGCCACTGTGATATACGGTAGGCCATGCCCCAGTGATAGCAATGTAAAGCATATTGCAGTCAGCGAAATCGCAGCCGCGGTGTGCCAGCGGCGCTCCATCATTCTGTCGGAAGAGCGGCCAAAAAGGTACGTTCCTGCCAATGCGGCAATGTACGGGATACAGGAAAGCCATCCTATCTGTACAACGTTGCTAAGCCCCTGCGCCTTAATCAACGACGGCATCCACAGCGCAATCGCGTTCGTCCCACAAAGCACCGAAAAATAGACAAAACCCGCGACATAGACTTTCGGGTCACTCAGGGCGCGTGTCAACTCTTTCGGAGTATGACCTCCTTTCAATTGCTGTTCTGCCTCCAACTCACGAACGACAATCGCTTTCTCGTCGGTAGACAGCCACTTCGCCTGCGCCGGTCCATTGTCGAGAAAGAAGTATGTGACAACACCCAAGACGATAACTGGCAGACCCTCCGCGATGAATAGCCACTGCCAGCCTTTAAGCCCGAGAATCCCGGCAAAGGTGTGCATAATCAACCCGGAAAGCGGACCACCGACAATGCCGGCTGCCGAAATTGCCATTACGAAGACTGACGTGATTCGCGCGCGTCGACGCGCCGGGAACCAGTAGGTCAGGTAGAGGATGACGCCCGGGAAAAAACCGGCTTCTGCGGCGCCCAGAAGAAATCGGGCTACATAGAGTTCCATGGGCGTTCGCACCAGACACATCCCCGCTGACACCGCGCCCCACAGGACCATGATTCGCAGGAACGTCAATTTTGCGCCTGCGCTATGCAAGTACAGATTGCTGGGCACCTCAAAAAGAAGATAGCCGATAAAAAAGAGCCCGGCGCCCAGCCCATACGCCGCCTCACTTAAATGGATGTCCTGCATGAACTGCAGCTTGGCAAAGCTGATGTTGATGCGGTCCAGCTGGTTCATGATGTAGATGAGGAAGATGAACGGCAGCAGTCGCCACCCAATCTTGCGATAAACCGCCGCCGTTGTGTCAGACTCGACTTCGAGTTTGTGCTCACCCACTTCCAGTGCGCCCGATTCCATGCTGTCTCCTGTTAATATTCGTGCCGACGGTTCTGTTTGCCGTGCTAGTGGGTGTTACGAGGCGCCGGTTCTCTTTCAGATGACGCCCCGATTCTTCAAGCGCTCGATTTCCTCACTTGCGACTCCAAGCAATTCCTCGTAAATCTCATTGTTGTGTTCACCAAGAGCTGGGCCGGTACGCCATACATGACCCGGAGTGCGTGAAAACCGCGGCACGACGTTTTGCATTCTTACTGCCCCGAAATCCCGGTCGCTGACGCTAACAATAGCTTCACGCGCCGCGAAATGAGGGTCCTCAAAAATGTCCTTGATGTCATAGATAGGGCTGAACGATACGTCGTGCGCGGTCAGCGTCGAGGCGGCTTCCGCAGCGGTGCGAGACGAAAACCACTCGCGGACCTGCTCCTCAATCGCCGACCGGTTCGCGATGCGTGCGACATTGGTATTAAAGCGCTCATCCTCCATCCAGTCGGCGTGCCCCAGCGCATGAGCGAACCTTACGAACACCGTCGGCGCGCTAACGGCCAGCGAAATCCATTTTCCGTCGCGTGTCGGGTAAACGTCGCTCGGCGCCGAATACGAATTCAAGTTGCCGGAGCGTTGGCGAGCAACCCCCAACTGGTCGTATTCGATAGCCATAAAGTCCAGCACGCGGAACATAGCTTCTGTTGCGGAAAGGTCGATTTCCTGGCCTGGCCGGCCAGGCAGACTGTCGCGATGACGCAGCGCCGCTGCAACGGCCATTGCCCCGAAAACGCCAGTCAGCGAATCGGAGACCGGGTAGCCCGGATACATTGGTGGGCCGTCGGGTGAACCGCAGAGATTCACAAAGCCGGACAGGCCTTCGAAGATGCGCGCGAAACCTGGCCTGCCGCTGTAGGGACCGGTCTGCCCGAAGCCCGTCACGCGCAACACAATCAAATGCGGGTTCAAGGCGAAGAGTCGTTCACTGGACAGTCCCCAGCGCTCGAGCGTACCGGGGCGAAAGTTCTCGATGAGCACGTCCTGGGACGCGACTAGCCGCTCGAACAGTGCTACACCCTCGGACTGTCGGAGGTCGAGAGTCACACCCTTCTTGTTCCGGTTGACAACCTTACTCCACAAGGGGATACCCTCCTTGTGTGGCGGCAGATACCGGATGTGGTCGCCCTTCTCCGGCATTTCCACCTTCAGTACGTCGGCCCCCATATCTGCCAGCAAAGTGGCCGAGAGGGGACCAGCGATGACCGTCGCGATATCGAGAATCTTCAGACCTTCGAGCGGCCCAGACGGCCGCGCTGCGTCCTGCTCGAGAGAGCGTTCATCGTTTCGCACCTTGTCTCCTTATGTACTGTTAACAGTCAACGCGCCGCGCCCTGCAGCCAGTATAAGAGCGCGGTGTAAAATCTTGAATTAAGATATCCCGCAAATCAGTTATGACGGTTGGAGATATCTGATGGCAAAAACGCTCGACCTGCAGCGACTTTCGCACTTCGTGTATGTGGCGGAATTGGGCAGCTTCTCTAAGGCCGCAGCGGTGTTGTCGATTGCCCAATCCGCACTGAGTCGACAGATGGTGGAACTTGAGACCGAATTTGGTGCTCGACTCTTGCACCGTACTGGCCGGGGTGCGGTACCGACAGAATTTGCCCAACGCATTCTCCCGCGCGTCCGGGCGTTGCTGCTTGAAGCAGAGCAATTGTCGGCAGACATCGAGGCCGCTCGCGGCACGCCTACCGGGCAGGTCAATCTTGCGGTACTCGCATCCTTGGGCACCTCGTTGCTCACACCCCTACTATCACGAATCAGCGAGAGATTGCCCGGTATTCAGATGCGAGTCCTCGAGGGGCTCACCGACCACATTGACGAGTGGCTAGTCACCGGTCGAGTGGACATCGGTGTGCTGTACGGGAAACGGCGCAATCCGGCGGCCGGCGACGAGCCGCTTTTTTCCACCCGGCTTTACCTGATTTCTGCACCGGGGGAGCAACCTCAGAAAACCGAAACTGTACCGTTTATGTTGCTTGCCAAACTGCCAATGATTTTGCCCGGCGTGCCGAACGGCCTACGTGTGCTTCTTGACGATATCTCCAAGACACAAGAAGTGTCGCTCGAGGTCGTTCTCGAGATAGATTCCGTAGCCACGATAAAGGAACTCGTGGCCCTCGGAAACCGGCACACAATACTGCCACTCTATGCCGTGCAACGTGAAGTCAGAAATGGCGCGTTAATCGCCGCTCCGATAAAGCAGCCAGAAATTAACCGCACCATCCTGATGGCGGTATCTACACAACGCCCTATGAGCAGAGCTACAGGCGAGGTGGCGGGCGTAATCCGCCAGTTAGCGAAGGAACTCACGGCTGAGGGGAGTCTGTCCGGCGTGCGTGGCGCTTGACTACTGTCGTCCTTGCCTGTTTCCGCAATTGCGTCGGAACGATGCCGTTGGGGCCCGGTCAGCCAGAAAGGGACGAGAAACAAGGCGAACGACTAGCGAGAACGTGGCGACCGATGAGACCAGAGCGCGGTTTCTTTCCCCTTTTGAATGGAAGACAGCACGCTGAATATCGGAAGTGGCAGTGAGAACTTGAACGAGCTGGACACGCCTGGCCCGCTCGTCTGTTTGACCGTCGCCTGCGCCTCTTAAGCGCCCACTTCGACTGAGGCTTCCGGCGTCGCGGTGTTGTCAGCCTTTGCAGTAACCGTTTTGACCGCAACACCCCAACCTTCTTGGCTGCAGCCCTTCATTGCAGCCGCACCGCTCTTGCCGGCAGCCTTCGGTTTGCTCGCCTTGCTGACAGCACCAGCTTCCGACGCGACCGCTGCTGCCCCGTCAATCAGAAATCTGCTGCGGTCCCTGGCACCAGCGAGCCGAAGGAGGCTGCTGCGACAAAGTCACCGACGGTCAAGAAGGTGCCTTCTTGCCTGCCATCTTCTTCGCCACCGGGCGCTGCACTGACGGCGCCGCTGCCTTCTTCGCTACGACGCTGTGCCCTTCAACATTTGCGGCGCGGAGACCCTCATCCGTGGCTACGCGTCGGGCACCGGCAAGCCCGAGAATCCTCTCAAACCAGACCCGCCCTGTCTGACATGCCGATATCCGAGAGCCTTCAGGCTCTGGACCATCGCCTTCATCGAAGCCGGCTCCGGAATGTCTTGTGGGCGGGAGAGGAGCCAATACTGATGTAATCGGCTGCTTGTCGTGAATCTTACGTTTGACCCTTCCAGCAAGCGAACCCAATTGCAAAAATAGTCGCAGGAACTGCGTGCGCCCCACTTTTACGACACCAGGAAAGGCAGGGTTGTGCATCACGTACAGCCATCCTTCATCGTTTCGCAGCATAGCTTCATGCTTCATCGCGGCGCCCCCTTTCAGATATCGAATTGATATTGGCGTGGTCGACCCGCGTGCGCCGGGCCGCTATCTGCTGGGCGTTGAGCGCGACGGCGCCATGTATCACTCCGGCGCGACGGCCCGCGACCGCGACCGGCTCCGCCAGCATGTTCTTGAAGGGTTGGGTTGGGAGCTGTACCGCATTTGGTCTACCGACTGGTGGCTGAATCCGGAAGAGCCAATGCGAAAACTTGTGGCCAGACTGGAAGAATTGGTCGCGACGGTGTCCATTGAGGACGAACCAGTTGTTGAGCTGCCAGAAGAGGTTGCGCATGAGGAAAATGTGCACGCCTTGTATGCCAGGGGCGAATCGGCCGTGGAGCCGGTTGCTCCTGTCACGCAGCTTGCTTACGCGAATCCCGAGTCGATGCTGCGACCGTCATATTTTCAGCTCCAGCACATCACTCTCTTGATTGCGCAGAATGAAGGCGAGAGGTAAATGCGACTTCCCGCTTCGTTCATAAAAAGCGTTACGTGCCGCCTCGGGAAGAGCCTCTGAGAGACGTTCGAACATCTTGGTGAGCGATTCAGCGGAAAGAGGGCCTCCCGCGCGGGATGTGAGCAAATATGGGTGCTCTCCATTCGATTGCCGAACTTCGCTGAGGTAGTGCTCGTAGAGTTCAGCCAAGCTTGAGGAAACCGGGATTTGACGGTGGGACTGCGCCGTTTTCATGCTTGGCGTGGTAGCGCGCGGGTCTTCATCGAAGCAGGTCGTCACGTCCAGCCAGAACACGAGTTCCCCAGAGTCCGGGTCGTATTCCTGTTTGAGCGAGTCCTCACCGAGAAGCAGCGCTTCGCCGCGCCGCAGGCCGCACATCAGGAGGAGGTTGACGATGAACCAGTTGCGGTTTTGCGTGTGATAGTCCCGGAAGGGATTTCGCGGCACGCCCGGCTCAGCTACATTGAGCAATTCGACCAGCGTTTGCGCAGGCAATGCTCTAATGTGGCGAATCTTTCCCTGATTCGGATTCCGGATACCCCGCAAGGCGCCGAGCATCGACGACAATGAACTCCATGGTTCGCTTGCTGGTGCCCGTAGACGAGCCAAATCCAGCGCAAAACGCCGGACGGCCTTCCATCGCTGAACATTCGTCGTCGTATAATCCGAGTCGACGGTTAGGCTGGTGAAGAAGGCTTCGACCATGTTTCCGACTGCGGCAGCGTTGCGTGCGCTGATAGCGCCGTCAAGTGAGTCGAGCCCGAAATGTTCGTCGGTAAAGCAGTAGAACGCGTCTATATGTCGTAGACGCAGTTTCAATGTATTAGGCGCTAGAAAGCGGACACCGAGACCCAGTGACCATGCTGTCGCCCAGAAGCGCGGCATTAAGCGGTTGGCGTCGACGATTGCATAGCCCGGAGAGACATCAATTCGAACAAGCATGAAACGCAACAAGAAGAGTTTGTACGTTTCAGTGTTGAAATCGATTTTATCCACCTCAAAGGCAACAGAGGGGCTATGTACGTCTTAGAAATCTGGAATCCGCCGGAGGCGAGAGGCGCATCGCTTCATCGCTCAACGGCTACGCATATGCCGACAATGCATACGCGCGCCGTACAGCATATCGTGATGACGCGAACTCGTCGTATGCCTGCGCCGGCGCCAAAGCTCGCGATGAAGGAGCACAATGCTCGGATGGGTGCGACGGCGAAAACGCCTGACCTGTCTGATATCCCCCGCCAGATAACGCCTGAGGGAAATGTGCTTCGGGTTGATTCCCGCAATACGACCGCTGAGGTCACGCGCTGATGGAATCAGAGAATTTCAACGGTTATAACGTGTGGGGTCATGCCGTCCTGCAGCGGGAAGATGTCCTGATGCAGGGACGCTATGCGGCATGCGGGACTAGTACGCAAAACAACAAGCTCGTTGACGCATCCGGTGTGCTGGGCTATTTCGATACCGAAGAAGACGCGCAGCAGGCAGGGCTCGCCTGGGCGCGAGCATGGTTTTCGGTTTGCTCGCAGCGCCGGAATTCACAACTCCACTATGGAAGCAGCGGCAGTAGCAGTTGCATTTGCTGTGCGCGTGGCACGCTCCCCTCAGGGCTCCAGAAGGCGCGAGAGCCTCAGCTCTTCGAAGTCAAGTTCGGCTTCTATGCGATGCAGGACCGCATCGTCGATGCTCCCTGCTTCCTTGAGCATTAACAGTTCCCGGCGCGACACGCTCACCATGTCGAGTTCCAGGCGTAGTTGTCGCGCTCTCACATGGACCTGCTCGGCTCCTTCGCTATGGGCTCGCTCATTATTGCTTACCCGAACCTTGTATTCGTCCAGGACCCGCCGGAGCGCTACATCTTCGGCCTCCTCGCTGCCAGCTTTTCTCGCTCCCAGCTCCTGCAGCGCCGCATTGAATGTTCTTGACCTCGCCTCCAACTCAGACATCGTCGCTCGCGTTACCGGACGAATTCGAACGAGGCGAATAAAATACGATAACGTCCCACCCTGGATGACCAAGGTGGAAATGATAAGCGCGAAGGAGGTGAAGATAAGCAGGTCGCGCGCGGGGAAATGGTTGGGTAACGCGAGTGCGGCCACGAGACTGACCACTCCGCGCATACCCGCCCACACGAGAATCACAGACTCGCGAAGCGACCAGGCTCGAACTACCTTCGTCTTCCTGAGCAGTTGCCCCGGAACGTACATCGCGACGCCGACCCACACCAGTCTCGCAACGAAGGTGGCGATGATGGCGGGTATAGCCGTCTTCAGGCCATCGACCAGCAACGAATCTTGCTGCTGCATGCGGGCCAGGATGCCACGCAGCGCAAGCCCGATAAGGATGAACACCAGAGAGTTGAGAATGAACTCGACGGCCTCCCACGTGGCTTTCGCCTTCAGACGCATGCTGGCGCCGAAAATCCGATGCTGGGAAATCCCCAATATCAGTCCGCACGTCACAACCGAGAGCACGCCAGAGCCGCCCATTTTCTCAGCTATGGCGTAGCTTGCCCACGCCATGATGAATGTCACCGTGATGCCGATAGCGACATCCTTAATCTTCGCTATCAACCAGGTCATCACCGCGCCACTGAGAGACCCTACCGCGATTCCTATGGCGGTGAGCGCGATAAAAAGATTGCCCCCTCTTGCCAGCGTAATGTTGGCAGTCGACGCGGACAGAATTGCTATTTGGTAAAGCAGGAGGCCTGACGCGTCGTTGACCAGGCTTTCACCCTCCAGCGTTGTCACCAACCTGGCGGGGAGCGGATTGCGTTGAAGTATCGCCTTTGCGGCGACTGCGTCAGGCGGCGAGACGATAGCACCTAAAGCGAAGCACGCGCTCCACGGCAGAGATGGATTGACCGTGTGGACAACTGCTGCGACGACAACGGTCGTAAACACCACGGCCCCCAGTGCGAGCGAAATGATTGGGCCGACTTCACGGCGAAAGTCATCCCATGCGGTATAGAACGCGCTGGACATCAGCAATGGCGGGAGGATTGCTGCGAGCACAAGGCCAGGGTCAAGCTCCAGAGAGCGCCCTCCAATGAGGGCTGCGCAACACCCGCCGACCAGGAGCGCGAGCGCGGGAGGGAATGCCACACGGTCCGCGAGCCACGTCAGAACGCACGCGCCCGCCATCAGCATTAGCAGGTAGTGGAAAAACTGGACATTATCCATGGGCAATTCTGGGAACACGAACCGGCTAAGCCAGGCATCTTGAAGCTCTTCTTTATTTCTGCACGACACAGGGCCCGAGGCTCGCCCGCGCGACGCTACCAGCCATACTTCAGCTCCAGCCCAACATAGTCGGAGTTGCTCCCGCCCAGCTCGCGGATGGAATCTCCGACCCGGAAATGAACGGCCTCAACGGAGGCAATCAGGTTGGTCGCCACCGTCCAGTCAGCACGTATTTGTGCGTAAGCGCCGGTCCATCGCGTGCCGTGGCCAGCAGTACCCGGGACGACGGCACTTCCCTGCTGATAGATGGCGTCGTTCGTGCTCATCCGCCACTGGAATCCAACGGCAAACAACAAGGCCAGCTTGCTGGACGGTTTGAGCGTAATCGAGGGCTTCACATGGACAAGGTTGGCATACCCGGTGTAGCCCGCCAACGTGAAGTAATAGCCGTTCGGGAAAAGCGGATTAAAGGTTTCGACGCGACCATCGTTCAAATGGCGGTCACCGGAAGCAGCATCTACCTGCAAACCGAACCGTGGCTTCCAGGGAGAATCGAGCGTATAGCCAAACAGCGAGCCAACCGCCCACGCAGCAATCGTCTTGTCGCCGACGTGGCCCGTTTGGTACATCGACTCCACGTCCCAATCTGTGGCAGCGATTTTCCCCGTATATCGCAGGTCAAATACATTGCGATGCTCATCGCCTTGCGCATCAAGGAAATGCGCACCGGCACGGGTGTAAAGCGAATAATATCCAGACAGGTCTCCAGGCCCAACGCCCTGCCGTTGGAAGCGCACGCCGCTGAAGGTCAAATGGCTATTCGACGTATCGTCGAATACCGAGACGTCGCGGTACTGAACGGGCTGGGTCAGGTAACCGATGAAACGCCATTTCTGGTACTCGTAATCGGCCCAGACTGCGTCGTAGGCCTGGCGTACGTTCGGACCGTCGCGCACAGAGATAAATCTCTGCAGGTCGAAGGCCATTTCCTGCCTCCCAACGCGGAATTTTATCGTTCCCGGGCCGAGCGGACTCACCCAGGCAACGAACGCCTGCTCCAAATCGAGCGGATTCTTGTCGACAGGGGTCACCGTATTCTTGCCGAACGGCCTGGCATCTTCGAGTTGCGCAAAGAACTGAAGGTATGGACCAATACGCGCATCGGCACTGACCTGTGCCCGCTGAATCACGTAGCTATCGGAGCCTGCCGAGCCGAGCCCGAAAAGCGGTGTCCCGCTGAACTCGAAGCGCTCGCGCAGATTGGCCCCGAGCGACAGATACGAATATGGGTCAGCTCCGAGCGGGATATATTTGAGGCTGTCCAGTGGCTTGCGGGGTACACAGGAATTCTTGAGAACGGACCAATCTTCTTGCCAGCGATTGAACAACACGACCGGCCGCCTGGCGTCACACGTCTCAGTCGGCGTGTCGGTCTGCTGAGACGGTTGCGCCTCGTTATCCGCCCGCGTGTCTTCACAGAACCCGAGCGCAAGCCCGGTAACGGCAATCCCTATATATGCCGCGAGTTGCATCCCCACTTGGCCTCCCGCCCTGTCAACATTGTTCTTCCTGTTTTTATGGAGTGAAGTGCTCTGTCACTGCACACCTCGCGCTCTCTTCGAATGCCATCAAACCACCGTCGATGCTCCCTCCATCTAGCACGCCAGCGAGTGCGCCCGCAGGAGAAGTATCAAGCGGCAAGCTTACCTACCGCGTTGCGGTGCATCCAGGCGCGAATTGCCAGCCATGCAATCCCGATTACCGGCAACAGGAGAGCCCAGAAGCCAACGCTTCTGTAAGCCAGAGCACCGGCGACGGCGCCGAGCCCGAATGCCGCAATTGCTGGAAGCATTTTGGCAATTCGCGTTCGTGCAGCAGTCTTGATGTCCGCCGCAACGCGTGGCGAACACAGGTCAAGCGCGTCGAGAATGACCTGCGTCACATTGCCGGTCATGACGGTGTTCGGCACACCGGGCCTGGCAACAAGACGGCTGTGGGCGTTCTGGACACCCATCGCGGTCGCCCCAATCATCCCACAGACGACCACTGCCCAATTTTCCGGGTTGAACCTGGGTCCGAGCTTGACACCTGCAAAGCAGAACGCCAGAAGCAGAAAGGTCTGCACGGCGTAGAGCATGCACGCGCCGCGCATCGGAGTCTCCGGGTTTCGGCCGCGAATGATGAAGCTGCTCAGCGCGACGCCCAGGATAAAAGCAGGAAACGCCATCAATTTAAGGAAGACGCCCTGGCCATACCCTGCGACGCCACCACCAACGAGCACGAAGTTCCCCGTCACGTGCGCGGTGAACAGGCCGAACAGCGCGAAAAAGCTGAGAGTGTCGACGTAACCAGCAGTCGCGGACAGCAAAATATCGTCATTCATTGCTTACCCTGTGGAGAGGCGTCAGCGAGGAGTGGCCTCTCCAACATCGACGCTCCTTTTATCGTGACGCTGTCCTATTTCGCAGCCGCGTGAATTTCCGCGATGTACCCGCCCGGGAACTGGACAATTGCCGATTCTCTGCGGTCCGACGTAAAAGGCTGCACCAGAACCGAAACCCCAGCGGCCTGAGCCTTCTTCATGGTGTCATCGAAGTCCTTCACTTCATACCCGGTCATCTCGCGCCCGTATGGGTAAGGCAGATGCCCATCGGTCACAAAGACGGTCATGTTCCCGAATCCCGACGCCAGTCGAACGCGACGGAAGGTATCGTTCGCCCGACCGATTTCAACGCCGGGCGCGTTGTGATTGTCGGACACCACCTTCCCGTGCGAGAACGCGACCCAGTTCTTGATGAGTGCGTTCGCACGTCCCGGCGAGACGTACACCCGGTTCTCTGGAACGGTTTCGAGCGCCTCGTAGTTCGGAGCCTGCGTATGCCAGTAGAGCTGCATGTGCACGCCGCCCGGCCACGAGATGACTGCATCACGCCCAATCGGGTCCGGGAAAGTATCGACCACGACATCAGCGCCGTGAGCCTTCGCCGATTTCATCGCGCCGTCCATGTCCGTGACGAGGTAGCCGGTACGCTCGTCACCAAACGGAAACGGAGTCGGTGTCTTGAAGCCGAACACCGAAATCGTACCCACCGGCGTGAAGACCAGTTGGGACATCGTCTGGCTCGGTGTCGGCGTCACCTGGAAGACGCCTTGCTGCGATTTGTGGCCGCCAAACGTGGCGGCGAAGCTCTCCGTGAACTTGTCGAAGTCTTCCGGTGCCACATACACGTGAGTGGTGTCGTACTGCGGCCCGACAGAGTAAGACGTCGACTGCGGCGCCCCGATGCTTGCCTTTGCGAAAGAAATCGACGGAGCACCTGCAACCAGACTGAGGGCAAGAGCAACGGCGATACCGAGCGATTGAAAGTTACGCATGATAATGAGTTCCCTGTCCTTTTTTAGACGCGCGAACGTCGCTCGCCGCTGGCCAGATAGGTGACCATCACGAAGGCGGCAATCAGCCCGAGGTGCTCAAAAAAACTGTTCAGCGCAATGAAGCGTGCCACACCTTCCAGGCTCCAGAAGTTGTTCGCCACGAGCATCGCCACCCCCGTCAATCCAGCCAGCGCTCCCGCTCCGAGCCACGTGAACCTGTTGAAGATGACGCACAGGGAGCCGGCAATCTCCACGAAAATCGCCAAGGTAGCCCAAAGCCACCCGGGATGGAGACCGAAGTGCACCTGCTCAGCGACTGCAGCGTCGAAATGCATCAGCTTGGCGACACCGCCAATGAGGTACGCTGAGACGAGACAGATGCGGACCAATGGCATCACCCACGGTTGACGAAGCAGCGCCGCTACCCAGGATGGACTCTCCACCATTGGCCCTCGCTCTAGACCGCCCAGCACGCGCATCCCAGCGCTCCCCAAAAGCCCTTATAGTCCGACGTCGGCGCACTGCCAAGCCACGCGCGCCGATGGTCGTGACCGTGAACGCCGCAAGCGCGCGCGCAGTCACATGCTGTGGATGCCACCTGCTGAAGCGGCGCGCCGGACTCGCCGCCCTGCTTCCATGCGGCAAATCCGCCATATTTTCGCACCGGTGACCAGTCAGGCATCGCCGGAGGTGGCGGACCATCGTCCAGCGAGGCGAATTCGCCAGTCGCATACACAACCTTGCCTCCTACGACCGTAAGCAAAGACGACGTGCCAGCGATGTCGTCCTCGGCGCAGGCAAAGAAGTCACGGTCAGGGACGATAAGGTCCGCGATCTGACCAACTGCAATCTGCCCTTTCTTGCCGACTTCATTCGAGAACCAGGTGACCTTCTCGGTCCACATGCGCAGGGCCGCCTCCCGGTCCAGACAGTTGCGCTGGGGATAAATGCGCATGCCGCCGACCGTCTTGCCGGTCACCAACCAGGACAGGGACACCCACGGGTTGTAGGACGCCACTCGAGTCGCGTCGGTCCCCGCCGACGTGTGAATTCCTTTCTCGAGCATTCGCGCAACTGGCGGCGTGCCCTCAGCCGCCTTCTCACCGTATCGCTCGACGAAATACTCGCCCTGGTACGCCATCCGATGCTGGACCGCAATGCCCCCACCGAGCGCTGCGATGCGGTCCATCGACTTCTCTGTAATCGTTTCCGCGTGGTCGAAGAACCAGTTCAGGCCGGCAAGTGGAGTATCGCGGTTTACCTTCTCGAATACGTCGAGCGCACGACTGATGGTCTCGTCGTACGTCGCATGCATACGCCACGGCCAGCGATTCTCCACGAGCACGCGAACGACCCCTTCGAGGTCGCCCTCCATTTCCGGAGGCATGTCCGGGCGCGCCACCCTGAAGTCCTCGAAGTCCGCCGCCGAGAAGGTGAGCATCTCGCCCGCGCCGTTGTGCCGGAAGTAGTCGTTCCCGTCCTTATACTTCGACGTCTTCGTCCAGTTGACGAAGTCTTCTTTCTCACCCTTGGGTTTTTGAGTGAACAGGTTGTAAGCCAGCCTGATGGTCAGCAGTCCCTCAGCGTCAAGCTTCCTGACGACCTCATAGTCCTCCGGGAAGTTCTGGAAACCGCCGCCGGCATCAATGGCTCCGGTGACGCCCAATCTATTCAGCTCGCGCATGAAATGCCGCGTTGAGTTCAGCTGATATTCGAGAGGAAGCTTGGGCCCCTTCGCCAATGTCGCATAGAGGATGGCTGCGTTGGGCTTCGCCAGCAGCAACCCGGTCGGATTGCCCGCGCTATCGCGCACAATCTCGCCTCCAGGGGGCTCAGGCGTGTCCTTCGTGTAGCCCACCACTCGCAGCGCCGCGCCGTTCAGCAGCGCGCGGTCGTAGAGGTGCAGCATGAAAACCGGCGTGTCGGGTGCTGCAGCATTCAGTTCTTCGATGGTCGGCAAGCGACGCTCGTCGAACTGGTGCTCCGTAAATCCACCGACGACACGTACCCATTGAGGCGGCGGCGTAATAGCCACCTGCGCCTTGAGCATCTCCATGGCAGTCGCCAGTGAGCGCACGCCATCCCACCTGAGCTCCATGTTGAAATTCAGCCCGCCACGGATGATGTGGAGATGGTTGTCGATTAATCCCGGAAGAGTTGAGCGTCCCTTCAGGTCGACCGTGCGAGTGCCATCGGACTTGAGCTGACTTATCTCGCTGTCGCCGCCGACGGCAATGAATTTACTGTCCTTGATAGCAACCGCAGTGGCCGTTGGTTTCGATTTATCTAATGTCGTAAACCGACCATTAAGAAGAATCAGGTCCGGCGCATCTTGATGAGACGTCATGAACGCTTCTCCTCAGACGATACTCCCGCCATGGGCCGAGGGCTTCCGGAGTTCCGGCCAGGTAACGACCCAAACAGGTGTTGATTGCAATGCTCCTCCTTCCAGGCCACACGAAAGTTGGCTCCGGAAAGCATCTTCTTTGCAACCGGGAAAATTTGCTCGCCCGCGAGTATGCCTAAAAGGCCCACGAGGGCGACGATAGGAGGTGCCGGTGACGGCACGCCAATCAAGCTATAGACCACGCCTACCAGGATTCCCGCCAGCAGCGAGAACACATACGCTTTCATCGACCACCCCTCCTTAAGTACGCCGTAAGCCACCATTCGCGACGGCAATGACCAAGGCGAAAACAAAGAGCATTCCTACACGTATTCGCAACTGGCTTAGAAAGGTGTCGCCCATCTTGCAACCGACTGAAGGACGCGTTCCAGCGAGACACCGGCTATCGAATGAAACGAGTCACGCGCTTTCCTTGAAGCTTAAGTGAAAAGGACCTTACTGCCATCATACATAAAGCTGTTATACCGCCATCGACAGCTTCGCACTATGCTTCTTCTGGACCACGAGACGGCATTGCTCATGTCTTTTTTCCAGCAAGAGATGCGTCGTTACTGGATTCATTAGAGCAACGCAAAGACTCTTCCGGCGCTCAAATCTGGCGCGACGTTTTTGTTAAAACCTGCTACGAACGGATGGCATCATGAGCACAGAGAAACTGGAAGTACTTACACCGACCAACAGCCAAATCATCTTCATCGACCAGCAGCCGCAGATGGCCTTTGGCGTCCAGTCAATCGACCGGCAAGTGTTGAAGAACAACGTCGTCGGACTGGCGAAGGCGGCGAAGACATTCAACATCCCGACGACTATCACGACGGTCGAGAGCGAGAGCTTCTCCGGCTTCACGTACCCGGAGCTGCTCGATGTGTTCCCGGACCAGCCCACTCTCGAGCGAACCTCGATGAACTCGTGGGACGACCAGAAGGTCCGCGACGCGCTTAAGAAAAACGGCCGGAACAAGGTCGTCGTCGCCGGCCTGTGGACGGAAGTCTGCAACACGACGTTCGCGCTCTGCGCGATGCTCGAAGGCGGCTATGAAATTTACATGGTCGCCGATGCGTCCGGCGGCACGTCGAAGGACGCGCACGACTTCGCGATGCAACGAATGGTGCAGGCCGGCGCCGTCCCGGTCACATGGCAACAGGTCCTGCTCGAGTGGCAGCGCGACTGGGCGCGCAAAGAAACGTATGACGCAGTGATGGAAATCGTGAAGGAGCATTCGGGCGCATACGGAATGGGCGTCGACTACGCCTACACGAGGGTTCATAACGCCCCCCAGCGTACCAAGACAAAGCACGAGTCTCTCGCTCCAGTCCCGGCGAAGACCTGACGTAACAACGCATGCTGAGCAAGTGACATGCGAGGCTCGTCTCCGGAGTAATCATTCCGGTGCGTGCCTTTCAGCGCAATGTCCATGGCTGTTACTTGAATGCAAATAGTTCGCGACAACCACCGAGCACGCTGATACCCGAGTCCGAGCAATTTTCTGCCAATGAAACCTTATATTCTCTCGCTCCTTGGTGGCATTCTCGCCGGCGCGATATACAGCCTGATTCGTGTACGGTCGCCGGCACCGCCAATGGTGGCCCTGGTGGGATTGCTGGGGATAGTTATCGGGGCGCAAATCCTCCCAACCGGACGCCAGCTTCTGGCGAGCACTACGCTCCAGTTTGCAAAAGCAGAGGGGGTGCAGACGCATGCTACGCATTCGCTCCGTTAGAATATCGCCAAACTGATTTCGGCCGTGCCCGCCGACCTCTCACCGAATTGAATGCAGCGACCTAGCCGCCGAGCGCCGCTTTGAGTGGAACAGATAGGTGTTTCAAAGAGCAATTTTGCTTCAAGGCTTGCCGTCGACTCTGACCGTTCTTGCTCGGCCTTCGCCGGCTGCGCTTCGGTGGTCAACATTTGTTCTGCCGAACTCGGAGCTGTCATTTGCCGATTTGTCGGTAATCGAAGTAAGCTGCAGCGCGGCGACGTAGTTCATCTTCAGATGCATCCTCGAGTCCGATAAGCTGATTGCTCGCCGAGCGGTGCGGGGAGAGCAGTTCGTTCAGCTTTAGCAAGCCACGGGCGTGCGCCTGGGAGACCGGGCATTCCGGCCCTTTCTGCATGCTTCTGAAAAAACAACTCGCCGGCAAAGCCCGCAGGCGCCCGGACCATCGCAAGCGGCCGGCCCGCCAAACGGGGCGGTATCCACAGGGCAACGCTCTCGTAGTACCGGACCAGGTCGAGATTCATGACACCGCTCGATGGGTCAACGATGCGCTCCGGGTACGTGACTTTGACCTGGAAGACAGGAGCAGGGGCTAGCTCTACTCCAGACTCGCGAACGACGCGTCGCGCAGGCTTGTCGACGCGCGTCCCCTTGAACGACGCCTGTCGTACCACGCCTTCCGCAGTCCATTCCGTGAACTCGACCTCGGCAACAAGCTCGACGCCCAGAAAATCAATGCTCCGCAGCTTCCAGTTTGAAGAATTTGGTCATTGTCACCGTCGCTCCGGTAGCGGTGCGGCGATGGCTGCCGGAGCGTATGCTGCTTAAATAATCGGGAGACGACCATGACCCCCTTTATATCGGGCGGCAGTCGCAGCATCAGACTCCTGCGTCAAAGAAATCAAACCTTGGAAGCGATGGGTGCGTTATTCCCTGGTCATGTTTGGACTGCTTACCCTGACGGCTCGCCCGAATATCTCAGCCAGAGCATCCGCGAATACACGGGAATCCAGATAAGTAACAATTACGCTAATTATGACGATGTCATCCACCCCGACGACGTCGCAGCAAACGAACATTACTGGAAGGCGCTGGTTGCAGGCCGGGACCCCGGCGAACTCGAACTCCGGATTCGCCGCGCAGACGGCGTCTACCGATGGTTCCTGTGCCGGACGCGGGCCATCCGAGGTATGAACGGCGCACTTGTCCGTTGGATGTGTCTGAACTGGGACATTAACGACCGCAAGATTGCGGAACTGCGTCTTCGGAGCGAAGGACAAAACTACAGGCGAATAGTTGACCGCGTCCCAGCTTGCGTGTGCGTCGCGGACCCCGCCGGCCAACTCGTTTACGTAAACAAGGCCGGGCTCGCCGCATTGGGCCGTCCAAGCGAAGAGGTTGTCGGTGACCTATGGATGAACTACATCCATCCCTCCGAGGTAGAAGCTGTGCGTGCCCAATGGGCGCAGTGTATTGAAGCAGGTCGCCCCGTCGATGTCGTCGTCCGGATGCAGCATTGCGATGGTGTGTACAGATGGCAACACCTTGTCGCTGAACCGTTTTATGACGAAGGGGTCGTAATCAACTGGTACCTGGTCGGTATCGAGGTCGACGACGCAATAAAGGCTCAGGAAGCCTTGCAGAAAAGCGAGAAGGAAGCCCGGGAACTGCTCGACCGCCTTCCGGGTCGCTTCGCCACAAGAACGACAGCGGATTTCGAATTCGTCAACCGCCACATCCTTGAGGAAACCGGTACTACGCTGGAGGAGCTACAAAAACTCGGATTTCTGCATTTCATTCACCCCGACGACAAGGAGCGAATCAGACAAGGTTATCTCCGGTCGGTCGAACAGATGGCAGCTTACGAGGACACGTACCGCTGGAAAAATGCGGACGGCGCGTATCACTGGCGTCTTTCCCGTTCCGTTCCTTATTTCAACGAGGACGGAAGCGTGTACAAATGGTATGTGATGAGCCTCGATATCGATGACCTGTACAAAACGAAAGAGGTCATCCGCGAGCGTGAAGCGCAGCTCAACTGGCTCACCGACGCAGTGCCAGGCTTCTTATGGAGCACTGACGCCGCCGGTTCAATAGAGTATGTGAACAAACGAGCGGAAGCCTACACCGGCAGAAGCCTGCATGAACTGACCAGCAACGGCTGGTTTGACCTTGTTCATCCGGATGACTACGCGACAGTTACTGAAACATGGGACCACTCGATGAAAAGCGGGGCGACGTACGATACGGTACATCGCCTTCGCGCTGCTGACGGGTCCTATCGATGGTTCCAGTGTCAGGCCAGTGCAATGCGTAACGCCCGAGGCGATATTACTAACTGGTACGGCCTGCTCACCGATATCCACGAGCGAAAAATTGGAGACGAACGACTGAGACGCGAGGAGTTACATCTTCGCAGGCTCATAGACGCAATGCCTGCCATGATTTGGCGCGCCACCCCAGGCGGGGAAATCGACCGATGGAATCGCCGCATGCTTTCGTTCATCGGAAAGACCTCGGAGGAAATTGACGGAAAGCCCTTATTCAGCCTCGTTCCGCCTGACGAGCGGGCGCGTGTCCGCAAACATTGGCAGCAATGCGTCCTCGAGGGCTCATCTTACCGGGACACTTACCAGATTACGGGAGCTGATGGGAAACTACACTGGTATCTCGTCCGCAGCGAACCGTTCCGCGATGAGACGGGTGAAATCCTTCATTGGTATGGCGTGTGCACGGACATTGACGACCTGAAAGAAACGGAAGTCGCACTCCAGCAGCGCGAGCACCAGTCGCGGGAGATTACCGACACAATCCCAGGAATGATTTGGTGCACCGATGCTGACGGGCAACCGACCTACTACAACCGGAGACTCGCAGAATACGCCGGGGTGGACATATCGGAGACTCGTGACCTCGGATATATGAAGCTTATCCACCCAGATGACTGGGAGAGCGTCATTCAAAAATGGACACACTCAGTTCAGACTGGTGAACCCTACACCAATGTCATCCGTACGCGCCATATGCACTGCGAGGACAGGCCATACCGCTGGCATCAGGTACGCGCCGAAGCAATGCGCGATGCGGATGGTAGCATCGTTCAGTGGTACGGCCTGAACATCGACATCGACGAACAAAAATGTGCTGAAGACAGCTTGCGAGAAGTACAAATTCAACTCGCTCGCGCGACCCAGATTGCAACGGTCGCTGAATTATCGGCCTCGATAGCGCACGAACTCAATCAACCACTTACGTCTGTTATCGCGAATGCTCACGCCTGTCGTCGCTGGCTTGCGGCCAACCCGCCAAATCTCGACGAGGCGCGCTCTTCCGTGGAGGCCATACTCCGAGATGGCCATGGTGCCGACGAAACGATGCAGAGCATCCGTACCCTGTTCAAACGAGAGACCCTCAAGAAGTCTCAATGCCGTATTCCTGACATGGTCCGGGACGCAGTGAGATTGTTGAAAGAAGACCCCAGTATGCGAGACGCCGCCATAACGCTGGAATTTCCCGACAATCTTCCAGACATGAACGTCGACCGGATACAGATTCAGCAGGTCCTTATCAACCTGATGTCGAATGCAATCGAAGCAACAGTAAATACCGGCCGCACACCAAAAGTCAGCATCACCGGCGGTGTCGTCAATGAGCTGGTGGCTACAATCGAAATTTCTGACAACGGAGAGGGTATCGCTGAGCTCGATGCTCTTTTCCAGCCGTTTGTCACCTCGAAGGCAAAAGGCATGGGTATAGGTCTGGCAATTTCACGCTCAATTGTCGAAGCTCATGGCGGTACACTGACAGCCAGGAACAACCTCGACCAGGGTGCGACGTTTTCTCTAGCGCTGCCAATTTTTTCCCTTGCTGGTGAACCACAAACTGTAGCCCCGAGAGCTTAAGCAACATCGGGCGACCTCGCCGGTCGCCTGACTCATCTCGTCACAATAGCTTTCTCCATCGCCCCCGGCTTAAGGATACGAGAATCGGCGGCCACCGAAGCGACGCCGTCCACAAGCTCTCGGTCTGGCCGGATGGAAATGGGTGTTCATCCTGCAAGGATTGCCGGCGTGCGTGCTGAGCGTAACGACCAACTCCATTGGCACGCCGCGCGCGTACACCCGACGGCGAGCTCACGCCCGTTGCGCACCGCAACTGCAGACGCGCTCTGCAACGGTGACGCGCGGCTAAAGGACCAACTGAACATTCGCTACAGAGGCTTCCGTTTGCGGACAATCGACATAGGCCTCACTGTTGTACCTCGCCTGCGGAAGCCCCTTACGGAGAAACGTGAGACGTTCGTGAGCGCAAGCCCGCTTTAGTCCTCTAGTGAAAACGGTGACGTGCCAACGCAGCATGCGCCGGTCCGCCAGTTGTGCTCGCGGAGGCAATCGCCACGGTGCATGCTTCGCGTTGCGAACAATTGTTTCTGTTTTCAAGCCAAGCCGTTCGGCCAACTGGTAGAGGTCGAGATAGGTTTGCATGTGCTGTCGCTTGTGAAATCCGGTATAGCGATGCACCTTTAAATCGTGTGAGGCCGGAGAGACGTTCATCGATTGATTTCGGTAACGGGCCCTGCTCCAGCCCGCCCTTGATGCATAAGTGAAAGCGGTTCCCCCGCGTGTAGGTGTTCCTATTCTTCTGCGCGCGTCGTATCGTCCGACATCACGATGTCGGACAGCCAGCGCCCTGCTACCTCAGCGAGCTGCGCAGGTACTGCGTTACCAAGCTGACGCATAGCTTCCGAATAACGACCGTACGGCAAGAAAGAATCCGGTAGTCCTTGCAGACGAGCAGCTTCACGCACGGTGAAATATCGGCAGACACCATCTTCGCTTGCGAGCATGTTCTCGCCACCTGGCACGCCGTTCACACCTGCTTTCAGCGCCCTTGAAGGCAGGTCTGCTCGGCTGCCTGTGTGTCCAGGATACTGCCTGGCTACACCGCTGGCCGGTTCATGTCCAAGAACCGATGCGGGGGCCAGCGGCTCGCCCAGACCTAGAAACGCGTCTCGACACGTCTGCCACGGCTGCTCCACAGGCCGGATGCGTGGACCCATCCTTTTCAAAATGGTACGTTCCGCGAAGGACGCCGTCACCACGTCCGGTGACGGAAGCTCATGGCGCTTCCAATAGTCTGCCGATAGCCACTTGTCGTAAACGAGTCGTTCGGCGCTGTGAGTTGGGCGCGGAAAGGGCGTCAATACTCCGACATCTGTTCGAACACCGGCAACAAGGACTCGCTTGCGTCTTTGCGCAGCCCCGTAGTTCGCTGCGTCTACCGGAATCACTGCTACTTCATACAGACAAGGCGCGCTCTCCGGACTTCCACCGCCACACTCAAGCTCGACGACGATGCGGGAAAGGTAGTCGGAGAAAGCTGGCCTGAGCAACCCCTGAACGTTTTCAAACAGAAATGCTTTTGGGCGAATCTCGCGTACCGCTCTGATAGCCTCGGGCCACATATCGCGCGCGTCCCTCTCCCCGGCACCGCGCCCCCCGTTTGAAAACGGCTGGCAAGGAGGCCCGCCGGCCACAACGTCGACGCCCTGGAAACTGCGCCAGTCGACACCCCGGACATCTTTTTCGAGTACGCCCGGACCGTCGCCCGGTACCGCGCAAAAATTGCGCCGGAGCGTCTCACATGCCATCCGGTTGAATTCCACTAGCGCGGCATGTTCAATTCCTGCCCGGTTCAAGCCTGTCGACATTGCGCCGCAGCCGGCAAACAGCTCTATACAGCTGAGATGACTTCCGCTGAACCAGTATTGGCAAGTCGTGACGAACTGGATTGCGATACATAAGAATCGCTTGAATGCTGAAGAGACATAACACGAACCCGAAATAAAGTTCGTTTAGGCGCCGGCTTTTAGCCTTTTCTCGAAAAAAACCGAATATCGATAAGACGCTGTGGCGCCGGGCTCATTCAGGACGGACTGGGCGGTAGGCTCGATACAAGGCACGTCGCGTTAAATATCGAAGTACGACGCCTCTTTCGGCCCACTCAGCATGGCGCTCGAGGAGAAAATCGAGAAGAGCCGGGAGACCCGGTGAAGGCTGGTACTGCATGCCGGTCGGTCGGTATCGGTCGCCAGAACGCCGCCAAAATCAGTTGGTCAGTAACAAGTCATTGGCACGCATGGGCCTGAAAGGTATTGAAATGGTTTGCCAAAAGAAAACGCTGCACAATCCCGTCTCCAAGCCCGTTTCAACGGCGGTCCCCGCGCAAAGGGCTGCAGTCCTTTCCCGATTCCGACGCTCGAGGCAGCCGCCCCTCGACGCTGCTCTGACGTGCGTTTTCAAATGCGCTTAAACCGAAACGCAAATTGATTCCGTTTAAAAATTTATCGCGGTCTCAAAATAATGCGAAACCGCGATTTATACCTTGTTTTATACATGACTTGTCATTATTCTCACTTCCAGTCCTAAATCGAGTTTAACCAGAGTCGGAAAGAAAATGCTGAATGCCACCACAAAATTTAAGAAGTTCAATGTCTCTTCCCGTATTCCGCTCGGCATCATCGCGCCGGCGAGTCAATATCCGCACGTGAGTTCCCGTCTGCGTGGGCCCGTGCTTGAACAAATGGTCTCGTTCGACCCGACGCGCTACGTCCGGGAGCGTCGCGCCTCCTTCGATGTTGTTCCCATGAGCGGCCCGAAAATGCCCATGATGGCGTTTGCTCTTCATTTGGGTGACGCCCGGTTGAATTGGCTTGCCGACCCCGCCGAACCGGGGCTATGGGATGCGATTGAGCAGTGGGACCGAAACCGTGCGGTTCCGATTGCCTTGAGCCGCGAGGAAACCCACACCTTTGTAATCCCTTTGCGGCACAAACTCGGAGGGCCGCTTGACGCTCTGCGGCAACTTCGCAGCAAGCCTGTGTCGGATATCTTCGCCGTGCAGGCAATTGAAGTCTTTGAGTTGGACGTTCTGGACGCGCACGAGCATCCGCGCGCTCCTGCCTCGGTGTACCGACATTCTTGTCTATTGCACACCGCAAAGGTCGCTTCCGCGCTGAAGCAATTTGGGTACGTGAACGTCACTCCGCAGCTCACGAGTGATACAGACGGCTACTATGCGTACAAGCCGTCGAGCACTGCAATTTCCACCAAAACGACGGTCGAAGACAATATCGGGTTTTAATGGCTCCCCGCGCTGTATCTACGGAGCGAGTCACGTTGGGTCATCGATGGTCGTAGGCGCAAACAAGTCAACTGCGAAACGAAGAACTTCCGAGGCTGCTGCGGAGCAGGCGGTCCCGACTGCCGCACCGACACTTCAGGGGCAGGGGCGTTGGCTGAACAGTAACAACCGATTATGATGCAGCGTATTCAGCACCGGGCGGCCACATTCGTCTTAGTTGCTAAGGCTAGCGGTGCTCCCGCGATGTTTGGACCGTCGCTGTCTGCAGAGCAGCAGGGGCAGATGCGCGACGCAATCAGCGCCTCGCTATCGTCACGGGATGCCGGGCTACGCGGCATGGCCGGCTCTGCTCAGCCGGTGCTAGTCGCTGTGATGTCGAAGTCCGCCTGTTATCACGACTGGAATGCCTCTCGTGTTCTCAGCATGTATACGTCAGCCCAGCTGGGAAATGGCTACATTCCAGCCCCGTTCAGCAGCATGAGATATGCGCCAAAGAATCGCTGCCTAAGCATTTTGCGAACGGATTCGTGGACACAGAAGTCCCTGAATGCGTTCACCTTCAGGGCCGTCTACTACAGTCCTAAGAGCGGCGAGAGCCAGGGTCTCACCTACGAATTCATCAAATCGGACGGCTCTTGGCTCCTTAACGCCGTACTTTGAGTAATCACCGAAGTCGCCTCAAGATGATGCGCAAGAGTTTCGGGAGTGTTAACCCACAGGCCCCGTAGTGGTGAGCCTCGTTTTTGAGCACTAGGGCGAGGCAACGGTAGGTCCTGACGCAGCTGCACGCGCTTCCCGTAACTCAATAATGCCGTGTTACCAATCTCGCACCGCCGTTGCACATGTGTCCACCGGCCCCTCCTACACTCCGAACCGTAGCCACTGACATCGCACTCGAATGTGCGAGGAGTAGGGAAAATGAACGACAAAATCGTTGGAGTTGCATTCGGTCTTGTCGCGTTGGCAGCGTCCACCGCCGCGTCGGCGCACGTCGACATTGGCGTAGGCATCGGCATTCCGGTCGGAGTCTATGCGCCGGCAGAGCCGTTGTATGCACCACCACCTCCCGCCGTATATGGTCCGCCGCCAGTCGCGGTGGCGTACGGCACTGATGATGACTGGCGAGCCCGCGAATGGCGTGAACGTCACGAGTGGCGCGAACGTGAATGGCGCCGTCAGCAATGGCGCGAGCACGAGTGGCGCGAGCGCCATGAATGGCGCGGTTATTGAAACAACATCGGACGGCACCCCATTCGAAAGATTCAACCTGTAATATCTTCAAATGAGAGCTAGCGTTATAAAAACGGCCTTGATTGCATCGACGCTAGCCTTTGCAGCGGCAGGCACGGCAAACGCCGCAGGCTGCATCAAGGGCGCTGTCGTAGGCGGAGTCGCCGGGCACTACGCCGGCCACCACGCTGTCGTTGGTGCTGTCGGAGGCTGCATGGTCGGCAGACACCTTGCGAAACAGCACGCTCAACAGCAAGCCGCGCAACGTCAGGCAACACAGGCGCAATAAAATATCGTCGGCTTGGTGTACCGGAGGAACCAGAAAATCGCTGGTCCACCGGACACGTGACGACGACGGTTAGGCTGTCAACTCGGCGCGAGACTCGACTGTGGCCAACGGAGCGGGCACAGCCACGCTCTTGCGCGGCGCTTTTTTCGCCGGTGCCTTCTTGGCAACAGTTTTTTTCGCAGTCGGGGCCTTCTTCGCGACAGCCTTTGTGACCGCCGGTTTCGCATCGGCAGCCGCACCGGCGCCATCAATCAGAAACTTGCTGCGGTCTTTCGCCGAAGCCAACCACACCGGAGCCGGACCGCGTCCGCTCCAAGTCGCGCCAGACTTCGGGTCGCGATACTTAGCCGGCTGCGGACCTTTCGGCTGACCCTTGGTTGAAGTCGCACCGACTGCCTTCGAGGCCTTCTTCACCACAGTTTTCGCCTTGCTCACGGCGCCCGCGGGTGTCGCCACAGTCGCTTTAGCTCCGCCTGCAATCAAAAACTTATTCCGGTCTTTGGCTTCAGCAATCCAAGTCGGCGCCCGCCCGCGCCCGCTCCAAGTCGCTCCGCTCTTTGGGTCACGATAAAGCGCAGGCTGCGGACCGCGGACATAGTTTCCAGCGGTCTTCGCTTTGCTGACAAGAATCTGCTTCGCCGTCGCCGTACTTCCGTCAACCAAGAACTTGTCTCGATTCCTCGCGCTTGCAATCCACTGAGGTGCCCGGCCATGCCCGGTCCACGTTGCACCACTCTTAGGGTCGCGATACTTGACCGCAGCAGCGCTACCATTGCTCTTGGTCTTAGCAACTGCTTTCGTGGCGCGCTGCTTGCCGCCAGTGTGCGCGTCAATGTCTGCGGTCGTTAGACCGTGCTTCGCCATCAACTCGCGAATCCTTTCGATGACGCCCGACGATTGCTTTGCAACGAGCGCTTCTGCTTGATTCTGAAGTTTTTTGATTTTTGCTTGCAAGGATTCCAGGGTGGTCATTCCCGCCTCCGTGGTTGTGATGCCACACTATGCCATGCCAATGATGAGGTACGCCAATTCAGCGCTTCTTCTTACCGCGAGCCCTTCGATAATTGGTGGTTATCCCCAACCTTTCGTTCCGGTGGATGACGAATGCGCTAAGTAAAATAGCGATAAGGATGAGCACTATTAACCCGGCGGTCAGCCTCCTTTCGCGGCGCGCGTCGTACGTGCCGGACCCGGACGAAGTACCCCCGGGTGAGAGCGTGTTATTCGCGGCCGGCTGCAGCAGCGCGGCGCTGGCCTCAGTGCCTTGATGCGTCAGATAGGCTCCAGATGTTGGCGATGTTGCGACTGCAGAAAGACTGTGCTCGCCAGGAGGAACAACGCCTGCACCAGATGTAGGTCCAACGGGAGCCAATTCGGGTGCGGAAGCTATACCGGAAGCGGGCGCAGCGCCAGTTTTCGCTTCCATGGGGTTCGCTTTCGTTTTCCATTGCACGAGGACCGTGCCAACGCAGCGGACCTCGGTAGACGCGTTCCGGAAGTGCCTCCGTTTAGTGAGTCGCCCGGATGATGGCTTACCGCTCCCGAGAAGGGTCTGTTGTTGAGCGAGGATACCGTTGTGCTCGTTGTTCAGAATGGCGTGGTCACAGATGACGCGCTCGGCTGGTCGGCGGGTTGCCGCGCATTCAATGCCACTCGCCCATGCTCCGGTCGAAGCGAGGACTGCCATGTACAGCAGCAGTTCCAGACACTGCCTCGAACGCACCAGACGTCCTTGTATTCCGTGACCGTCCTTTGGCATCTTCTGAATCCCGTCATGGCGCATTGGGCATCCACACGTTTGAGCGCGAAGGGCATACGTCGCAAAAAGCGCCTTTGATGAGTCTCTAGCTTAGGAAGCCCTTGAGCATCCGGGCCTGTGCTTTCAAGATGTCGCTGAGGGGAGCCGCGCTAGGTTGTTCACTCCGCATCATCGATACCCGCCCGCCGCTTGCGCGCTCCTAGGCGTTGAGACGCATGCGTCTTGTGCCGATTCAATGTCGCCCGCCGCACTTGCCTGATGACCAAGCCGTCCGCGCTCGTTCGCAATCAGACGGGCTCGCTGAACACAAGTCGCACGAGGCCTGGCTCCGTCGGAAAACATCCAGTGAAGTGCATCAGTGCATCAGTGCATCAGTGCAGAAGCATTGCGTGCGTCACGGGTTCAAGCAAAGCATTCAATGTTTGCGGCGTTGACAGAAAGGGACGACGCACCGGTATCTTCCCTCTGGTCGCCAAAGCGGATGCACCTTTCGCGGACTGGCCCCCAGATGCTGGCGCGACGCCCGCCGGCCGATACAGGTTACGGACGGACCATGCGGTAGCGCAACAGCCTGTTAATAAGGTCGACCAGTTCGGTGGCGCAGAACGGCTTCCGCAAGAAAGCGTCGACCGGCAGATTCCGCGGTACATTGACCGCTGATGTCAGAATCACGGGAATGTCGGCGAGCAATGGGGCTGCCCTGACGGCGCGCACCAGCCTTATGCCGTCCATGACTAGCACCACAATATCGCTCACGACAATGTCGGGAACATTTAAAGAGACACCATGCAGTGCGTCCGCTCCGTTCTGGGCCGTTTGTACGGTATGCCCGTCGAGAACAAGCACGGCATTGAGCGCTTGCAGCAAATCAGCTTCGTCTTCGACGAGCAGCACATTGGCCATTCTTCACTCCTGGCGCAACAGCACACATGGGGCTCCTTGGGCCGAGCAAAGGACGCGCGAGAATTTGCCTTCGGGGCGGGCATGGTTTGCAGGGCGAGTGCCTGGACCATCCCTCCTTCTTCAGGGTCCCGCTTACTCCTGGCTCCGGCAGACCTTTCGGTAAGGAGAGAAGCGCCAGTGTCCCCATGGGTCCTTTACGGCCACCGCGCCGTAGTCGTACAGCACCCCGGACGCCTGTGCAGGCCGCAGTGCGCCTAAGTCAATAATCAGGAGCGTGCGCATGTCTGCCTCTGCACTTACTCTGCTGACATCCGTAGCAGGCTCAGCACAGCCCGTAGCTGCACCGAATCGGTTCGCTGCGCCGCAGATGCTCAGGTATTCGCCATGCGCCGCATACTCGGCGCGTTCTTCTGCGTGCGAAGTTTCGTCCAAAGTTTCTGAACACGAGGAGGGTCGCCACGCGTGTCCACATTCCTGATAAAGGTGTCCGCTGCCCGGGTCCAAACCGAGCGCTTGCAAGGCGCTCAGCGCGTTGTTGGCGTCGCGGTATGAGGCGAAAAGTCCAATAATGACTGGCAAGATGGCGCCCTCTTCAAACATCACATGGACGTGTATATACGCGCAACCTTTATGCCCGCAGGACTATAGATTTCCCTCGTCTGCGGGGTGCGTAACGGGCTTTCGAAACCTGGTCGATAAGTTGGCGTGCAAGCCTGATGTCCGTAGCGGTTACAGGCGCTTGCTCAATCTAGAAAACCTGCAGGAAGACTGCGTGCTTTTTTCAGAACATGCATCCGTTGGAGATGCGTCCACAGCGCCCAATCGTTCTGCGTGGCAATGAACAGGTGCCGCCGGGTGGCACTTCTATCACTGCGGAGCAGTCCCAACCCGCTCAACCGACGTCGCGCGGGCAGAGACGAATTTCGCGCGGACCGAATCACCGATTTTCAGACGGCCAAGAGAACAATCTGGGGCAACGTCGAATTCCTCAGTTAGCGTCGGGCCGCGCAATGTGACAAACCGTTTCTTCCGGTCAATTTTTAGCACCGTCGCCACCAACTCCTCGCTTCGGGTCGAATTGGCTTCGCCATCCTGTGTTGGCTGCACAACTTCGGTTTCGATTCGCTCGCGGATGCCACCGGATGCGAACTTGGCCAGATGCGTCAGAATTGCGTTTCTATATGCGATTTCACCGTGTCCCCAAAGTGAAATTCTTCTATTTTGTGACGTCTGGGCTGATTTCAATCACGGCCATTTCGCCGCGCGTGTCGCGCAAGGTCCAGGCTCACCGAAAATCACAGGACTGCGTCGTCGCGCTCCATGGCCTTCAATGTGGTCCGTTCAAGGCTTGTCCTTGCCGCGATAACCAAATTGAACACGAGTAGGCACAGCTCCGCCAGGACGACCCGTCACTCGACGCGGAAAGGGTTCTTCCGGCACGTTGTGTCGTGCAAACAAGGTTGGCTTTGTTTCCCTTGAATCCATTGCGCCCATCGCGAATGGCCTGCTCACAAGCCCGCTGCCGGGCGCGCCTTACCTCGGCTGCGTACTGAGAGTTCTTCCTCGCTTCTTGTGCGCAAGATTTTCCTCCACAGCAGCTAGTCCTAATTTACGGCGAGTTGATAGTGGTACGGCGGTTTGCGCGGACAGCCGGGACGACACGGTCTCCTACGGAACGATATGAAAAACGTTGCCTACATAGCGGGGCGAGCGTTTACAGCGCAAGGAACGCACGCTCAACGGAATTCGCATGTGACAAGTTCTTCCTTCGTTACGCCTTTGTGTAAAGCCGGTTCATCTCGGAAATACCAGAACCAGCATGCGCGCGGTCGATGCCACGCTTGTGAGGCTCGCGGTGGTAGGCGGTCTCGATGCAGATTTCCGTTGCGCCTTGTCCTCCCAGCCTCTTCTTCACAGCTGTTTTCTCGTCGAGGTACTGCGTGGTCTGGTCGCGTGTCTCATAGTTTTAGATTCGTTCTGCTCATAAACCATAACCGGGCTACCAAGAAACATGCGAAAGGCGTCTTGCAAAGGTCCTGCGAGAGCGCGAGCTCCAGCGATAGCACCTGACGCCTGCGGAATCGTGAGAGGCTTGATGCTGCTGTACGTCTACGGCAGGTTACAGACCGCGCGCCAGAACGGGAGGCGCCCCCACATGAAACCACGAACCGGGCGACCCGCAGCGGCCAAGCAACGTCAGCGCGAGCGTACGACTCCGAGGCAGGAGCGCCGCCCACGCCGTCTACGCGGAAAAGGGCAGGCAAACTCAATCCGTGCGCCTTCGGATGTCATTGTTGTCATCCGAGGAAATGAGCCCAGAACACATCGGTGGGGCTCTAACCACTCGCGCAGCAACGAAGGCCTTCACTGCACAAGCTATGACGGTAGGAACGCCCTGAATATAGGTGGTTTCTGCCTCTCGATAAGGAGTACGCTAAGGACCTAAGCGGCGCTGTGGGGCAACGGCGATGAGGCGTCCGGAAAGTCCTGCCATCGCGAACAGTTTCAGCCCGCACATCCAGGCGAACACCGACCTATTCGAGCTGACTCGTCCACGTGTCGGCTTGTCGTGCGTCGCGCAGGCGTCCCATCTGCAAACCCAGTCCGCCCTGTCCGCTGCGACCAACCTTGAGCAGGCGCAGGCGCGCCTAACTGCTTTACGATTCACCTTGATAGGGGCATACCATGCTGGTTAGAGAGCGGATGAAAGATGCGGTCTGCGTTAGACCGGACCAGACACTGGCCGCGGCAGCGCGCATTCTTAAGCGGGAAAATGTTGGCTGTCTTCCAGTGTGCCAGGACGACACGGTTCTCGGGATGATTACTGACCGTGATATCGCAATGCGCGGCGTGGCCGACGGTTTAGACACCAACGTGATGAAAGTCTGCGACGTCATGTCGTTGGACGTCATCCGTTGCGGCGAAGACGACCCGGTCGAGTCAGCAGTGCTGACAATGCACGCGGCTCATGTGCAGAGGCTCGCTGTTACCGACGGCGACGGACATCTGGTCGGCGTCATCTCCATGAGCGATGTGGAAGGTGGCGCCTCAGAAAGGCGCCCATACGAAGTTGTCTTCTACAGGGAAGTTCTGGGAAATGGGGGAATGCCGCATCACAGTGAGCTAATGCGCGTCGCGGTGGCTCAAGGGACGAAGCAGGAGGCCGTGGAAGGTGCAATCACTCAGTTCGAGAAAGCTCAGCAGGTTTCGAATTGGTCGACGATTGCCAACGGATACGATGTCGTCACCATGTCAGTCGATGCAGACGGCAGGCACCTTGAGGACCGCGAGTGCACCTCCGAGCGTGACGCCCATATTCGCCCCCGCGCACGGACATTGTGGGAAGAAGCCGGTGCTCCTGAAGGACGGGACGTGCAATTCTGGGAGCAGGCAGCAAACGAAGTGGATGCGGACCGTCGACCAGCGAAATAATGGATATTAGCAACATGGTGTTCGCAGGACGATTCAACATGCTCCGATATGTCGCGGAGCGCGCTTGCGTCTCTCACCTGATGGCGGGAACTGGACCGCTCGCCCAGACCTTCCTTCGTAGGGGACGCGAAGTGCTTATGCCCCGATGTCATCAATCGAGTCGCAATGGGAGTCGTGCGGGAATAAATTGCGTCCGATGGACGTCTTCCCGCGGGTCGCTGCGAGCTTATGCCCCTGAGAATGCGTTTGCCCCGGGCCGTGAGGTGTCTCAGCCGCTAATCGCTTCGTGGTGCGACTCACCGTTGAGGGAACCCGCAAACAAAAGTCCCGCTCAGGGACACCTTTGCCGCGCGTGCCTGCGCCGGCGAAACCAATTTCACGAGTCGTCCGCGGGACGAAGCCGTCGACCCCTGTCCACGCGTTCACCCGAACCTGCAGGCATGCGCTTGTTGCTTGTCGAGTGAGCCTCTGCCGATGCTGACGCCGCGTGCAGTCCGCTGTTACCACTACTGGCTGTTTTCTTTTGGGCCGTACCGTGGTCTGTTGACGTCGCTGTTCACGCCGCTACGGGTACCCATATTCAGACCATTGGCCTTCCCGCGGTTAGCACCTGCGGTCGGAGGGCTGCTCTGCAGCACACCGACGCCACCGCGCGTGACATCCGGCGAACCGTATTGACTGTCGTTTGGGGCTGTCATCGAAGCGACCCCCGGTGTTAACGTCCCACCAGCAGGGCCGCCAGCGTGCGCGTATGTGATTGCCGCCAGTGCCATCACGAGAGCCGAAGCGCAAAACGTCATGTTGTTATGTTTCATGGTTCACCTCCGAAGCGGGTACCTCAAAGCGACTGCCGCTCACGAACGAAGTGCGCAAGGCGCGCGCCTAGGGTCGCTGATTCGTCGCTTCGCAACGGCAGGTAGGCGATAGAACCGACAACGGACGCTCACTCCGTATCCGAAAATGCCGCCCGCACGACGGTCCTTCGCATAGCTGGCGCCCCTCGGCGGCCTGCAGTGCGGCAAGCTGTCGATTTTTGGCTTTTCCGTGCCTCCAGCAACGCTTGGTGCTCCCGGTACCTTGGCGGCGGACGAAGAAGTCACCCTGACGCGAGAGCCGTCGTACGCCGAAACGGCTTGCTTGGGGTGCGAGCCCCTTTTTTTGCCTTGCGTCGCCTGCACCGGTGTCCTATCTTCTGAACAATGGAATTAAGGACTTGCTTATGTCCCAGGTAAGAAAAAAGACTCTCGTGATATTCACTGCTGCTCGCCTGAGTGCACTCGACGACCGCTCGGCAAGCCGGTTTCGAGGTCGGGTCGGGCAGGTCCTGGCGTATGAGCCCATGGGAAAGCACGTAAGCGTCGAATTCCCGCTGGATGGTGAGCGGCGGCCAGAACGGCTTGAGCGCGTTCCGCTGGAATACCTCGAGGTCGTTCACCCGCACTCTGGCGCACCAGCCCCCTCTCCTGCACACTCACCGCACGCCAATACAGCTGGAATGCAGCACTCTGCAAGGTTTAAGCGAGACACCTGACGCTTTCATCAGGCCTTGGAGCCACCGCGCTTGCACTTTGAGGGGCAGCGGTGGCCCGCGTCGATGTCGGGCAAACTATCGGGTTTCCGGCAGCCGTTTATGAGGCGCGCGCCTGTTTATGCGCCACCGCCACCTCTGCCGTCTATGAGCCCGCCCCTACGCGCCAGCGCGAGTCATCGCGGGCCCTAATAGTCCTCGGCTGGAAATGGTGAGCGGTGTTGGGACGGACATCGCTACTGGAATACGGGCGATTGGCGCGCGCGGATATCACGACTACCGCTGCGGCTATTTCGCTCCTCAGGTCAGTTAGGCGACCGTGACCGCGACCGATGCGACAGTACGAGGTCAGCGTCGAAATGCCAGGAGGGCCGATGGAAAAGACACTATGAAACAGTTGGAGTTCGCTCAGGACACTCAAAAGCTCGGCAGGTCAAGCGTAAGCAACCTCCTCGGACTGGTCAGCTGAGGATGCGCTCCACCAGCTGACAACAGGAGGTCCAACATGAACTCGACTACGCCACTTTCGGCCGATTGCGCCGTCTTGCGCCGGTTCTCGATGACGTGCTCAACGCAGGAGAGGTCGAACACGCAGACCAGGCCATGGACCTCGCATTACTGACCCAGTTGTGCTTACAGTTGTTCGACACCTATGACGAGCAACACCCGGTGGAAATTGCGCAAGCGCGAGCCGACACCGTTGAGTCGCAGTAGCACATACCTGTGGACTGGCTGTTGATTCCCGCGACGGCGTTGAAGGTCGCACTGCACGAGTTCCTGACCGTCATTCGAACCTTGCCCGCGTCAAGCGACTTCCCATCAGGGCGGCAAAAATTTTGCAGGCAGTTCGCGCCAATATCGAACAAGACAGTGTCCGTCGTAAAAACCGTGCCCAGGCTGACTGCGTTGTCGTAGTTGCGTCTCGGCGATAACCCGGTGAGGGTCTTCAGAATCGATTCCCGGCCCAGTACGGTTGCGCGCACCCGCAATATCAGGTCGGCAAACGTCGTGGCACCTTCGACTGCCTGAAGCCGAAACGCCCGTTTGAACACGGCGCTCGCATCACCCAACACATCCTCCGGGCCATACGTCGCCACGATTAGCGAACCGTGGGCCAATGCGCGAACCAGTGCATCCGCCGGCCCGGAACCAGACAGCACGGCGGCTGTTGGGTCCATATTGGCGTAAGGTGCATCAGCGCGGAGTACGCAGTCGTGCGCTGCGTGGAGGTTGAGCTTGCAAAGTTGACTTAATAGGAATCCTAACGATATCGCACTTTTTCATGTCGATTTAATTCTTCGGTTGCCTTCGGTCGCGGGCTGCATAAGTTTGCTGTGACAGCCGCGTAGGATTGTCGAATTGACAGCGACATTTGCCGCCGTTTAGCGGCTCGACGACTGGGCGACAACGGTATCCATCATTCGGAAAGTCGACTGCATGGAATGAATGCCCGTGCGCAGTGAGGTTGACCAAGTGCACGCCCTGTTCACGGCGGCCTTGAGGACGGTCACAGCACGGCTTGAAATGTCGCGTGACATCAGGGGCGCAGTGAGGCACGCGTTCATCGCCGGCACCGGCGAACCACTTCGGGACTCGGCCGTCCAGACCAGCGGTTGACGCTGGGTCAATGCATTGACCCAGCGCAAAGAAGTATGCGGCTAATGGTGACGTGTGGGACGGTCCTTCGCCGCTTCCTTGACGTCACCGGCGTCTTTCCTGGCTTGTCCCGCGCCTTGCTGGACGTCGCCCTTCAGTTCCCGGGCCGGTCTGCCCGTGACCTTGCCCATTGCCTCGTTGACCTTGCCCTTCACCTTTTCAGCAACGCCTTTGACCTGGTCCTTGTTCATGATGCCTTCCTCCGAGTATGCGACCAACGTCGCGATAGTCAAATCGCGACAAAATCAGTATAGGAAAAGCGCGTGGTTCGCGGACCTTTCCTTCAGTTGGGAGCGGAGGTTAGGTCGCCGTTGCGGGCATAGCATTTGCTACGAATTAGAGCACTGTTTTGTTATGGAGGTGCGTGATGGGCTCAATTAACCCACAAGGCGGTACTCAAGGCGGCGCTAACATCGTCGGCGGCGGTGTCGGCGAAGGTCCGGGGCCCGAGGTCATGGCTGCAGCGACGCTCGATGGGACCAAGGTCGTGTCTTCGGACGGCGAACATGTGGGAAAGATTTCGGACATCATGCTCGATGTCCGTAACGGTCGCATCGCTTATGCAGTCCTTTCCGAGGGCGGCTTCCTCGGAATGGGTTCTAACCTGCACGCCATCCCGTGGAGCGCGCTGACTCTCGATACGGACGAGAAGTGCTTCGTCGTCGATATTGCGGCGCAGCGCCTCAAGGACGACCCCGGCTTCGACAAGGACCACTGGCCGGCGATGGCGGATGCAAAATGGGGAGAGTCGACGTACAGCTACTACAACCGGCAACCATACTGGTCCGCAACCCAGGACGTGGTGGAAAGCGACCCGACTTTCCGGCCGAGCCAGCACTGAAACAGACTACCCGTGAGCCGTCCACGGCATATGGGCAGTGAGACCTAACGCGGATGCCATCGCGGTGGCATCCGCGCATAGCTTCGGCGACCAGCCACGCGGGAGCCGCCATCGCTACAGTCGCCGCATTAATCCGGGCATAGGGAGGCCGTCGCTGGACCGCTCTTGAGCCAGCCGCCCTCGCGGCGAGCACGTTCACGCAACGGGACGGCAAGTCCGGTGCAGCATTCGGCGCCGTTCGGGGAATTCGGTAACGTCAGTTCACCGGCCCGGCCGGCCGGTCCGATTGGTGTCGGTGCCCGGCGTCGAGCTCAGCCGGTGCGCAACGAAACAGTCGAGCGCACGCAACAGTGAGGACAGGTCTACTAGCTTGCGGAGATACATTGTCCAGCACGGCGGCCCAACCGTCGGTTCAGGCGCCGCCGACATGAGGACAATCGGTAGCTGGGCGAATACAGGCTGGCACCGCAGCCGTCTGCACAGTTCCGCTCCATCCATCTCCGGCATCTCGAGGTCGGTGACGACGAAGCGCGCGGGTTCGTGGGCGAGCCTTCGCAGCGCATCACCTGCGCTTTCTGCAAGAAGGACATGATGGCCCCGGCTCTCCAGCGCAAGCTGCATCGCCCACAAGCTCTCCACATCGTCATCAACGAGCAGCACAGTAGACATGGCGCACAAATACGGTGTTGCGTGGGCCACGCGCGCAACGAGCGTGCCTCGACGCAGCGGGCGCCCCGCTACGAGGAAGCGCGCACGGTGACGAGTCAGCCGGCATGCGTTCTACCGAAAGCCAGCTGTCAGAATGGAACGTAGATTTGACGAGCATTGTTCCAGGCGCCAGCCGGACGCATTGACACTGTCAGTCCTGACCATCCGCCGCAAACGAAGATACGGAAGTTTGGCCGTGCCGCGTCGCCAGCGAGCGACATCCATCGACAAGGTTCTGTGGATTGGCTGGTTTTGTCAGAAAATATCCCTGGACATAGTCGCAGCTTGCGTCGCGCAGGGCATGTAACTGCTTTTTCGTTTCGACACCTTCGGCCGTCACCTTCATGCCTAGTTCATGCGACATCTGAACGATGCCCCGGACAATCGACGCGGTAGCTGCGTCGCAACCGAGCCTTTCCGTAAACGAACGGTCAATCTTCACCGTGTCCGGCGAGAAGTCGGCCAGATAGCGTAGGCTTGAGTAGCCCGTCCCGAAATCGTCGATAGCGATACGCACGCCAAGGCGCTTCAGCGCTAGCAGCGTCTTCTGCGCGAGTGACGGGTTCTCCATCAGCGCAGTTTCAGTCAGTTCGATTTCAAGGCAGCGCGGCGGCAATTGATGCTTGCGCAGCGCCTCGTCAACTACCGCGACGATGGTGTCATCCCTGAGCTGGCGCGCCGACACGTTCACTGACATGCAAAGTCCCCTTCTTCCGGCGGACCGCCAGACCGCCAGTTGAGCCAGGGCCGCATCCATTACCCATGCCCCAACTTCCACGATGAACCCGCTCGCTTCGAGTATCGGGATGAAACTACCGGGTCCCACCATGCCTCGCGTTGGATGGTTCCATCTAAGGAGCGCTTCAACGCCTTTCAAGGCCAGGGAAGCTGGCTCATGGATACCCTGGAAATGAAGGACGAATTGCTCGCACGCGAGCGCCTTAGGCAGGCTGCGTTCCAGTTCGAAATCTCCAAGTACATCGCTGGACGCCTGGTCGGCAAACCTGAAGCCGTTGCGGCCACCCTTCTTTGCCCCATACATTGCAATATCCGCGCTTGTGAGGAGCGCCTCGTGGTCCCGACCGTGTTCAGGAAAGAGAGAGATGCCGATAGACGCCGTGACGAACGGCTCAGCGTTGGCTTTCCGAACGTCGCTCGAAAACACGCTGAGAAGAGATTGCGCCAAGGTTGCCAACCTGTCCTTGTCCGTCTCGTCAGAGATGATTACCGCGAACTCGTCTCCTCCAAGACGCGCAATACATGCATCGGGAGGAAGTGCTCCCTGGATGACTTCCGCGATGTCCTTCAACAGACGGTCAGCGGCAGTATGGCCCAGCGTATCGTTAAGCACTTTGAATCGGTCCAGGTCAATAAACATGAGACCGAAGGGGACGTTCTGTGTGCAAAGCGTTTTCATCCGCCGAATGAGAGCGCTACGGTTAGCTAAACCCGTCAGCCCATCCGTGTAGGCTAAACGGTCGAGTGCCTCGAGGCGTTCCTGTTCTAGCGTGATGTCCTCGCTGACCCCAACAATGCGCACCACGTCTCCCGACTCATCGCGGACGGGGTAAGCCGTGCTTCTAATCCAACGCAGGCAACCATCGGGGCGTCGGATGCGGTAGTCGAACCGGCCTTCGGCCGCTTCAGACGCGATGCGACGCATCTCGTCGCGCAAAGGTTCCAGGTCCTCAGGCAGCACCAGCTCGAGCCACGCGGAAGGTCTCCTGCTGAGCTCTGAGGGCGTAATGCCGAACACGCGCTCAACCCCTGCGCTTACATGATGGAAGCGTTCGAAATCCGGGCTATATGAATAAAAAACAAGCCGCACATGCGACTCCATTTCATGCATCAGCTCATCACGTTCGCGGAGCGTTTTCAACAACTCACATTGCTGGGTGACATCTTCTGAAGCGCAAAGAAGCGCGACAACCGCGCCGTCCTCGCCAGTAACTGGCGAGAGCGTGGAGTTCCACCATTTGGTACGTCCCTTGGTGGTGGCGCAGCTTCCAGTGAAAGACATGCTCTTCCCTGTGAGCGCGCCACTGCAGGCGTTTTCCGCCGCTGTGCGGTCGTCCGCGCGCCAGAAATTCAGCCAGTCCGCGCCGGCCAGTTGCTCCGGTGACTCCGCTTCCATCAATGCGGCGCCCTGCTCCGACACCCACAGCATTTTTCCATCTACAGTCAGCAGCTTCAGGCAGTCGCGATTCGAATTTAGCAGTCCACTTGCTAGCGCGACTGCGGCACACTGCTGGGCGTAGTCAGAGCCAAGCTTTCTGCAAACAGCCGCGAACCCCGCGACGCCTGCCGCAATGGACAAGGCAAGCCGTACGGTAATCGCCGCTTCACTGGCTGCATGATGCACCAGTACACCTATGCCAATTGCGGCAGCAATAGCAATGAAGATACATCCCAGAGGTGGGGACCTGTGTTGACCATATCGGAAGAGGAAATAAGAGAGGAACTGCTGGTTTCGTGCTGGGCGGGCACCGGGGTTTGCGCCCGCATCGTCCCGAAACCGATTCGCACTGTTTTTTTTACGGTCCCGTGCCGCCTTAAATCTCACGCTGTTCTCCGACTACTGTTCGAGTGGCAGGTTGAACGCTATGTGCCACCCACGTCTTTACACCCACGTCTTTACTATTACGGTCAGATTTCACGAATCTTTAACATTTCGGGACGTAAAGGCGGAACTGCGGAACAGCTTGAACTCGCCGTCGGGTGCATGTTCAGGCGCGCCAATGGCCTTGCTCGTTGCGCCCCGTTCGACAGGACCTATGCACATATCCCATCATCCCGGTACGCCATCATGGACCCTTCAGCACTGGCCGGCGTAACCACGAAGAGGTTTGTCGACACCGCGAACGTCCACAGATTTCCGCTTCTGGCGTTCCTGAGCCCAAGGCATCGCGCTCAAGCTGCTCCCGGGATACATGGCGGACGTCAGTAGCCCGCACAACGTAGACAACAGACTCGGCGATATTTGTCGCGTGGTCGCCGATGCGTTCGATGGCCTTTGCCATGAACAGGTAGTCCAGTCCAATCGAGATTGTCCGTGGGTCTTCCGTCATGTACGAGACCAGCCTGGCACGAAGGCGCGGAACTCGTTATCGATGGCTTCGTCATCCCTGACAATCTGTGCAGCTGCAACGTTATCCATCCGTGCGAATGCGTCCAGCGCCCTGCGAAGGATGTGTGCCGCCATTTCGCCGGAAAGCTTGATTTCAGCGATGTTGACGCTTCGCGCGTTCGCCTCCCTGCCGATGCGACGCGTCCGTTTCGCAATCTCTCGGGCTTATCGCCCGCGCGCTCGAGGTTGGTGACGCACTTGGAAGTAGCCATCAGGAGTCGCAGGTCACGAGCGGCCGGTTGTCGACGAGCGATGATATTGGTCACCTCTTCGTCGATTTCTATTTCCATCGCATTAAGCCGGCGTTCGCCCTCGATGACCTTGTCAACAAGAGCCATATCGAATGCGTTGAGCGCATCCATCGCACACGCAATCTGCGCCTCCACCAGTCCGCCCATCTCGAGCAGCCTACTTGAAAGCAGATTCAGGTCAGCGTCAAACTGGCTGAAAATTCCTTGTCCGACATTTTCGTTCGTTACCCGAAGTGGCCCGTGACGTATTCCTCAGTTAGCCGATGCAATGTGCGACTGTGACCCATACCCATCACCCGCGGAGAGCGGATGCAAACCATTGAGACCATTGATGGTGTCGACATCGACGTCGACGCCTGGCCGCGTCCAGCTCGACCTCGTCCAGCCAGTCTTTGCGCACCCAGACGCATGGTACATCCGCGGTACATGACTCGCCGGGGCAGTTACGCAACGCCCTGGTCCAGAAATCGCCCCGATAGAACCTGGTATGGTTCGGGCTTGCCTAGCAGGTATCCCTGAATTTCATCGCAGTTCGCTGACCGCAAGATGTCCAACTGAGCTTCCGTCTCTACTCCTTCAGCAACGACGACTATGTTCAGTTTATGCGCCAGCCCGATGACGGCATCGACTACGGCGTTGGCTGCGTGGTCGGCAGCGACGTCATCCACAAGCGACTTGTCCAGCTTCAGGATATCCGGTCGGAACCTGGTTACGTAGCTCAGGCTTGAATAACCCGTGCCAAAGTCATCAATGGCGATGCGCACGTTCAGGAGCCGGAGCTGCGCGAGGATTTCCCGCGCGCGCTCGAAGCTCTGCATTAATGTAGATTCAGTGATTTCGACCACAAGTTGCGAGCCATTGATGTCGTTCTTCTGCAGAGTGCTCCGAATGACATCAACGAGCCCCGAATCATGAAATTGTCTGGCCGAAACGTTAATCGACAGCGAGATGTCATGTGCACCTGTCCTGCGAAACTCGGATAGTGCGCCGATAGCCTCCAGCACTACCCCGTATCCGACCGGAATGATAAGGCCCGTCTCTTCCAGAAGCGGAACAAATTCACCAGGAGACACCTGGCCCCGGTTCGGGTGATTCCAGCGAAGGAGGGCTTCCATCCCCGTAAGCCGTCCGGACCTGGCGCAAAACTGTGGTTGGTAGAAAAGGACGAACTGTTTATCGCGCACCGCTTCGCGCAACTCTCTTTCGAGTTGCAGACGGTCACGGTCGCCTTGTTCCTCCGCCCCAAAAAGCCGATACGCGTTACGGCCGGCCCGCTTCGCGGCCTGCATCGCAAGGTCCGCACCGGTAAAGAGTGCCTCAGGCGAACCTCCATGCTCCGGGAAGAGCGCCGCTCCGACCGAAATCGTTACAGACAGGGTCTTTCCCGCTAGTGAAAATGGGCGACGGGCGCAAGCGACCAAGCGCTGACACAGACGGTCAATATCCCGGCGCTCCCATTCGCCGGGTACGATGATGGTGAATTCATCGCAGCCGCCCGGACGCGATACAACTGCATGGTCGGGCAGAGTCTTGCGGATACGCCTGGCAAGTTCCTTAATCACACTATCGCCCAAGGAGTGACCGGCCGCATCATTGAGCACCTTGAAACGGTCCAAATCGATGTACAGCAACGCGAAGGGCAACGCATCCTGGCAACACTTTGATAATGCTTCCAACATAGCGCGGCGATTAAGCAGCCCCGTCAACCCGTCGCTTTGCGCCAGTGTCTCGAGCTGCTGCAGACGCGTCCGCTCTTCAGTAGCATCGACGCATACAGTTACGAGACGCGCAACAGTTCCATTCTCATCCTTTACCGGATAAACGTCCGCGCGAATCCATTTCATCGGGCCATCAGGCATCAGCAGCCGGAAGAAAGAGTGCGCTTCCGATTTATTGCGTGCCGCCGCTCTCATGCGGATGAGCAGCGACTTTAAATCGTCCGGATGAACACGCATACGCCAGGCTGCCGGATTCTGATGCAGTTCCGAAAGCGGCATTTCCCATACACTGGCGAAACCGGCGCTGACATGATGCAGAATCTGGAAATCGCTGCTTGTCAGCCAGAATACGGCCTGTACGTGGTCCTCCATCTGCTGCAGTATTCCAGCGTTTCGCCGAAGCTCAGCGGTCGATTCGACCTCGGCGCTCACGTCATGCGACGCACACAGAATCGCCGTCGTTCCAGCCCTTCTATCATTAAGCGGGACGAGGTCCGAGCGCCACCACTTTGTTTCACCCGATAGGGTAAGGCAAGACGCGAAAAACGACGTCTGCAATCCGGTGCGCGCTTCTTCAAAAGCTTCCCGAGCGTCGCTTGGTGTCCAGAATGCGAGCCAGTCTGCGCCAAGTAGCTGTGCCGGAGTTTCAGCGCGCATCAGTTGTCGACCGACATCGGATATCCAGCGTATGCGTCCGTCGCAGTCCAGCAGCTTCAGGCAGTCACGGTTTGCGGCCAACAGTCCTCGCGTCAGTTCTTCTGTCGCATGAGTCATGCGCCTGTACTTTTGCAGTCGGACCACCACATAGCCCCCGGCGAAGAAACCGAATGACGAAAGGCCCACAGCCACGGCAGGTCCCCCGCGAAGCGCCGCGGCGACGCTTGATATGGCGCATACGGCCCACGTGGCCAATGCGGCGAGCATATCAATATAATCAACCCACCTGCGGGGCTCGGGTGGGCGCATCAAGCGCTCAATCAGGTCCTTCAAAATGTCACGCCTCCCGAGTTACCATTCCACTTATCCCATCTTTGCAGCCGCGCGGTACGTGTCCGCCGATTACGGGCGACCACTTCGGAAAACTCGACCGCATGGAACATTGCGCCGGAAGCAGATACCGCCACCATTCTTTATTAGTTTTCACAACCGCTACGACGGCACGCAAATTAACTTGAACGCAAACGCCCGAAAATATGCGCGCTGAATCACACGTCCAGATGCAAGGCCTTTCGACCCCGGTCGTTGCGGCTCATCGGGACGGAAATCCGTGCAGTAGGCGCCAGGAAGCATAGGCGATTTCACCTACGAAGACCAATACTGCGTCGACAGTAATTGCGCACACGGACACGGCAGCACCTCGCGTCACATCCCGTCCTCCCGCTACGCGCCATCGGATTGGGCCCCGCACGTCCGGTTCCGTCCAGCGCGCTTGGCAATGTAGAGCGCGCGCTCTGCGGCTGCAACCAGACCGCCCCCGTCGCCGCCGTCGCTCGGTCGTTGCGCGGCCACGCCAACGCTGACCGTGACAACTCCAGTGCTGCATCCCATATGCGGAATCTGCAGGTTCTCCACCCCCTGCCGGATGCGCTCGGCGACTACCAGCGCGCCCTGCAGGTCGGTATCTTTCAGAATCAATGCGAATTCTTCCCCACCATAGCGGGCCACTACGTCTGTCGGACGCTTTACCGAAGACGCAATGGCTTGTGCAATCGTGCACAAACACTCATCGCCAGCCTGATGGCCGTAGTGGTCGTTATAGCTCTTGTAGGCGTCGACGTCGACTATGACAACCGCCACGAAACCGCGCTTGTCGGTCCGAGCTTCATACTGCCATTGACACTCCAGTTCACGGTCGAAATGCCGACGGTTGAAGAGACTTGTCAGACCGTCCCGGAAGGCGAGCCCATGCAGTTCCCTTCGCTCATCCGCGAGGCGTTGCTCTACTGCCTTGCGCTCCGTGATGTCCCGAGCGGTAGCGGTAAGCGCCACCGGCTTGCCGGAAAACGGGTCGATGACGGGGCGGAGGTGAGTTTCCATCCACAGGATTTGACCATCGTGACACTGGAAACGACTGACGTGGGAACCCTCAGTCGCACCCGTTGCCAGCTTCTCAATCACCGTGGCCAGGGCGTCCCGGTCAGCGGACAAAACAAGGTCCGGATAGTGCGCGCCGACGAGGCTTTCTGGGGCAATTCCAATCACCGCCGTAGCCCGTGGAGAAACGTATGTAAGCCTGCCTTCGAGCTCCATGCTCATGGCGATATCGCTCGCGTTCTCGGCCAGTATCCTGTATCGCCGCTCACCCTCACGGAGTATCGCAAAAAGGCGGTTACGCTGCGCCTGAGTGGCGCTGATAGGTAGAGCTATGCCCAACGCGGCCACCAGGAAGAGTTGTAGGGGGAAGATGCGGCCCTGCATGCCTTGATAGGGAAACATCCAGAGCGGTCCCGACTCACGCATGGTGAACGACACCGCAATCGTGAGGCACAACAGCAATCCAATCAGTACACCGGCGAAGTCGGCCAGGAATGCCAGCAGCACAATTGGCGGGAGCGCCCAGTACAGCAGTGGAACGCGGGTTTGCCCGAATACGCCTGTTGTAACGACGCAAACCAGAAGCAGCAAAAAAAGCCTGTCTTTCTTGGACGGTCCGCGCGCAACAACTGCGTGACCTCGCCAGTCCAGAAGACCAAGGCGGCCGGCGTGAAAATGGCGAGACTCAGGGCATCCGAGACGAACCAGTTGGCCAGGTTCGGCAGCATATGGCCGTTCAGTTGTCCGCGCAGCAGAGTGGTCGCAACCAATCCAGACGCTATGGGCGCGAGCAGGACACCACCGCTCAGAAATCTGACAAGCGGCTTCGGACGAATCAGTTCTGCGATTGCCGAGATACTTGGTGCAAACACGAACGCCACCGACACCTCGACGATATCGGCGAACGAATAGGCAAAGGACACCCCCAGGCTTTCGCCAACCAAGAGATTGGCAGCGAGATTGCCGAGCACAGCGTCAATTCCGACTGCACAGGAGACATGCAAATACGATACGACAGCGGTGCGGTTTTGAACCTGCAGTTTGTCGTCGGCGAAGAGGGTGAGGTCATCAAGGCAATTATTTCGTCTGAGACGGTACCTTCATTCCCTCCAGCTGACGACGGCACGACCTGTACTACCCCTTCGAGAACGGAATGCCAGATAGGTGTCCAGGTTGGTCTTGAAGGCAGCCGTGTGGACGAAGAGGAAAGGAGGCACAGCCATTGACAGCTGGCCGCCCTGGGCTTGAGAAAACTCCCTGCGCGGCGACGATGGACTTTGTCGACGACCAGGACCGCGTGCTTCCCGCCAACGACCCGCCAACAACCGCCATTTCTCTGGCACCGGGCGCGTTAATGGGACCGCCGATGAACTTGAGAAGACGAATAACCTGTTTGGGAGGCACTCCATGCTACGTCGTGCCTTAAGGCGATTCCTTCGACCGTTAAATAGCGGACATCGTCGATATTTCGCCATTGCTGGATGGTGTTTCCTTTCCTTGTCTTTTTCACTGCTGGCCGTGAGCGGCGGGTCCACCACCAGCTTTGCCAAAGATGGAGCGGGCGTTGCACCTGGCAGTAGGTACACTGGCACCGCCGAATGCAATTAGGTCGTGCTACCAGCATCATCCGTGCAACCTGCCTCCGGTGTGGCGAATTCAGGAGCAAGCGAGGCGACCGCTTCGAAACCGAGTGCGGAGTCCCAGAACCCCGAACAGCGCGAGGCCCGTCCGGCCGACAATGACATCAGCCCCCGCCAGTTGTGGGAGTTAGGTGGGCTTGCCGCGTTTGGCATGATTGCTCTCGTTATTCAAATGTGCCTGCTTCGTAAAGCGGAGCCTAAACCCACTCCTGCGGATGTCGTTCAGATATCGGTAGTCACAATCATTGTCACCTTTTCGGCGGCGACTCTCATCATGGGCTTCAACGAGAAGCAAATTGTGCCTGTCGTGGGGCTTTATGGGTCCGTGATAGGCTATTTGTTAGGGCGGTCAGAGCGGCTTGTTAAAAAACGTGGTAACAACGAGTCGCCGCGTCCTGCTCCTTCGCCTCGAGCTACTGGCGGGCCTCCCGCGGAACCAGGAGATGACGATGAATACCAAACGCGCGAGTAGGCCGATACTCGTGAGTGCAGTGGTGTGGTTTCTTATAATCAACGGAGCGACTGCAAAAGCAGCACAGCCGCTTGTTGGGAAAAACGAAGGTCCGCAACCGCAAATAGTGCCTGCCGACAGATTTCAAATCAAGAACATGTACGACAAAGCAGTCGACGTAAAGCTTTTGCCAGGCGGCGTCGTCACGCGACTGTCGCCGAACGATGCCCCCATGCTACCACCATGCGGCAAATATAATCAGGCGACGCTTGATGGCGACGAGCCACCGTATAACGTCAAATGCGCGCATCGATATTCAATCGACAACGGCAAAGGTCATAAGCCAGTCTTGAACGAAGTCATCACCGGCGATTAGCATTCGTTCAGTCGACGTGCCTGGAATCAAGCTTGAAATGCAACCCATCGGTGGGGCCGCCCGGTACCTTAACAAGGCGTGCAGCCATGATGCGTACCGTCTCGACGCCTGTGCGGTCATCTTTCAGTTGCGGACCAAATCGCAGTATCGAGCTCCCCAGCTTAATGGACAGAGCCTCAGCGGCAAGGAGTTGTTCACAGGCGAAGGCGCGTCGCTCCAGTTCCTGTTTCGCTTTTTCCACGTGGCCGAGCGCGTGATGAATTTCATCATCTGCGTCACTCACAGGCAGGCGATTCATCTGCTCCAGCGCGAGCGCCCTGGCGGCAGATGGTTGTGAGCTTCCTTAAGCGTGTCTCTTGCATGCGCATGCTCTCTTTATTTATCATGTGACACCACGCTTTCGCTCGCCTGAAGGCTTGGGAAGCCCGTGCTTTAGGGCGGGGAGCAGTCACGGCGGGACTGCAGCGTGTGCCGCGAGCAGGAAACACCGGGAGGGAGGCACGTGTCATGACGGTAACCGTTCGCCGCGCGGGCGACCCCGACAGGAAAATGCTGGCGCATATGCTGGCCAGGGCATTTGTCAGCGACCCAGTTGCTGCGTATGTCTTCCCCGATGACCAGTCTCGCCAGCGAAGATTGGTTGCGGTCTATCGGCTGTACCTTCGTGTATTCTCAGAAAGCGGCGTTGTGCACACCAGCGGCGACCGGAACGCTGCAGCGCTTTGGCTACCTCCCGGCAGATACCCGCTGTCGCTGGCCGAACATCTTCGTCTGCTACCCGGCACGACAATGGCCACGGGCCTTGCGGCGCTGCCGGTCGCACTATACGTATTAAACCACCTCGCGCAGATGCATCCTGCCGGTCAAAGGTTCTGGTATCTCGGCGTTCTCGGAGTGGAGCCGAGCGCGCAACGCTCTGGCCTTGGCAGCGCATTGCTGAAGACTGGCCTGCGCATGTGCGACGAGCAGGGACTGGGCGCGTATCTGGAGACAGCCGAATCGGCCAACGTGCCGTTTTACTCCGCGCACGGCTTCGACGTGCAAACGGTATCCGGGTTGCGGAATGGGCCGCGCGTTTGCGGCATGTGGCGTCCGCCGCGCAAGCTGTAGCCCGTAACGCTATCCGGTTTCCTCCCACTACCGCATAGCATTCCTGACCGCAACTCGACCTTGCAAAGGACGCTTCTGTGACAGCACCGCCGTCAGTACGCCTTCTTCATGCCGCCACCGTCGGTAGCAGGTGCATCCATTCCTCCCTTCTTCTGCGCCTTCGGCTTCGTCTGCTGTTGCGACATGTCGCCCGACTTCCCCATCGTGTTTGCGCCCGACGCGCCAGACGGTGAGGCCGTAGGTCCGTTTGCATTCGGCGTTCCCATTCCGGTGCCGCCCTGGCCCGCACCAGCGCCCCCGCCACCACTTGTCCCCGCACCCTGCGCATAGGCAGCGCCAGGCAAACTCAAAATGAATGCCAATAACAGTAATGCTTTCGTAGCAACTCGCATGATGGTCTCCCTCGTGCAAAGCGACCAGTTGCGACCCCAGGTCGATGCAACCCCGCTGCGTTGATTCGCGCAATTCCCGTGCCGCTGCTGGCCGTGGGATAGATTCTTCATTTCATGTTTGCCCGTTCGCCGTCCTCGGGAACTGTTTGCATCAGAGCAGTGATTTGGAGCTGGGCTCGCCGAGATAAAAGCGGACGCCTTGTCCGAACTGACGCTCGATGCCGCCGGGGATGCGGGTTGAGGCGTCTTGCCGGCGCGAAACGAAGTTGATTAGGTAACGCGCTGAATCAGCAGACGAGGGCTGCGGCGGAGGAGGCTGTGGAGGTCATCGACAAGGCAAGCACGTCCTATTTGACGACAGCAATAAATTGGCACCCGTTGCATATTACGGGGCGCCGCAATCGCGCGTTGGCGGCCGGTCTCCGCTTCGCCCACGGGTTCGGCTGTTCGGGAACTGTTGAACACGACAGTATCTCGTGGCGCTCAATGCGAACGCCCGTGGCCGCCGCCACCGCCCCAGTAATGACCGCCGCCCATACCACCCCCTGAGTATCCGTGCCCACCCCAGCCGCCATGACCGCCCCAACCGCCCCGATATCCATGGCCCCAATAGCCGGGGTGGCCCCAATAGCCGTGCCGGCCGCCGCCGTAACAGCATCCGCCCCAATAGCCGAAGCTCAGTGACACCGATGGTCCCCACCACGCGGGCCACCCGTAGTACGGATACGCGACGGGGTAATACGCAGGCACGACAAACACGGGCGCGGCTGGTGCAATAGCGGTGCTCGTCGATGCAGGTGCATCTGACGCGGCCGCACCGGTCACGGCTGCGTCCGGCATCGAGAAAGAATATTGCTGCTGCGCCGCTGCCGCCGACACTTCGCCGTACGGAACGTAGCCGTAGGGCACGTAGTAGTAGCAACCGGACAAAGCTGCGGACAGGACCACCACCGCAACGACGCCGCCCGCGCGCGACGTTGCATCCAGCGTTTTCATAATCAGCTCCGGGGTCTGATGCGACGCAACATGCGGCGCGCCTTTAATACATTGTCAGTTTACTTTGACACAAACAGGATGCCTAAGCGTCTCGGGTTCAAGGACTTGCGCGTCAGGTTGGCGGCCGCCGGGAATGGTCGCGAAAAGTCGGCCAGTCATCAGCAGCTGTCGGGGCGGGCACACACTGGGAAACGGTGCCCGTTCCTCGATTCGTCAGCGGGTGCCTCTGGCTCGTAGGTAATTTCGATGGGTTGCCCGTGATTCTGCCGGAAGGTACCGTGGTGTTTGCCGCGCTGTCCGGAGACGGTGAGTACCCACTCCACTGTCAGGCGATGTGATGCGACCGCGTTCCGGCTTCGCGAGGTACCCGGATGACTGATGGTCTGACAACCGAATGAGGACTGAAACCGCAGGAGACGACGGTCCCCTCGTCTATGTCGTCGATGACGACAAGGGAATCCGGCAGGCCCTCGACATGCTTCTTCGCTCTGTAGGCTTGCGCGTCGAAACGTTCGAGTCCCCGGACGAATTTCTCCGGTTTCCTCACTCCGCCGGGCCGAGTTGCCTCATCCTCGACGTACGGCTCCGCGGGAAAAGCGGCATGGCTTTTCACCAGGAAATCGTCAATAGCGGCATGCGCATTCCCGTCGTATTCATGACCGGTCATGGAGACATCGAGATGGGGGTGAAGGCAATGAAGGCTGGCGCGCTCGATTTCCTGGCGAAGCCGTTCAAGGACCAGGATATGCTCGACGCAGTGGCTCAGGCTCTGGCGCGGGACAGCGAGCGGCTCGCGGCAGAAACTGCGTTAGCCGGTCTGCGTGCTTTGTACCAATCTCTGTCACCACGCGAGAAAGAGGTGATGGGCTTTGTGCTGTCCGGTCTGCAGAATAAGCAGATTGCCTCGGAGCTGAACCTGAGCGAAATCACGGTGAAGGTTCACCGTGGACAGGTGATGCGCAAGATGAAGGCGCGCTCGATGCCGGACCTTGTCCGCAAGGCCGAATCCCTTGGTATCGAGCCCCGTTTGCCCCACGGCGGTCACCACTGAGCGCCGCCGTGCGTTAACACTTCTGCACAGCGTCGATGATTCGCTAGGGATTTCCGAGAGCGACCGAGAGCCAGTGAGTCAGTGCAGCGGCCTGGTAAGGCTTCTGCAGCAAGACAAGTGCGCCGTTACTCACCGCTTTTGCCTGCAATGCCGGCGTCGGATATGCACTGATAAAGATGGTGGCCGGGGCATGTCCCTCGGCACGCAGGCGCTCTTGCATCTCGATACCCGACATCCCGGGCATACGGATATCGGAAATCAGGCAGGAGGTCTGGGCGGCCTGCCCGGACGAAAGAAATTCTTCTGCCGACTCATACATGCGCACGTGCCAGCCCAGCGACCGGATGAGGCTGCTTAACGCAACACGGACGGCCTTATCGTCGTCGACAATCGAAACAACTGGCATGATTTGCAAAATGGGGCCCTCGATTACTCTCACTCTCGGGATGACGTATGGTCGGTGCCGCCCACCTCTCTGATTAGCAGATTACTTCACAACGGCATTCAGTGACATGATACGAACGCATATGTAGACTGAACCACCTGCGCGCCGGTCGCCCCGTATATCACTCTCGCACCTCCTCCTCCTTCATGGCTGGCGGAAGACTGAACGAAAACGTTGCGCCGCCGTCAGGATTATTGGAGGCCCAGATTTGCCCACGGTGGGCTTCAACAATAGAACTGGAAATAGCCAGCCCCATTCCCATCCCGGACCTGCGTGTCGTAAAGAACGGTTCAAAGAGTTGCGGAAGATTGGCCTCCTGGATGCCGGCCCCCGAGTCCTTGATTGCCACGACAACATTACCTTCAGGGTCAAGGCGGGACTGGACGACAAGTTCGCGCCTGCCGTTGACGCTCGCCATCGACTGCAGCGCGTTGATGATTAAATTGACGAGCACCTGCTGGAGCTGCACACGGTCGCCCAGTATCAGCGGTAGGTCCCTAGCAAGACGACGTGTCAGCGAGTCACTCTGGCGCTCAATATCCCGCCTGATAACAGCAATTGCCTCCTCGACCACGTCGTTGATTGCAATCGGAGCCCGGTCCGGCGGCTCCCCCTTCATGAGCTTCCTCACACGTTGCACGATTTCTGCTGCCCTGTTTCCCTGGTCTGTCATCTGGTTCACACAGCCCTCGATTTCTCCCATGTCCGGAGGCTGGCGATGCAGCCACCGCAGACATGCTTCACCGTGCGTTACGATGGCGGAAAGGGGTTGTCCCACTTCGTGGGCAATTGACGCGCTCAGCTCACCAAGCGCTGTTACCCGGCTGACGCGTTCCAGTTCGCTTTGCGCGTGCCGCAACTGCTCCTCTGTTTGCTTCGCCCGCGTCACGTCCATCACGGCCCCGATGAACTTTCTGTAATCCGGCTGACCGTCCGCTATCTTTCCGACGACGTGGAGATGCTTGATGCGTCCATCAGGAAAAAGCAGACGATGCTCGATGTCAAACTCGGCAGCCAAACTGCGCGCGTTTGCAACTTTCTCCTCGAACAGGGGAATATCGTCTGGATGCACCCGCTGCCTGACCAGTTCAATGTTGGGCACGACCGCCGGGTCGTATTCGAAGATTGAAGAAGTCTGCTCGGACCAGAAGAGTTCGCCGGTCGAGACATTCCAGCCGAAACTGCCGGTCCTGCTCAGCTTCTGCGCTTCGGCGAAGTACTGCGCCTGACTCTTCCGGAGCAGTTCTTCGGCATGCTTGCGCTGCGTGATGTCGTTGTTGGTCTCAAGCGTGGCCAACGGTTTTCCCGAGCCGTCGCGCTGCAGAGCCCAGCGGCTCGTCACGATTATCCTGGTGCCATCCCGCCGTGTATGAACTAACTCGCCCTCCCACTGGCCGTCGCGAAGGAAAATCTGCTGGAGCTCATCTCGAGGCAGCGGGAACACCGAATTCAGAAATTCGTCAATGGACTTCCCAATCGCCTCTTCCTTCTTCCATCCATAGAGTGTCTCTGCTGCCTGATTCCAGTACGTAATCACGTCGTTCTTATCGCGCACGATGATGATGTCGTGTGTCAGCTCCAGCAGCTGTGCCTGAGCGCGCTGCGTCTTTTCAACCCGGTCAATCCGCCTGACAAGGGTGGTGATGGCTATTGACGTGACGAGAAAGGCAACAAGGGAGAAAAAATCCCTAGGTTTGCTCATGTGGAAGCTATCGATTGGTTCCGTGAAAAAATAGCTAAGCAGCGCGGCGCCAACCACCGAGAAAATGACCGATGAGATGAAGCTGTCCAGCAGGGACAGGAGAACAACGGCAACCAGAAGGAAGAAGCCAGCGGTGCTCTCTTCCTGGTCCAGAAGGACGCAGGTTGCAGTAACTGCTCCGAGCGCGATACAGCCTCCAAGCCACAATGTGGCCAGATACCCCGGGCTTCTGCTTTCATGTGAAGAACCTAGTGCCCGCACAGAACGTGTCCCCTTTGCGTAACTGCACCAGCCGCCTGCATTGGTCTCCGGACAAGAGCCGACGCTTTCGACTTCCCCGACCGTTCGGTTCTCATTCCCGCGTTAATTAAAGAATGAAAAAATCTGCCGGGCGAACAGACAGGCGCTGTATCGGTCCGAGACGCGGAGCGCTTTTGCCTGTTTGTTGCAGTATGACATCGCTCGATAAGTCTTCTCACCGCGGTTATACGCTCGTATAGGCGAATTACGCTAACGCGGCGTCGGCCTATCCAACCGTAGAGTAGATTCGTCCTTCGCCAAAGCCTACTCTTGTCTCATCGACACAGCGCTCGCCGTGATGACAGCGCAAAGCCCCGCAAATCAGCGGGCATTCGACCTCTGCAACGCGCGCGAGCAGCGCAATAGCTGTTGCCGGCAAACAGAGAAGTGAAAACCCACCGCTTTGGGGCCGGGTCATGGTGACGGTATTACTGGTCGACGACGACATGAACCTGCTTCAGGCGCTTGAGGCTTTGGTCTGCGGGGAAGGTTACGAGGTTATGACTGCGTCGAACGGGCATGAGGCACTGCAGGCAGCACGCCGAAGGCGCCCGGACATCGTGGTTTCTGATTTCATGATGCCGGTCATGGACGGTCCCGCCCTCATCGGCGCGCTCGAGGCCGAGCCTGCGTTCGCAACTATTCCTGTCCTTCTGAACTCAGCGCTGGCGACACCGCCGCCCCACCTGCGGGTGTCGGCGTTTCTCAGAAAGCCTTTTGCAGCCTCGCGCCTGCTCGAACTGCTTCGGCTGCACAGTCCGCAGGTCACAGTGGGGTCGTCGCCTTCACCGGTCACCTCGATACGCCAGCAATGGAAGGCATACCTCACTCGTGAAGCATCGCCTGAGGCCGAGTGTCTCACGGTGCGGTTCGCTCATCTGGCCACAGGAGGTCCAAAATGAAACTGGATGCCGCGATGTTTGTGCGACTGCGTCGTCTCGCTCCGGTTCTTGATGACGTGCTCAACGCAGGACAGGTAGAGCACGCAGACCCGGCGGCGGGCCTTGCGTCACTTGCCCAGCTATCGGACGCTTACAACCGGCACCACCCGGACGAGATTGCGCAAGCGCGAGCCGACGCCCTTGAGTCGCAGTAACACATCACCTGTGGACTGGCTGGCAGCTCCAGGTATAGGCGAACATGTTCTCCTTCGCATTCCATACCAATGTCTTCCGTTATTTCGCAGCTCGACGCCGCTCTGGAATCGTCGGTGCGTTTATATGCCCGTATAAGCAAGCTACGCTAACGCAGCACTGACCTATCCTACCGTAGAGTAGATTTGCCCTCCGGCAAAACCTACTCTTTTCTCATCGAGACAGCGAGTCATCGTGTCAGCCATTCTGCATAACTGGATATATGTCGGAAGCAACGCGTATTCGGAGTACACGTTCGTGCCGTGGCTAGGCAGGAACATCTATCGCCGTACCGTCGACCTCTGCGCAATCTGCGTCCAGTAGCCGCGAGTCTTGGGTAGGCGACCTTTCGTGCGATTACTGCTTCACTCTTTTCGGAAGAAGGGAAAAGCTCGCCAATGGATAGCTACGAGCGTCGTTCCCAAATCATTGGAACCCGAGCAACGGCGGTCAGGCAGATGCGTGACGAATGCGATGCCGGTACGTCCCATACCCTCTTTCCGCAAGCAAAAATGAAGACAATTCTTGTCGTGGATGAAGAACGCAGCATCGTGACCGCATGGAAACGCATCCTTCAATTGGAAGCTTATCGCGTCCTGACCGCTAACAATGGCCGTGAGGGGCTTTTCGCCGCTAACGGGGAAAAGCCCGACCTCATCATCACAGACCGGTCGACGTCAATAATGTATGGCGTTGATTTTTGCCGCCACTTGAAGCTCGGACGGAAGTTCGCGCGGACTCCTGTCATTCTCACCAGCGCTGACCCTCTGGACCCTGCCGATGCGACACTAGGGGACGAGTTTTTGCTTAAGCCCGTATCCATGCAGATGCTGCTAGCATCGGTACGACGTTTGCTGAATCCATGTCCATGACGTTTCCGCAATGTCCTCCTGGATGGTGCCGCCTCAAGCGCCGTGGACTCGGCTCCGAGCCGCGCCGCTGCGCAAAGCTTCGGGGTGCAACCGCAGTGACTGGGAGGTATGCGCGCCTGCGCTCAGCGAGAACTGTTCGCACCGCTCTCTCCGAGGTAGACGCGCTGATTGTCAACTTTAAGTTGAAGACGGTTTTACTGTGGCTGCAGTTTTCGGGACGTTGGACGTTGTAGCATGCTTCATACACCTAAATAAATCACATCGCAATTCTCCTATCTCGGACCACTCCATGTATTTCCTAGCTTCCTTCGTAGTCAACCTCGCCCATGGCACGGCCTTTCAACGCTTCACGTCGAGCGCACCGACCACGAAGAGGAAGTCGCGCTTTCCCTGGCTTTGACATCCCGTTGCCCACGGGCCTCACCGCACCAAAAAGTGCCCCGATGAGCCGGCTAGGGTGCAATACCAAGCCGCCACCACTGCGCAATCTCCGCCGTAGCTCCCGTGTATCTCGCCCCCAAATTCGTGTTTGCGCTGAACGTGGCGCTTACTAGCGTGAAGACGGTCGACGCGGCTTCTTGCCACGGATGTGTTATTTCAAGGGGCTCCGTCATCACTCGGCCGGCAGCGGGAGTCGACCGGCTGCCAGCGCGAGGCCGCCGGTCCGCTTCGGGGCTGCTGCCCGACGTCGCGGTCAGCCGGTGCGCAACGAAACAGTCAAGCGCACGCAACAGCGAGGACAGGTCCACTGGCTTGCGGAGATACATTGTCCAGCACAGCGGCCCAACCGTCGGTTCAGGCGCCGCCGACATGAGGACAATCGGTAGCTGGGCGAATACCGGCTGGCACCGCAACCGCCTGCACAGTTCTGCTCCATCCATCTCTGGCATCTCGAGGTCGGTGACAACGGCGTTTGCGGGCACGTGAGCGAGTTTTCGCAGCGCATCACCTCCGCTTTCTGCAAGAAGGACATGATGGCCCCGGCTCTCCAGCGCAAGCTGCAGCGCGCACAGACTCTCTAAATCATCATCGACCAGCAGCACAGTGGACATGGCGCAAGTGGTGCGGTGTCACATAGGCGACGCGAGCAACGAGCGTGCCCAACTTCTACGCGATGTTTGCGAATCGCCCTCTCTAGTGGTCAGTGCGGTCGGCGCACTCCCGGAGAGGCAGAAGACATGAAGACCCGAAAACTGCTTAAATCCAAAAACCGGGGTAAGCACGTCATGCGTTGGCGTCTCGTCTAGAACGTTACTGTGCGTAATTGCGCCGCACGAACTGCGAAGTCACGGCGGCAGACAATGAACCGCGCCATTCGTGGACCGCACTCCGCTCACTTGCGGCCACGCGTGGTCTTTTAGCATCCGTCGCCGTACAAAGTGCATATGGGCCGATGGCGTGCGCGTCTACTTTTTGTCAACCCATACGCATTGTCAACGCTAACGACTTCGTCGCTCGTGCCCATCGCTCTCGCGGACTGACCTTCATTGCAACCGCAGGTTAAATCTGCGCCGACCCGCCATCGACCAAAAGCTCACGTCCGTTTACGAAACTGCTTTCGTCGGAGGCCAGAAAGAGAGCTGCGCTAGCTGTCTCGTCAGGGTTACCCAAGCGGCCCAGCGGGGTTGTCGATTCTACGAACTTCACCATTCCGTCGTGCGCTTCATTCGACGGAGCCAGATGGTGCCAGCCCGGTGTCGATGTCGCGCCCGGCACGAGGACATTGACGCGAATTTTCCGTGGCGCAAGGTCTAGAATCCAGCCCCGTGCGAAATTGCGAATGGCGGCTTTAGTTGCACAGTACAAATTAAATGAAGGGATGCCGGTCGTCGCGCCAGTGGAACCGGTGAGAATGATTGAGGCACCCTCCTTAAGCAGCGGCGACTGTGGTCACCTAGTGACAAGCCTTGAGCAACATCGTTTCGGCCGGCGCCGGTCAGTATCGCCGCAAGCGGAATGCCCCGCGCTCCGCGGACGAGCGCCTAAAGCGAAAAGACGTCGGCCTCGGCGGCCGGGTTTTGCTATAAGGGTGCCAAATTTCAGACAATGACTCTCGCGTTCGGCTAGCGAGCGCTTATTGCGAGTCTACTTGGCTCAGAATTTACGCCGCATGCCGACGCGCATGGCAAGCTGGCTGTTCGCGTCGGGGCCGGATGCGCCAAGATATGCGGTCTGACTGGAACCGATAATCGCCTGCAGCGGCCGGTTACCGACATGGCCAGATGCCGCCTGATAAATGCCGAGCAGATACACGTCGGTCGTCTTGCTAAACGAGTAGTCGACACTGGTGTTGACCTGATTCCAGTGGTTAACCATGCCGTTGCTGCTGGCGTTCATGTAGGTGTAGCCCAAACCCGCAATCATCGACTTCGTGAAGGCATACTTCACACCGAGGTCATACGCTTCGAACGTCGTCGTTGTGCCGGTGACGGGAACGAACCGGGTGTTCGAATACAAGCACCAAATCGTCGCTGCTCCCATTTGGTAGCTCGAGCCGACGCCGAAGGTGCGGAATCCTGGATGGTCGAGGTGAGCTTGGCCGGATTCACATTCGAGAAAGCGGTCGGCGAGGGGTAATTGGTTGCGCCAGGGTAGCGCTCGTCCGTCAGTGCCGCGCCAGCAGCAAACGGGCCGTTCACGTAGCGTACACCCACGCTATAGGTGCGCCCCGAGCCGCCGCTCGCGCTCGGCGCCGGCGTCCCTGCGAACGCGCCTGCTTGGTTTGAAAACCCGTAAAGCGCGCCGAAGGTCAGCCCGGCATAGCTCGCGCTTTTGAACTTGACCGCATTGTCGACGCGGCTCGCCGTAAGTTGGTCGACGTCCGCAATGTGGTAGGCGTAGTTGTTCGCAACCGTCTGTCCACCATTCGAAAACGGGGCGAGGGTATCTTGTGAGAGGGAATACTGCCGACCGAAGGTCAGGGACCCCACACCGCTCTTCGACAGCCCCGCAAATGCCTGACGACCAAACTCGCGCCCACCCTGATTTAGCGCGCCACTGCCAACACTGAACCCGTTTTCCAGGTTGAAGATAGCCCTCACGCCACCTCCCAAGTCTTCGCCGCCGCGCACGCCCCAACGATTGCCCTGCGCCACACCATCATCGAACTTGACCAGACTGTTCGACCCCGCGCTGTTGTTCAGATTGCTGTGGTTGAGTTCCGAAAGGCCGCTGAGGTATTCAAGTTCGACCTGGTCACGACACCAGCGCAGACCGGCATTTCGTTCGAATATGTGCATTGCATGTCGACTCCGGTGCTGCGGCCGGCGCTAGCCCTGCGTCTTCCCATGGTTCGTGCCGAAGCGGTGAAGGCGTTTCTCCGCCTCAGTAACGAAACCCTCAGCCATGGAGTTCCGCCCCAACTCCTTGAAGGCATTGAGAAGTGGTCTTTGAATCCCTGCAGTCATGCCTCTGAATCGATGCAGGGAGAGACTGCTGCCAACGACCTTGATACTGCGTAAGGTGCCAAACGCTTGCGGGCGGCGTATTTCGCCAAACTGTCTTATGCCGTTGCCAGAGAAAACCAGTTGGTGGAGCAAACGGAGCACGCGGCTGATAGGTAAACTGTACAAGCTTACGCACTGGCGAAACCCGTAGGGACTCCGTTAAGGTATTTATCGTGAGTGCAATCATCCTGCTCGGCAAAGAGCGGAAGGGCAGGCCGGACACAAATATCGTCCGCTCAGGCAACTCCGTTAAGGTTCCGGCTTTTTCATGGAAAGGCCCGGCCACAACCTCGGCCTGCGGGTAACGCTTTTTGAGCTTCGTGGCAAGGTCCTCGTCAAGCTCGAACAGGATAAGTCTTGCATTTGGATTTTTTTGTACAAGCGCTTCCGTGATGGCCCCCGTACCAGCGCCAATCTCAACTATCGCGTCAAACGCTGCTACACCTTGTGTCATCGCGTCAGCCAAATATCGGGAGGAAGGAGCCACGGCGCCGACAGTGGCCGGATTGTTTAGCCAATGTTTTAAAAAAGAAAGATTCACGTAAACAGCCTTTGTCCGGAGAATGCTACTCAAATGGGACCATGAGCCCCCAATCGAAGACGGTCCTTCGGACAACTGTAACGGCCTTGAGTTCCGTCACAATCCATTTGCCTGTCGGCAAGGTTTCTTCTTAAGCGGTGCCCATCAAGCTGCACAGCGCGCGCCGGAATTCGTGCTGCCGGAGTGATGTGTGATTTCACGCCACGCGTTCTGTTGGCAACGCTGTGGACAGCCTGCGGGCACGCACTGTAGGTCTTTGATTCTGAATCGAAGTACACCCCCGATGCGAGTATGGGCACGACGGTTCGCCTCGGCTCAGTGCGACGCCCTGTTATCGTCGTTACCTTGTTACCACGAACCTTACACACTGCCGCTCTGGCGAGTTTGTCGACGGCGGGCGACTTTTCGGCACATACCGGACCCGCGGATTGAAGACCGGGACGAGCGCAGCGCGGCGCCGTGGAGCCACCGCGCTGACCGATTTTGCCGCGCAAATCGGTCGCCGTGCGACACCGATAGTCTTCGCTCTTCGCCGAAGCAGCTACCGAGTCAACTACCCTGCGGCCAGTTCGTACCGCTCCACCATCGTCACCGCTGCTTCCAGAACCGACAGCAGCCCCGCGCAGTCGTCTCCCGTGAAGTCCGCACCGTCCAACCCTGCTGCTATTATCACCGCTGCCGCGCATTCGTCGCCCCGAGGCGCATTGCGCACATCAACTCGATTGCGGTCAGGAAAGTACTCGTCCGGCGGCAGGCTGAGCGGCCCAAAGAGTTGGCCAAGCTTGGCCAAGCGCGTCGCCGACAAGGGAGATTGCGAGTTCACGTGTGAGAATGTGATTCCTGGTAGCGGGAGAAGTCGCCACCTAGAGCGAACAGCGTCGGCGGCGCACGAGCGGAGAAGGTTCTCGCGCCTCACGACAGCCCCAACGCTCTTGAGTCACGCCAACTTGCCCACAGATTTTGTTAGCAAAGCTGCGGACAAATCGTTGGCATCCAGCATAACAACCTGATGGCAAAGCAGAAAACTCCGTTGACGCCATCGCAGCACAATTCGCTCTCCAGTTCGCGAAATCCTCTATCCTGTCGCGCCGAACACGGTAAGCACTTCGGCGTATTGGGCGCAAGCAGAGCCGCGACGGCGACATCAATGAGAACCTTGCTCGGGCAGAGCGGCAGTCACCGACTCGAGCTATGGCGAACGCAGCACCGCCATGCGTGGCGCATCGGACAGCAGCAGTGCTGAGGTACGCGACGGGGTAATACGCAGGCACGACAAAGACGGGCGCGGCTGGCGCGATAGCGGTGCTCGTCGATGCAGTTGCATCTGACGCGGCCGCATGGGTCGCGGCTGCGTCCGGCAGCGAGAAAGAATATTGCTGCTGCGCCGCTGCCGCCGACACTTCGCCGTACGGAACGTAGCCGTAGGGCACGTAGTAGTAGCAACCGGACAAAGCTGCGGACAGGACCACCACCGCAACGACGCCGCCCGCGCGCGACGTTGCATCCAGCGTTTTCATAATCAGCTCCGGGGTCTGATGCGACGCAACATGCGGCGCGCCTTTAATACATTGTCAGCTTACTTTGACACAAACAGGATGCCTAAGCGTCTCGGGTTCAAGGACTTGCGCGTCAGGTTGGCGGCCGCCGGGAATGGTCGCGAAAAGTCGGCCAGTCATCAGCAGCTGTCGGGGCGGGCACACACTGGGAAACGGTGCCCGTTCCTCGATTCGTCAGCGGGTGCCTCTGGCTCGCAGGTAATTTCGATGGGTTGCCGGTGATTCTGCCGGAAGGTACCGTGGTGTTTGCCGCGCTGTCCGGAGACGGTGAGTACCCACTCCACTGTCAGGCGATGTGATGCGACCGCGTTCCGGCTTCGCGAGGTACCCGGATGACTGATGGTCTGACAACCGAATGAGGACTGAAACCGCGGGAGACGACGGTCCGGTCGTCTATGTCGTCGATGACGACAAGGGAATCCGGCAGGCTCTCGACATGCCATTGCGCTCAGTAGGCTTGCGCGTCGAAACGTTCGAGTCCCCGGACGAATTTCTCCGGTTTCCTCACTCCGCAGGGCCGAGTTGCCTCATCCTGGACGTACGGCTCCGCGGGAAAAGCGGCATGGCGTTTCATCAGGAAATCATCGAGAGCGGCATGCGCATTCCCGTCATCTTCATGACCGGTCATGGAGACATCGAGATGGGGGTGAAGGCGATGAAGGCCGGTGCGCTGGACTTCCTGGCCAAGCCGTTCAAGGACCAGGATATGCTCGACGCAGTGGCTCAGTCCCTGGCGCGGGACAGCGAGCGGCTCGCGGCAGAAACTGCGTTAGCCGGTCTGCGCGCCTTGTACCAATCCCTGTCACCGCGCGAGAAAGAGGTGATGGGCTTTGTGCTGTCCGGCCTGCAGAGCAAGCAGATTGCCGCTGAGATGAACCTGAGGGAAATCACGGTCAAGGTTCACCGTGCACAGGTGATGCGCAAGATGAACGCGCGCTCCATGCCAGACCTTGTCCGCAAGGCCGAATCGCTTGGTATCGAGCCCCGTCTGCCCCACGGCGGTCACCACTGAGCGCCGCCGTGGGTTAGCACTCCTGCACAGCCTCGATGATTCGCTAGGGATTTCCGAGAGCGACCGAGAGCCAGTGAGTCAAAGTAGCGGCCTCGTAAGGCTTCTGCAGCACCACAAGTGCGCCGTTACTCGCCGCTGCAAAATGAGGCCCTCGGTTAATTCTCTCTCGGAATGAAGTGGGGTCGGTGACGCCCGCCTCTCCTGACTGGCAGATTACTTCACAACGGCGTTCAGTGACATCGGACGACTGTATATGTGAACCGAACCATGCGCGCGGGTCGCCGCGCGTCACTTTCGCATCTCCTCCTGCGTCATGGCTGGCGGAAGGCTGAACGAGAACGTCGCACCAGCTTCAGGGTGATTGGAGGCCCAGATTCGCCCATGGTGGGCTCAATAATAGAACTGGAAATAGCCAGCCCCGTTCCCATGCCGGAACTGCGTGTCGTAAAGAACGGTTCAAAAGGGTCGCGGACGCTTGTCCTCGCGAATACCGGGCCCGGAGTCCTTAGCCGCGACGACAAGAATGCCTTCTGGGTCAAGGCGGGGCTGGACCATGCGCGGTTCGACACCGCGCGTTAAATCCCCTCGCCCAGTCATACTCCCGTATAAGCGAGTTACACCAACGCGGCATCAGCATATCCCACTGTAGAGTAGATTCGCTCTCCGGCAAAACCTACTCTTCCCTCATCGAGGCGGCGCTCGGGCAGCGGAATAGCTGTTGTCGGCCAGACGGGCGACGAACAGCCACAGCTTTGGGGACGGGTCATGGTGATAGTGTTACTGGTCGACGACGACATGAACCAGCTTCGGGCGATTGAGACGCTGGTTTGCGCGGAAGGTTACGAGGTTATGACTGCGTCGAACCGACATGAGTCACTGCACGCGGCGCGCCGAAGGCGCCCGGACATCGTGGTTTCGGATTTCATGATGCCCGTCATGGACGGTCCCGCCCTCATAAGCGCGCTCGCGGCTGAGCCTGACTTCGCAACTATTCCTGTGTTGCTCAACTCAGCAGTGGCGAAACCGCAGCCTCACCTGCAAGTGGCGGCGTTTCTTCGAAAGCCGGTCGCAGCCTCGCGCCTACTGGAACTGCTTGAGTTGCACAGTCCGCAGGTCACAGTAGGGTCGGCGCCTTGACCGGTCACGTCGATACGCCAGCAATGGAAAGGCATATCTCACTCGTGAAGCATTGCCTGAGGCTGAGTGTCTGAGGGTCCGCTTCGCTCATCTGGCCACAGCAGGTCCAAAATGAAACTGGATGCCGCGATGTTTGTGCGACTGCGTCGTCTCGCTCCGCTTCTCGATGACGTGCTCAACGCAGGAGAGGTCGAGCACGCAGACCAGGCGGCGGGCCTTGCGTCACTTGCGCAGCTATGTTCAGAACTGTTCGATGCGTACCATTGTCAACACCCGCGCGAGATTGCGCAAGCGCGACTCGACGCATTCGAGTCGCAGTGATGCACTAGCTCTGAATCGACCCGTGGCTCCAGGTACTCTACGTCAGGTCCCTGCTGAACTACCTCCCGTGCTTGCGGTCGACAATCACGCTCGCGCGGACTGTCCCTCTGTGCAACGACCCGAGGGGAAGCAGATGAGTAAGCACATCGCGATATGGGACTTCCGTGGGAGAGTCAGCCACGGCGCGGAAGAGTGTGGCTGCAGGCCAGGCGCATATTTCGAGGGCAAGCGCGCCGAAGCCCGGGCCTGCGATATCTTGAGGTCGGAGTCGACGTTAGGCGAGTGGACTATGCCTGTGATGTCGTTCTCTACTCCGAATTCAAGTCAATGGATGCCTGAGCAGTATGCCCTATCCAGTACCCCTACGGACGGGAAGAAAATTGCAAGGTGTCCGCATCGCGCGTCATAGCTATGGAAGGATATTCACCTAATCATGTCGAGCAAATCGCGAACCCGAAACGACAGCCGAGCTGCCATATCACCGCTGCTCCGAGCGCTTACGTTCAGTCAGCTTGCACACGAGCCCGTAACGCAAACAATGCTTTTGCAGTGCTACACAGCGTTGGACGCGTTCCGGCGAGGTCATGGCTCGCGCGCGCTGTTTACGACTTTGGGCCGACGATTACTCGTTGCCGAAGAGCTGTGTCGGCTCGGATACCTTCGAGACGAAATTGAGTACATACGATGGGCGCACGCGGCGATGCTGCATATCGACGCTACGGAGATAGAAGGCGGCGTATGGCTAATGAGTGATGTCGACTATGCACGGTTATGTCGGGCGTTCGAAACCTTTGGCCGCCAGTTGTCACTGGCATCGCTTGGTGGCATCGCCAAGGCCGAAGCGAGAATGGTGGGCGGCCTGCTCAAAGCCGAACGAACTCTCGCCCTCGCAGAAGCGCCGGCGTAGCGGCCAAGGTCTGCTCGACAGGCTCACATCTGGTAGGGATGCAATAGAGAAATAGAGCCGTCAGCGTCATGCATTAGCTGCGGACAAATGCTTTTCACGATGAAATGCAGGCCCGTTGCAAGACTGGTTGCCGTCGCGCGTGTATGGTGCGCGCGAGAGCTTGACCGCACATACTCACATAGCCGTCCGACCGATTCGAAACCGGTCACCACGTTAGAATGCGACGAACGTTTCGATTGTGACTTTCTGCTTCAGGTCTTGACTCCGACGTCCGGGGTCGCCCAAATGGACGGTACAAGCGTCGTCCGTGTCCCGCATCATCACGATACTCGCGGCGTTATTGAGCGACATGCGGCATCACGTCATGGGTCGCGTCCAATTGACAGAGCGTCGGGCGCCGCCCAACGGTTCACCCACAGAGCAAAGACGTGTCAATTACGTGGGCCTTTCGGGCTTGCGGGAGCCATACATTTGAAACGCTGTATGACGACCCGATTGCTTGGTTCTGTAGATGCGGCGATTTTGTTTACTGCCGCATTAGCGGTTACAGGCCCGTAACTTAGCCGGGCAGATGTGCCCGTACAGTGTGAGCATCAAATCGAGCAATGAGGCAACGAAATGATGTTCAAACACCTGACGTTTTCACTAGGGCTCGGCGCAATCGCGCTGACTCTTTCGGGCGCAGCGATGGCCCAGGTCCATCTCGGAGTAAATATCGGCCTTCCGGCGCCCGTGTATGTCGCGCCGGCGCCTGTGTATGCGCCACCGCCGCCCGTCTACGCACCAGCGCCAGTCATCGCGGGCCTTGGGCTCTTCATCGGCTGGCATGGTGACCGGTATTGGGACGGACACCGTTATTGGAGCAGGCGCGATTGGTATGCGCGCGGACATCACGACTATCGCCGCTGGTAGCCAACGTGAAACCAGTGGCACTGCTTCTGGCCGGCATTGTTGTCTCATCGATGGCCGCACCAGCTTTTTCGCAAGAAAGGCCGCACGAATTGAACTGGCGCCCGAACCGGCCAGTCACGGTCGGGGCCTGGCAACAGGGCGAGCGCGTCCGCAATTCCACGCCGCAGGTGCCGCGCGGGGATTTGCGTGGCGACGTAACCCGTAACGTTCGCACGCGGCCTGAATTGCGAAGCATTCGATAGGAAATTGGTGCGATGAACGCCTCATCGTGTCCGGTTCAACGTAACCCGACGTTAGTTGTGCAAGAGGTTCACTCCTCTTACCGTGCTTCGAACCCGGTCGTATAACGTCCATGTGGCTGCAAGACCCTCGAAGCAGCAGCTTCGAGGGTTGAATAGATATCAGCTTGCCTCGCCCGGTCGCACCTGAAAGCCAGGCTGCGCGATGCGGCATTACGTCACGGTTCGTATTCAGTTGGCAGAACGTCGGGCGCCGCCCAACCGGTCGAGCGCAGAGCAAAGACCTGGCGATTCCACGGACCTTCCGACTTGCAAGACCAATAGATTTGAAACGCTATGTGACGGCTCGTTGCCTCGCTCACGGGACGCGGGCGATTTTGATTACCGGCCCGGCGATGGTTACAAGGCGTAACTGCTTTTTAAGGCTTTCTTAACTCTTGGGCGCCATTGTTGCCAGGACTCACACCCAAGTTTCTGTTTTGCCGCCGGCGCATGAGCAACGTCTTTGCCGGGCAACTAGCGCTACGGCGGCGGCACCGAACTAGCTACGAAAGGAGATTCAACACACGATGTCTATCAAATCGCCAACCCGAACACACACTCGACTGGCCACTTGCAGCAAGCATTCTTTCGAAGGTTTCGGCTGCCGCAACCATTCCCGCGGCTCTCCGCACCCGCGACGTGTCTCGCCGTCAGCTTCGGGAGAGCTTCGTGCGTAAGTTAATTGCGTTGCTCGCGGTGACAGCGAGCGTGGCTGGTTGCGCCGTCGCACCAGGATACGGAGATGCACAGCCATACGGAGAAGCGCAGCCATACAATTCGGTCTACGGCTATCCTTTCTACGGGCCGGGGTACGGGACCTGCAGTCTTTGGGGCGATTGCGGCACCTGGGGCGGCTGGTACGGCTATCACTGGCACGGGTACCGTTGGCACGGCGGATGGCATGGTGTGCACGGTGGATGGCATGGTGGACATGGAGGTGGGGGAGGACATGGCGGCGGCGGGCATGGCGGCCGCTGAAACGTTTCCCTGGTCAGACTTCCATATGGCCGCTCATATTTCGCTTTGAATCAGAATCATCCGGCGCCCAGCACGCGCAAAACAGCATTTCCTTCCGCTGTAAGGGTGAACGTGGCTTCGCCTTGTTCTGATTCAACCAGTTGGACCAGCCCGACTTCGCGAAGCGCCACAACGTCCGGCGTCGCAGCCATCACCTCGACAGGCGCATTAAGTAGCAGCAAGAGCGTCGCGATTTCATGTGCAGTCAGCATCCGACGCAGCCTGAGTCTAAGGGGGGCCGGCGCTCCGTCAGGGCGCCTCGCTTTCACAACCAGAGCCATACCTACCTACTTTGTATTTACGAGTTCAAGTTACGCAGTCCGCCCGAGCGGTCCGATACCAGCCACGCAATGGTAGGCGACCAAAAAACCGACGGCTGAAGCTGCACGCATTTCTCATGTAACGGTTTGTTAGCCGCGCGGCGACTCACTCGCAATTCCAAATCACGGCTCGGTCTGCGGTGGCTCTATCAGGGCGAGCAACCCGGGTCTGTTGGCTGCCTATGCGTTTTCTTCGAAGGGTGCGTCAGAGAGTCGCAGTCGCAACGTCGGCTTGAATTGTCCGGTCAGGTCAAATCCTTCACGACCAAAGCAGTAGCACCTGGATGTGGTGGCTGTCATTTTTAACCCCTTGAGCGCTTATTGCCAGCAGATGCATCAGCAGGTTTGTCGACCTCTCGCAAATCGCAGAATTGCACGACTTATCGCCTCCGCTTCGACGAATTGCACTCGCGTTATCACCTCTACACTTGTTTTTATGGACATGTTGATGCGGTGCGTCGTCACGGACTCGCGTCATTGCTTCTGGTTGGGAAGGTGCGGTCCGGTGGCAAAAGCCATCTGTCGAGACCTGCACGTCATTCATCGTCGGTCGCTGTCGGACTAGCTGGAGCGGAAAATGAGAAAAGCGAAGGAGCAATCCCTGCGTCGTCAGGTCGAAAAATGGCTCGCACCGACTCCCGCGATTCCGGTTCATGTCACCGGATTCAGTCGCACCCACTGGAGTGGGCGACGCTATGTACGCGTCGAGACTTCGTTACCAGACGGAGCTCGCGCATTGTTCTTCTTCAGACACGATGACGGGACCTGGTGTGTCTTTCCGCCTACTGCCGACGGGCGGAAGTCAACCGCAGAGCACCCTCTCGTGCAGGCGACCATCGTCACCTTTTGACGACGGTCGCGAGTTCGCCGCGCTGAATCGTGGCGCTCGCGATTCAAACTGGTAGGTGGGCTGGTGCGCGGCTATAGAGCCTCACTTCCGTCGGCTGAGCGTCGTACTCCGTCCGGTTCCTCCCACGTACGCCATGAGCCCGCGATGGCAGCCGGTGGTTACCAGCAAGACCACCGAAGGGTTCGATACCGTGACATGCGCGTCGCGCGCGGGCACCGAGCATCGCAGACCAACCCAACCGCGCCCCCTTTAGTGCACGCGCTCTGCATCCCTAGCCTGTCAAGGTTCTGCAATAAACTCTCCGAGCAATCGGCGACGGCGGCTTACAACAGCGCCGTTCCCGATTTGCCCGGGCGCAGCATCGCAGTCGCTTCGACTCGATGCGCGCATCGATGCAGGACAGTCACGCATCGCGGTCCTTCCTGAACGACTTCGGAACTGCTGACTCTAAAGAGGAGAGGCCATTCGGCCTCACGTATGAGCCTCTGCGTATTGAACTCCATAGAAAGCGGACTCAGCGCTATTTGTCTACCTCGTTGCACCGTCGCCGCTCGTTCGAACTGGACTTGAGGCGAGGAGAATGCAAATGAACAGGTTCGTTCGTTTTCTGGTCGCTGCCGCGCTTGGCGCAGGGTCGGCCAGCTTCGCGCAGGCGGGTGGTGTGTCTGTAGGCGTCGGCATCGGAGTGCCGGGCCCCGTGTATGTCGGGCCGCCGGTTGTCTATGCGCCGCCGCCCGTCATCTACGGGCCGCCGGTGATAGATGGACCGCGCCCCTGGCCCGGATACTATGGCTATCCCTACTATGGCTATCCCTATTGGTACGGCGGATATCGAGGCTATTACGGCCGCGGTTACTACGGCCCTGGTTACTATGGACGTGGGTACTACGGGCGTGGGTACTACGGGCATGGCTACTATGGACGTGGTTACGACGGGCATCGCGGGTGGCGCCACTAGAGCGCACAAGTCACCGTTTCCGCACAACGCCGACGCGTTCGAGCATGCGGCCCCGATATCGCAATGCCGCGCTGCAAGCTGAGCTGGCGGCATTCGCTCTGCAAGGCGACTGGCTGTCAACGGCCTACCCGGTTGCACATCCGTGAAAAAGCGCTCCGGCTGGATGGGCGTATTTCCGGTGGTATCACGTGCGTGACACCTCTGGCGATTCTTGTCCACCAAGCGCGCAATTGTGACCCGGCCCAGCCAGCGCGCGGCGACTCAACGACGAACATCACCAGCCATTGTGACTGACCCGCGTTCTTCGAAATACATGGGGTCGAGCGGTACCGTCACATCGAACATTGAGGCTTTCCGCCGGCCGTCGGCTCCCCAATAATCGACCTGCCCGCGCTGGCCAATGACAATGACTTCGCGGGCACCGCCGTCGAGATAGGCCATGACCCTCCGCTCGATGTGGTGCATCCGGTCGCTATCAAGCAGCACCTCGACGCAAAGGTCTGGGACAAACGGCGCAGGGTCGTCGCGGTCGAAACTTTCCCACTTGTCACACGGCATCCATACGACGTCCGGGACCCTGATACCAAATGATGAGGTTGTAACGGCCACCGACATGGCGGCAAGGTGACCAATCTCTTCGGTCAGATGGCAGTAGACGTCCGTAAGCACTATCTGGCGCCTGGCTGACGGGGAGCGATTCAGTATGGCTTCGCCGAGTTCGTCTAGCTCATATGGGTGTTGGTGCCCGGCAAGTTCCGCGTCCGGAATGAGGCGACGCCACGCGGCGAGCAGTTCGTAGCGGTCCAGAAAGGCAGGTGTGCCCATAGTCGTCTCGCGGGGAAGTCGCCTAAGCGTAAACCCTTCGCTAGCATTACATTATTATGTGTTTGCTGCGCCGCACAAATCCGGCTATGCTCGTCAGCAACTGGCAAGCAATTGTTCGCGTGCGCTACGTCGTCGAACACCGTCCATCCCTCTACGCTGCCAGCAATCGCGGTCTGATGCTCACGTGGATTCTAGGATTTATTGTGCAGTGCAGTGGCAGAAGGACATGAGGACCGCAATTCAGGCTCACAATCTGATGCTTTGCGACGTCCGGCAAACGGTTGACTGGCAAGGTGTGCCCCCGGGTCGCACCACGAATGCCATGCGCCCGCCCACATGCGAGCGCTGACTGTACCTAGACCTGCCCGGATGTTATGCGTCCCTGATAGGCAGAGACATTCAAAAAACTCCTGGCGGCCCGGCCAGCACGTTCCTGCTGGCGAGACATGCCGGGTGTAGCCAAAGCCTTCGGGCAGGCCCCTTCAGCGGGCGCTCTGCCGGCTGACGACAGGAGGTCCAACATGAAACTTGACGACACTACTTTCCGGCGATTGCGCCGTCTCGCCCCGATTCTCGATGACGTACTCAGCGCGGGAGAGGTCGAGCACGCTGACCAGGCCGTGGACCTAGCGTCACTTGCTCAGTTATGCTCACGGTTGTTCGACGCGTACCACGACCAATACCCTGTCGAGATTGCGCAAGCGCGAGATGACGCCCTTGAGTCGCGCTAACACACTTCATCCGGACCGGCCGGCGGCCCTATGCCGAATTTAAAGGGCTCCGGCAGCGCGTCCTGCCGACAACGCCGACAGGCTATCTGTCAACCACAGCGGCGCTACACAGGGTGGAGAAAACGAAGCGCGCGCTCAATGGACTGCCCCCGGCCCGCTCATCGCTATCACTTCATCAATGACGCGCTCGGCTGCGCCGTAGCCCCGCATCAAGGCCTCGACTGCGGTAGCGAATGGACTGCCATTGTCCCGGTCAACGCGCAACGTCTGAATCGTTTCAGTGCTTACCGCCGACGTGATATGGACAACTGCGACGTATCCGGCCGGCAAGGAAAGAACCTTTCCACTGGCAAGTCTGCCGACGGACTCAGTGTCGACCTCGATGATGAAGTCTCTGTAGCCGTATGTCCGATGCATTCCACCACCCTCTGCCGCGCCTTCCTGAAACGCGGTCTCCGTTTTCCGTCGACCGGGCGCCAGAGCGCCTGGTCGTGAGTGCCTGAGCCATGAGCAGTCGGGTCCGCACCCTTTCCGCCTCCTGGGCGATTCTTAGCCCATGTGCAAACCACCATTCAGCGAAAAGTCGGCACCGGTAGCGAAGCCCGCTTCGTCGCTGGCAAGCCAGGAGACAATCGACGCAATTTCGGTCGCTTCTCCGAGCCGGCGTACCGGAATGCTCTGGACAATTGCGTCCAGTACTTCGGGGCGCACAGCCCGGACCATATCCGTCCCGATGTAACCGGGCGATACGGTATTCACCGTGACGCCCTTCGTCGCCACCTCCTGGGCAAGCGACATCGTAAAGCCGTGAATGCCTGCCTTGGCGGTGGAGTAGTTGGTCTGACCGAACTGCCCCTTTTGCCCGTTCACAGACGAGATGTTGATTATCCGGCCCCACCCCTTGGTGACCATTTCCTCGATGACCTGCTTGGTCACATTGAAGAGGCTCGTCAGGTTCGTGTCGATGACATCGTTCCAGTTCTCCCGCGACATCTTCCGGAACACGCCGTCCCGTGTAATGCCGGCATTGTTCACCAGCACGTCAATGTCGCCCACTTCCTTTTTCACCTTCGCGAAGGCGGCTTCGGTCGATTCCCAGTCACCGACATTGCCCTCCGAGGCGATGAAGGAGAATCCAAGCTCAGCCTGCTCGGCCAGCCACCGCTCCCGTCTCGGCGAGTTGGGCCCGCATCCCGCCACAACGGTCAGGCCGTCCTTGTAAAGCCGCTGGCATATCGCTGTTCCAATCCCACCCATACCACCGGTTACGTAAGCGATTCGCTTTGACATGTTCTACCCCCGGTTCTTGTTACGGTTAAAGGACCAACATACTTTTGGCCGGCAGCTGACCTGTACTTTCGGGCAGACGCGTCAGGCGAGGCCTCTTCCGCCACTCCGTCCAGTCGAATTCAGGCAGCTTCGGTCATTGCACCCGCCCGGCCCGTCATTGACCGGGCCATTAGTTGCTTCTGGACGACGGGCTTCCGCGTAGCGACGGGCACGGGACGCGCGCCGGGCGTCGCCTCCGGCAGGCGGCCATGCTCTATAAAGGCGTAAAGCAGCTTGACTGCCTCCGGCTTGCCGCGCTGCTCCAGTTTCCCGAGAAGGGCGTACGCAAATGCCTTCAGGTCCTCGCGTCCGTGACATGCCTCGAATTCGATAAGCGTTTCCCCGACCGCCGCGCGAATGTTTTTCTCGTACAGCATGCTTGCGATATGCGAAGCGCCTCGTGCCAGTTCCATCTCGCAACCATTGAAGCGCCGCACGTCATCGCGCGACCGTTTAGGTTTAGCTGCCTTCAACATCGATACCTCGGTTCTTGCGGCAGGCGCATGCCGTGTCGGCTTGCAAATGGCTGCTCGCGCGTCGTCGCGCGCGAGTCCGACCATGTTGACAAGGACAAATAGCGGCGCACGGCACACCGACTCCATGCGCCGCCAGTGTCACGAAAGGCGGATTAGGCGACCTGAGGCTGCCCGGTGCAAAGCCAGTGAACATCGAGATTGAGAAGGGTGGCGAGACGCATACAAGCGTTCAGCGGCGGGACGGTGATTCCGCCTCGCCAATATTGCACGTCGTATTCATTCACTTCCAACCACTTGGCTGCGCGTGCCGAACTGACGCCGGCGCGTTTGAGTGCCCTGTCAAGGCGTGCGGCCACGGCGCGTCTCAGGCGGTCATTCCCGGCACTGCGCTCGAGATGACCGATAGTATTAGTGTAACGATTCATCTTATGAAACTTCTCTCAGATATTATGTTTTATGCAATTTGATATCAGCTCTCCGGCTGCGGGTCAAATCTACGGATAAGTTATGACGACCTCGTGACGTCATAGTTAACCCTCGCAGCGCTGTATGGCGACCAGACTGGCACATGGTTTCACGTACGACTATTCCTTCGCCCATCAACTGCTGTCAAAATAAACAACAGTAAATCGTTGCGCCCACATCAATCTTGCACGCCGGGTCTTCCGGTAACGAACTGTCGCGCATTCAACGCCTCCCGTCGTCGAATTCCACAGTGCTCGAAGCAACTGTGGCGGATAGGCGGTATCCCTTTTGTGGCGCTGCACACATCTGACTAAAAGGTCATCAGTGACGTCCTGACGAACCAGAAAAGGTTCCTCGGGTATTCCCTTAAACTTCTGTCTGTTCCAATCTTGGCTGGGCATTCGCCCAGGTTCTCACGCGCCCCTCGACGCTGCCATCGAACCAGTGGTTGACATCCGCTCACTCCCCCATAGAATAGATATTGCTGCAGTGCACCAGCCTTTGTTGCTGCGGAATACGGCGCGCGATTTGATTCATCTGACTTTTCGACATTAGTCGCTTCACCACTATGGAGCTTAGTGATGAGCAGTCTTCCCCCTGAACAAGTCATCGCTTCGCAGAAAGCAGGCGTTAACACACCATTTGGCATCCTGAACAAATTCTTTGCCGGCGTCGAAAAGCTGGCCGAGCTGAATGTGCAAGCGGTCAAATCAAGTCTCGCCGAAAATCGGGAAATCGTGCTCAAGGCGGTTTCAGCCGGCGAGCCGCACGCGTTGTTCGCACAACAGGCAAGCCACGCTCAATCCGCCATAGAAAAGGCACAGTCGTACTGGCGCCGCGTTTACGAAATCATCTCCAGCACTCAAACCGAATTCGCGGCGGTCGCCGAAGCGCAACTCAAGCAGTACCCGCAAGATGCACTGGCTTTTGTCGACCGCCTCGCGAACAAAGCGCCGGCAGGAAGCGAAACCGCTGTTGCAGCATGGAAAACGTTAATCACCACGGCAAGCGAGACGGCGAACACGACGTATGAAGCTGCGAGGAAGGCCGCAAAGCAGGCAGTGGAGACTGCGGAGAGCAATATCAGCACGGTGGCATCGGCTTCGGCCAAGCGGACTCGACAACTTGCAGCACCGGTCGAAGCCAATGAGAAGTAATAGCGTCTGGTCGTAGCTCACTGACGTCATCTTCCAAGCAGGCCCCCGCTCGCCTTGCTTGCGGGTGGCCATCAGTGGCGCCCTGAACGCTTGGAGGCAACCAGTGCGCCTCGCACGCCGTCACGAAACTCGTCTTCTGAGCCATAAATTTTCGTGCGGCGTTGCGCAGGTCGCCTGCCCTGGCTGCGTTTGATTTCGTCCGGTATCAATCACGCGAAGCAACCACATTCCTCGCGGCTGAATGTGCATGGAGGCGAGTGCCACAGGGCAACGCCGAGCCGACGGCAGCGAGACTGAAGGAGGAGCGGATGAACACGGCAGAAAGGTCCCTGCGTTCGCTGGTTGAAAAATGGCTCACGCCAGCTGCGGCGACGCCGATTCGGGTAACCCGATTCAGTCGCACAGGCTTTATCCGCAGGCGTTTCGTACGCGTTGATGCACAGCGACCGGAAGGTTCGGTTGGGCTTTTTTTCTTCCGGCACGATGACGGCACATGGCAGGTGTTCCCGCCCGGGACCGGCGGCTAACAGTATGTGCCGGCGCTAGCGCCGTGTGATTGCGTCATGGCCTCAGCTTGTCGGTTGTATTGATTGAAGACAAAACGCGAACTGTATGGTTATGCTTTTATCGCAAGGCCAGTTAGATGCCGGCGTTCGTCCCGTTCGCCTGCCGCACAGGAAAAGCAGGTAAATCAGAGCACATGCAATGACTGCCACTAACAGAAGTTCGACGGGCATAAGCCCCTACACGTTGCGCGATATCGACCCCGCGATTGCCCATCTCGAGCAGGTGCTGGGGGCGGAAGGAGCGCATGCCCTATTCTCCAGAATTTACTGGCGTGGGCGAGTTCTTCAGGCAAGTGCGACGCCGGGACTTTTGCCAAACCAACAGCAACGGCTGCAGAGACTGTTGGAAAACATCGACTCCTTGACTGCCTGAAATTCCCGACTCCAATTCGGAGCTCTCAACGCGGTCGGCTATCGCTAGAGGGGCTCGCAAATGTAGGTGGAGTTCGCCTCTTCCGGCGTCACTGCGGAGTTTCCACCGCACCGCGACATCGAAGCCGGGAGCTGGTTGCGCTGTTAAAATTTCAACGGCTCCCCCCCGACACGGACTCATGGCGCGGGTGCATCCTATCGACAGACTTTGGGGAGCCCACGATGGCCGCAAAGCGCAAGTCTGCATTGAGGAGCATCAACTCATCGGGAACTCCGACTCTACGCGACGACCTGAAACCAGAGCTCGCGTCCATTGCAACCGCGCTGACCGAAGAACTCGCGGCGCTGTTAGCGACGGTTCTCGATGACGGGAGAAAACAAACGCTCGACAGTCTGTCGCAGGCGCTCAGCGACGCGGTCCCCGAACTGCTCCAACGGGCTTTTGAACAGGAATTGCTCGGGGGCGGAAAGCCCGCGTCCGAGCGACGGGCATCGCTGGTCGCCATATTGCGGGCGAGTGAGGTACCTGTGCACATGACATCCACCAGAAAAACCCGCGCAAAACTGACGAAAGCACAGACTGGCAGCTCCGCGGAGCCAGTCGCGAATCTTCTGAGCGTCTCGACTGCGCAGGTAGAGCAACTTGCGAACCCGGCGAGCTGCGTCAGGTAGACGCGGACAGCCAGTGGTGTGAAGAGGGTCGAACGGACCGCCGGACTTGCGCGCAATAAGAAGATGGCCGATGTCGACAATTTTGGGGGGCGTTGCTTGAATTATGCTGATGCCAGCGTCGCTTCGACGCTCTTCCTCCAAGGACAGCCGGGCCGCCAAGGTCAACAAAGAACTAATCCCGACATGGACAGCACTCTCACAGCAGAAGCCAGCGTTTCAGCAGACGGAAAACTGGTTGCATTCGTCGTATTTGCCCGTGGACATGTGGTGCAATGTTCAATTACGCGAGATGCACTCGAACAGCATTTCTGGGCGCCCATCGGCGCGGACGACGCTCGCCTTCTGAAGGCTTATACGGATGGACACAAGCGGATTGCCGCGGCTGTTGAACGAAAAGTACTGAGAGGCTCGGCCAAGCCGATAACGCTGCACGCTGCAGACTTTTCTCACTGACGGCCTCTGGTGCTATCTCGGCTCTTGAGGGGAGAGCCGCCCCGCCATTATGGAGCGCGCTTTGTCACTGCATACCGCGGTTGCGTGACCCGCCGTGTCATCCCATGCGGGCGCGGTCAATTCAACGGCGCGGCTCCCGGTTGCCTGAAACCAGCACATCGAACGCTTCGCGGGCGTCTCGCAGTTCCTGCATGGCGGCGGCGAATCTCGCGAGCTCCAGTGTAGATGGTTGCCGACCTCCCTCCTCACCGAAGTGCCCCTCGAGCGCTGTTGAGGCCGCGTATACCTCTCGCGCAGCACTGACGACCCGTTCAAGTGCCAACGCCTCATGTGATAGAGCTTTTTTCTTTGTCATCGCTCTTACTCTCGTCACGAATCGTTGACGCACTACTTTCTTGTGCAGACATCGTCACACTCACCTTCTGGCATGTCGTCCGTCGCTGACTTGTGTTTCTGCGAGCTGGGCAGTTGGTTGCTGATTGCGCCACTGCCCCCGTCGACAGCTTCTTTCTTCACTCTCAACCGTTCAGGGTGTCGCGCCCACGTTGCTTTCGATGTTCGTGGCGAATATCGGTACCGCGAACCACATAGACGATGGCTTCGGCAATATTGGTGGCATGGTCGCCGATACGCTCGATGGCTTTAGCGATAAGCAGATAATCGAGCCCCATCTGGATTGTCCGAGGGTCTTCCTTCATGGATGTGACGAGCTTGAGCACGAAGGCTCGAAATTCGGCGTCGATGGCTTCGTCGTCGCGGACAATCTGTGCGGCCGCAGTTGCATCCATGCGCGCAAATGCGTCCAGCGCTCCACGAAGCATGTGTAAGGCCATTTCGCCAGAAGTCTTGATTTCAGCGATGTTGAAGTTCCACGCGCCTGCGTCCATGGCGACGCGGCGAGTTCGCTTCGCTATCTTCCGTGCCTCGTCGCCAACCCGCTCAAGGTTGGCCGCGCACTTCGAAGTCGCCAGCAGGAGGCGCAAGTCGGAAGCCGCCGGTTGCCGACGAGTGATGACGTTGGCCACTTCTTCGTCGATTTCTATTTCCATGAAATTGAGCTGGCGTTCAGTTTCGCCAACAGGCTCCAGAATTGCCAAATCGAATGTCTTCAGTGCTTCCAGCACGCACGCAATCTGCGACTCGACCAGGCCGCCCATTTCGAGCAGCCTTTTCGAGACCAGATTGAGTTCATTATCAAACCTGCTCGAAAGATGCTTGTCTGGCATTTTCTGTCCTCGACCAGGAGTGGCCATGCCGGGCGGGCGCTGGTCGCGCACAACAGAGTAAGCGCCGCGTTACGATTTTGCGGGTCGACCGGTTTTGACCGTTTCGACAGCCGAAATCGCCGCAAGCATGCGCTTCATTGACGCCGCCTCGAGCAGAATCAGTCCCGCGCGCAGAAGCTCACTTTTCTTAACCGGCACGCCCGCGTCGAGGCACTTCTGTTTCAGTGTTGCGATTTTCTCGTAGTCCGACTTCGGCATTGTGAAGCTGTCGCGCACAACCTTGTCCTTCTTCACACGTTTCGCTTTTTCCTCTGCGGCCACGCCGGCTGGCGTCGCTTCCACTGGTATCACCCGCTTCTGTTTCTTCGCCTTTGTCGGGATGACCTGGACATCTGCGGCTACGGCGTCCGGCGCGTCCGGTTGCCGCTGGTCGTCTACTGCATGCCCATTGGCATTCTTCGGAAAGTGAAATGCCTTCTTCGTCGGCTTCCTGATGCGGGGTTCAATCATGGCCGTCTCCAGAGTTACGAAACGATATAAACAGTATATATCGTTAAAAAATCTTTTCTCAGCCACTTGGTGCATGTCTTCGAGAAGGCAGGTGCGGAAACTGCCACAGAATCTGTTTGCAAGACTGTGGACAACTCGCGGGCAAGCATAGCAAGTCGCTGACACGACTGGACCTGTGCAATGCGCGCCTGACGTGTGCAATTGTCGGGCTACCCCTAGTGTTCACGAAGTCCTGGAGTAAGCACATCACGCGAAAACGCGACGTATCCATTAGACAAATCAAGGGCAAATCAGCCAAGTCTTACAATAGTACGATTCAATTTGCACACCGGTCGTCAACATCGTTTAATCGACCTTCCGTGGGCGGCTGCCGCCATTCTTCGAACGCCAGGAGCGCACCATGACCCAGCCCAACTTTGAAGAGGTTGTCAACGCTATCGCCTCTGACACCGATACGCCTGCAGAGGCCGTGGCGAAAATGTATGCGGAGACGTGGGCCGAATACAGCGAGGGCGCGAGGGTTATGGATTACCTGACAGTACTTGTCGCCAGACGCGTTCGAGAAAATCTGCGCGGCGTCGCTAAGGACAGGCACTAGAAAGGTGCCGTTCAAAAAAATGGAATCACCACTGCAATACGACGAGCCGTATGCGCCATCGCCGGCTCACATCAATGGCATCGCCGACGACCGCTGCTGTTGACCCGGTCTATCCAGTTCGGTACCGTTCGCACAATCAGAATTACCGAAGAGCAGTTATCGATTACCGACAGCTATGAAACAAGAGAAATTGAACTGGATGGCATGCGCTATCGCGGCCGGTATCGCGTGATGGCCGGCTCGGTTATCGTATATTACGAAAGCGAAATCGAGTTTGCAGAACACGGCATGACCGACCCTGAAGTTGTCGTCAAGTGGTTACTATCTGACCTGTCGCGCCGGGCGGAAAGGAAGAAGCGAAAGACAGGCAAGACTAGCGCCGACTTTGAGCCGCCTGGGCGTGCGGCACTCCGACTATTCTGCCGCGCGCAGTATCTGGCACATTGTTCATGCGATGACCCTTCTGGTCACGGAGATACCAGACGGCTTCGTTGACTGGCTCCGCGTCTCCCAACTGTGACGCGTACTCCCGAAGCAACGCTTCGCTTGTGACCAGGTCATTCAGCACTCCGAGGTCATTCTGCACAGAAGTCAAGCGTTCAATCAACGGCTGGTGATTGCCATCCAGGACCGGGGAAAAGAACTCCAGCACATATCGGAGTTTCTTCCCCGCAATTCGTACTTCATGAAGCGACGCATAGTCTGAATGGCTTGCCGACGCGACCCGCTTGACCCGCTTTCTCAAGGCCTTCTCTGCCAATATCGCACGCTGCCCGGCAAACGTCGCGAGGGGTGGCCTGACTGCTGCCGCGTCCAGTTGGTGCCGGGCTCCTGCCACTGCATGATTCAGTATCCGCTCGACGCCTGCATTTCCGATTGTCCTGACGCTGAATGACAGCGCGTCGGTTCGATGCTCGCCAACCGACTGGATGAGCAACGTAAGCGAATGCTTCGTCGACTGGTTGCCAGTGCATAGCAGGTCATGCAAGACATCCCAGTCCCTTGTTTTACCTGCTGCGGCAGCCAGCGCCTTGAACTCGCGACATTGAATTTCCGCTTCTTTTCCGTCGAGTAGCGGTTCGTATGCCCACCAAAGCGAGCGCAGTCGCCGTAACGCCACGCGAAGCTTGTGTAGAACCTCCGGGTCCGCCTGGGCGTCCAGCTTACGCACGCGGCACACCGCCTCGCCGGCGGTCGAAGTGGCAAGAAGCGAAAAGGCGTCCTCAACGGTCGACGCAGACGTCAACGACCCTTCGCCGGCATTACCGGCGTGGGCGCGCGACTCGGGCGTTTCTGCATTGACAGCTCCGGGGGGATGGGAACTCAATGGCAGGCGCTCCTTTTGTGACCGCGAGGTGGACGGGAACAGCGCGACGCGATTAACCGCATACAGAAAAGGCCAATTCCTGCACCGACGGGGCGCACTTGCCCCTCCGTTTCAATCCTACAACGCAGGAGCACCGAAACCAATGGGTGGGCGATGTCGAACGACGTGCGAAGTCTGGCTCCATCCAGCCGCATCTCCGAAACCAATGCCACATTGATACGATTGCTCTTGCCGCCTACGTTGCGTTGCTCAAGGGGATGCAGGGCTGGTATTCAGACGAACTGCGCGGCCCTGGGTAGTACCGCTGATGCTTCTCAGTCTCTCGCAGTCAAGTTCCTTGGCGGTCCGCTTGTCCAGCTACAGACTTTCAGCTGTACTGGTGGGCAATTCCGCAGCAACAGCTCGCCGTCCCATCGTTCGAAGCATCTCCCCGAGAACCTCGCCTGCAACAGCCGGGCTATAAAGGAAGCCTTGTCCCTCCACGCATCCATGCTCGACCAGAAAGTGTCTGTGTGTGTCGAGTTCAACACCTTCAGCGATGACGTCAAACTTTAACGTTTTAGCGATTGCGATGACTGCGAGCGTCAACGCCTCGTATTCGGGGTCGCGGCCAATTTGCTGAATGAACGCCTGGTCAATCTTTATGCGGTCGATGCTGAAGCGTTTCAGGTAACTCAGGCTCGAGTACCCCGTACCAAAATCATCAATGGCGACTTTCACACCCAGCTCGCGGAGGTCGTGCAACACGCGAGCTGCCTGCTCGGCGTTGCGCATCAGCGCGCCTTCCGTCAATTCAAGCTGGAGCATGCCGGCCGGCCAGTCGGCATCTTCCAGAGCGATGCGGACCACATTCATCAAATCAGAGTGTTCCAACTGGAGCGGAGAGACATTCACCGACACACGAATTGGCGGCATCCCCTCGTCTCGCCATATCCTGGCCTGAGCGCACGCGGTCCTGAGCACCCATTCGCCAATGTCCTGAATCAGACCCGACTCCTCCGCAACCGGAATAAACACGGCCGGCGATACCGCGCCGAGCTCGGCGTCGTCCCACCGCAAGAGTGCCTCAGCTCCCAATACACGCCCGGTCAGCATATCGATTTGGGGCTGGTAAGCCAGATGCAAGGCCTGAGCCTTGACCGCCCGCTTGAGTCTGGTCGACAGTTGCAACTTCTGGGCGGCCGCCTGATTCAATTCGGAACGGTAGAACTGGTATCCATTGCGTCCACGCGACTTCGTGAGATACATCGCCGCGTCGGCATTTCGTATCAGTGTGTCCGCATCGGGACCGTCTTGCGGATAGGTGCTGACTCCAATGCTGGCCTCAACGTAAAGCTCCTGTTCGCTGGTATGGAACGGCTCCCGCATGGCGACAATCAACCGGTCTAGCATCGGTATCAGTTGCGCGGCGTCGGTGCGCTCGGCGACGACAATGAATTCGTCACCGCCATAGCGCGCGACAAGGTCGCTCGAGCGCACCTGGTGCTGCAGGCGTTTCGCCACGCTACCCAGAAGCGCGTCGCCCACACGATGACCGAGAGAGTCGTTGACCTCCTTGAACCGGTCAAGGTCGAGGAACAGCACTGAAACGTGGCCACCGGTCTCCGACGCGCGTCCGATTGCTTCAGCGAGGCGCTCGTCGAGCAGGTTGCGATTTGGAAGCCCGGTCAGCGAGTCGTATCTGGCCTGATGCTGAAGTCGAGCCTGGTATTCCACGAGTGCAGTGACGTCGCTCATCACACCGACATGATGCGTCACCAGTATGGTGACTTTCCGTCCTTGCGCCTGTAGAGGGAGAGCATCGAGTCAGCGACCATCTTGGCACACCATTTCGGCACACCAGCCTGCTGCAACTCTTTGATTGACAGGGATATCCTTTCCATCAGCGGATTATCCCAGAAGTGGCGGAGAGACGGGGATTCGAACCCCGGATAGGTTATTAACCTATACACGCTTTCCAGGCGTGCGACTTAAACCGCTCATCCATCTCTCCGGCGGGGAGCCGAATTATAGCAAACTTCACGCTTTGCGCCACACCCCTCTCGCAACCGTGGTCAAGGATGCCGGATAAAGTCCACCAGCGCCCTCGCATAAGCATCCGGCTTACGGTCGATCAGACTCACCCCGATCGCCACCAGAAACCCCGCCGGCACGCCGAACACGCCCGAGCTGATCGGTTCGATGCTGAACCATCGCGCGCCGGTAAAGCCCGTCATCTGCGTGAAAAACGGATAGGTCGAAACGATGTAGTAGATGCACACCAGCAGCCCCGCCACCATGCCCGCGACGGCGCCGAGCCGCGTCGTGCGTTTCCAGAACACGCCGAGCACCAGCACCGGAAAGAGACTCGACGCCGCCAGCGAAAACGCCGCCCCCACCAGAAACAGGATGTTCCCGGCATTCAGTGACGCCACATACGACGCGAAGAGCGCCACCCCCAGCAGCAAAATCTTCGAGATCGTCACACGCCGTTGGCTCGACGCGTTGGGATCGACCATGTGGTAATACACGTCGTGTGACAAGGCATTGGCGATCGTCAGCAGCAAACCATCGGCAGTGGAAAGCGCCGCGGCCAACGCGCCGGCCGCGATCAAGCCCGACATCACATACGGCAGCCCCGCAATCTCGGGCGCGGCGAGCACGACCATGTCGGGCTGCATCTGGATCTCGCTCCAACGCACGATGCCGTCGGCGTTGGTATCCGCGAGACTGATCAGACTCGGCTCGACCTTGCGCCATTGCGTGAGCCATTGCGGCAAATCGGCAAAGTGATGGCCGACCAGGTTGCTCAAAATCTCGTACTTGATCAGCACGGCCAGCACCGGCACGGTCAGATAGAACAGCGCGACGAAAAACAGCGTCCAGCCGACCGAGCGGCGCGCGGACGCCACCGACGTAGTGGTGTTATAGCGCGTCAGGATATGCGGCAGACTCGCGGTGCCGAGCGACAGACACAGCAGCAGCGAAAGAAAGTTGCGCTCGTGGATGCGCCGCTCTTCATCGTTGACGGCCGGAAACGGCTCCTGCATCGGCACGGGCGCCGCCGCGCGCGTGAGCATTTCATCGCGCCGCTGGCTCCAGACGATGTGCGCGGCGGCGGCATCGCGTGGAAACTGTTCGAGTGCCCTTTCGCGCTCCTTGATCTCGCGCAGCGGACCGTTGTGGCGGCGCAGATCGGCGACTTCCTGCGTGAGCCGCTGCTTTTCGTCGACGAACGATTGCGGCAGCGTGTCGAGCCGCATCTGCATCAGCGTGGCGCGACGTCGATAATCGTCGCGCACGCTCTGTTCGAGCGGCTCGTCGCGCACCTGCTTTTCGAGGCTCTCCATGCGCGCCATCAAACGGCCGTAATTGAATTGCGGCACCCAACCTAGGCCGTCCTTATGCGCGATCATCGACACCGGGATCAGGATCGCTGCGATCAGGATGATGTACTGCGCCACCTGGGTCCACGTGACGGCGCGCATGCCGCCCAGAAACGAGCACACGAGAATGCCCGCCAGCCCGCAGAAGATGCCGACGGCGAAATCCACGCCGATAAAGCGCGTCGCGATCAGCCCGACGCCCTGGATCTGCGCGACCAGATAGACGAACGAGCACAGGATCGCGGCCAATGCCGCGAGGCCGCGCACCGCGTTGCTCGAAAAGCGCGTGCCGAGAAAATCGGGAATCGTGTAGCGCGCAAGCTTGCGCACGTAAGGCGCGAGCAGGAACGCGACGAGGCAATAGCCGCCGGTCCAGCCCATCAGATACGCCAGACCGTCGTAGCCGGTTGCATAGATCGACCCGGCCAGGCCGATGAACGATGCGGCAGACAACCAGTCGGCCGCGGTCGCCATGCCGTTGAACGCAGAGGGCACGCGCCGCCCCGCTACGTAGTATTCGACGAGATCCGAGGTGCGCGATAGCAGGCCGATCACCGCATAGACTGCGATCGGCAGGAACAGGAACACGTAGCCGATCCACACGCCGGGGCCGCTCGTGCGCTCGATGCGCCACATCACGTAGATGAACAGCAGGAAGCCGAGCGTATAGAACGCGTAGGAACGGATCAGCCGATGCGCGAGCTTCATCGGCTCAGCGTCCGCGCGCGGCCAGCGTGGCGATGCTGGCGCCCGGTGTAGGCGCTGGAACCGGCATTCGCATCGGCATCGGCACCGGCATCGGCATTCGCATCGGCGTCCGCATCGAACGCGCGTTGCAGGCGGCGGTCCGCACCTTGCATCAGCACGATATATACGACGATCAGCGTGAGATAGATGAGGATCGCCCCTTGCGCGCCGAAGTAAAACGGCAGCCGGAAGCCGACGATGCGCACCCCCGCCAATGCGGGCGCGCTCAGCGGCAACACGAACGATACGACGAAGCCGATGGCCATCAGCGTGGCGATCAGCACCACATTGAAGCGCCAATAGACGCGATGCGCGAGCACCATCGCTGCCGAGACCGCGGGCGGTTCGGGCGTCGGATTGAGCGTAGCGTGGGGGTGGTGCGGCGCGGCCATGCGCCTATGTATCAAAAAGCCACCGCTCAGGCAATCGGGATTGACCGCGCGGTGGCATTCGCGTGGCGCGACGCGCCCGAACTGGACGTCAGATCAAGAGCGCCTCGTTCGACGCGCTCTTGCCGCCAACACAGATTATCCGGCGCTCACAGCGACTCGCCGAGTTGATCGAGAATCGCCGGGTTCTCCAGCGTCGACACGTCCTGGGTGATCTCTTCGCCCTTCGCGAGCGAGCGCAACAGACGGCGCATGATCTTGCCCGAGCGTGTCTTCGGCAGGTTCTCGCCGAAGCGGATGTCCTTGGGCTTGGCGATCGGACCGATCTCCTTGCCGACCCAGTTGCGCAGTTCGTTGGCGAGCTTCACCGCCTCTTCCCCTTGCGGCCGCGCGCGCTTGAGCACGACGAACGCGCACACCGCTTCGCCGGTGGTGGCGTCGGGCCGGCCCACCACCGCGGCCTCGGCGACGAGCGGATTCGACACCAGCGCGGACTCGATCTCCATCGTGCCGAGCCGGTGACCCGACACGTTGAGCACGTCGTCGATGCGACCCATGATCGTGAAGTAGCCGGTCTCCTTGTCGCGCACGGCGCCGTCGCCGGCGAGATACAGCTTGCCGCCGAGTTCCGCGGGGAAGTAGCTTTTCTTGTAGCGCTCGGGGTCGCCCCACACGTTGCGCAACATCGACGGCCAAGGACGCTTTACGACCAGAATGCCGCCCTGCCCGTTCGGCACGTCCTGGCCGGTTTCGTCGACGACCGCGGCCATGATGCCCGGCAGCGGCAGCGTGCATGAACCGGGCACGAGCGGCGTGGCGCCCGGCAACGGCGTGATCATGTGACCGCCGGTTTCGGTTTGCCACCACGTATCGACGATTGGGCAACGGCCGCCGCCGACGTTTTCGTAGTACCACATCCACGCTTCCGGATTGATCGGCTCGCCGACCGTGCCGATGATGCGCAGCGTCGACAGATCGTAGCTTTTCGGATGCACTTTGTGGTCGGCCTCGGCGGCCTTGATCAGCGAGCGGATCGCCGTGGGCGCCGTGTAGAACAGCGAGACCTTGTGCTTCGCGATCATCTCCCAGAAACGCCCGGCGTTGGGATAAGTCGGCACGCCCTCGAACACGACCTGCGTACCGCCGAGCGTCAGCGGTCCGTACGCGATGTAACTATGCCCCGTGATCCAGCCGATGTCCGCGGTGCACCAGAACACATCGGCGGGCTTCCAGTCGAAGGCCCACTTCAACGTCTGCGCGGCCCACAGCAAATAGCCGCCGGTGCTGTGCTGCACGCCCTTCGGTTTGCCCGTCGAACCGGACGTGTAAAGGATGAACAGCGGATGCTCGGCGCCGACCGGCTCGGGCGCGCATTGATCGGATTCGGCTTGCGTGAGTTCGTGCATCCATAGGTCGCGCGCTTCGTCCCAGGCAACCTTGCCGCCGGTGCGCCGATACACGATCACACTCTTGACGGCTTCGCAGCCGCCCATCGCCAGCGCTTCGTCGGCGATGTTCTTCAGCGGCAACGCCTTGCCGCCGCGCATCTGTTCGTCAGAGGTGACGAGCGCGACGGCGCCCACGTCAACCAGCCGTTCGTTCAGCGACTTCGACGAGAAACCGCCGAACACGACCGAATGCGTGGCGCCGATGCGCGCACATGCCTGCATCGCAACGATGCCTTCGATCGACATCGGCATATAGATCACCACGCGGTCGCCTTTCTTCACGCCGCGCTTCTTCAACGCGTTCGCAAAGCGCGACACGCGCTGCAGCAGATCCTGATAGGTGAGGTTGGTGACCGTGCCGTCGTCGGCTTCGAACACGATCGCGACGCGCTCGCCATTGCCCGCTTCGACGTGACGGTCGATGCTGTTATACGACGCATTCAACTGCCCGTCTTCGAACCACGTGTAGAACGGCGCGTTGGATTCGTCGAGCACCTTGGTGAAGGGCTTGCTCCAGCTCAGCGTTTCGCGCGCGAAACGCGCCCAGAAGCCTTCGTAGTCGCGCTCCGCTTCGGCGGCGAGCGCGTGGTACGCGTCCATGCCGGAGATCGTGGCACCGGCCGCTGCTTCAGCGGAGGGGGGGAAAACACGGCGTTCCTGAAGAACCGATTCAATCGCAGACATCGACAACCCCTTGGTGAAGGTCAAATGTAAAACCTGTGCCGGCGCGCGTCTGACGCGCCATGTCCTGTTGACGCCGCGGCAAACGCAGCGCTGTCTCCCATGCTTGCGGCCCGCGCGCCGCGCTGCCAACCGTGCTCTGTCTCGCGCGACGCTGTGGCGACCCAGTGCGCGTCCGACCGGCTTGCCATTCGCGTCCTTGAACTGTCGTAACTCTCGTCTTAAACATAAGCGCGGCAACTTACCAGGCACTTACGCAAGTTGCATCGGCTTGCCAGCGAAAACCCTTAGCTGCTGCCGCGTTGTTCCGTGTTGCTGCTGTGTTGCGGTGATACAGAGCCAGCACACGCGCGGCGCACTCAACCGTACGCGACCGGAGCCGCGCATGCCACTCGTTACGCCGCCTTCATGTAATCGAACCCACACACGACGCACATCGCGCAGGGGAAGCGGCGTCGAACGCGCTGTTGCGCGGCCTCGCGCCTTTACGCTCGCTTGCGCGGCCTCTTACAATGCTAACTGAACTAGCCGTCCGGACTCCAGCTTGAATCGCTATTCCCTGTTTCTCATTACCTCGATGCTGCTGGTCGGCAGCAATGTCGGAATCGGTAAATCCATCGTCGAGTTCGTCCCCGTCCCTCTGTTCGCGCTGCTGCGCTTCGTCATCGCGATGGCGGTGCTCGGGCCTTTGCTGCGTGTGGCCAAGCTGCGCCGCGTGAAGCGCGATGAATGGCTCAACCTGTTTCTGCAAGCGCTGTTCGGCACCTTCGGGTTTACGCTGCTGATGCTCAACGGCGTGCACCGCACGAGCGCGGTTGCAGCCGGTGTGATCACCAGCACGATCCCTGCTTTCGTCGCGCTGCTCTCGTGGCTGATCCTCAAGGAGCGCCCGAACGGGCGAGCGCTCGCGTCGATCGCGCTGGCGATCGTCGGCGTGGTGGTCATCAACCTCGCGCACGGGGACCGCAACGCGGGCGGCGAAACCTCGTTCAGCGGCAATCTGATGGTGCTCGGCGCGGTCTGCTGCGAATCGCTCTACGTCGTCCTGTCGCGCCGCCTCACGCAGACGCTCGCGCCTATCGACATCTGCGCGTACACGCACCTGTTCGGCCTGCTGCTGATGCTGCCGCTCGGCGCGAGTGCGCTCGCGCACTTCGACTACCGCGCGGTGCCCTTGCCGATTTGGGCCCTGGTGCTGTGGTACGGGCTGTCGGCCAGCATTTTTTCGTTCTGGCTATGGATGAAAGGCATACGTCATGTGCCCGGCAGTCTCGCGGGCGTATTCAGCGCGTTGCTGCCGGTGGCCGCGGCGATTTACGGCATCGCGTTTCTCGGCGAGCGGCCCACGCTCGCACACGGCTTCGCGCTCGCCTGCGTGATCGGGGGCATTGCGCTGGCAAGTCTGAAGACGAAGCGCGTGCCACCGGTCGCCTCGTAAGCGCCGCGCTCGCGACGCCGTCGCGACCCGCGCTGGCCGCAGCGTCCCGCACCCGCGGCGGCGCAGCAAATTCACGCGACGCTGTACAATAGCGCGCCTGACGCGGGCTTGTCCGGCGTCTTCGGGCCGCGCGGCGTGCGCTCTGCGCGTGGTTTGCGCGGCATTGCGCGGCGCAGCGCGTCCGGTGCGCGTCGGCCACATGCGTCGCCCACTTGCGTCGCCACGTGCATCGCGGCACGCGTCGCACGCAGCGTTCGGCCCGTATTCCGTCACCTGCGTTTCATCTGACTCTTGCCTATGTCCGCTTCGCGACTCGACTCCGCCCGTCACCGCCGCCCAATGCGTCCGCTGCCCGTCATCATCTTCATGAGCCGCTGGCTGCAGGTGCCGCTCTACCTGGGCCTGATCCTGGCCCAGGCGGTCTACGTGGTGCTGTTCCTGAAAGAAGTCTGGCACCTGGTCACAGCCTCGATGACGCTCGACGAAACCAGCATCATGCTGGTCGTGCTCGGCCTGATCGATGTCGTGATGATCTCGAACCTGCTGATCATGGTGATCATCGGCGGATATGAAACCTTCGTGTCGCGTCTGGGCGTCGAGGGTCATCCGGACGAACCGGAATGGCTCGATCACGTGAACGCGGGCGTGTTGAAAGTGAAACTGTCGATGGCGCTGATCAGCATCTCGTCGATCCATCTGCTCAAGACCTTCATCAGCCCCGATCAAAACACGACCCATACGATCATGTGGCAGGTCATCATCCACGTGGCGTTTCTGGTGTCGGCGCTGGTGATGGCGCTGGTCGACCGGCTTACCACGCACACGCATCCCAAACATTTCCAGGAGCCCGCCGCGCTGCACGCCGTGAGCTCCGTCAAAGGTTCCACTCCCCTGAAGGCGCACGACTGAGCGCACCGCGCTGCATGTCCGACAACAAGCGCCATTGTCCCCACCGAGCTAGCCATGACCGTCATCAAACAGGAAGATCTGATCCAGAGCATTGCTGATTCGCTTCAGTACATCAGCTATTACCATCCGCTCGACTACATCCAGGCGTTGGGCCGCGCTTACGAGCTCGAACAGAGCCCCGCCGCCAAAGATGCGATCGCGCAGATTCTCACCAATAGCCGCATGTGCGCAGAGGGCAAGCGCCCGATCTGCCAGGACACCGGCATCGTCACCGTGTTCGTGAAGGTCGGCATGGACGTGCGCTGGGATGGCGCAACGATGGGCGTCACGGACATGATCAACGAGGGCGTGCGCCGCGGCTACCTGAACCCGGAGAACGTGCTGCGCGCGTCGATCGTGAGCCCGCCGGAAGGCGCGCGCAAGAACACGAAGGACAACACGCCGGCCGTGATCCACTACGAGATCGTGCCGGGCGACAAGGTGGACGTGCAAGTGGCGGCCAAGGGCGGCGGCTCGGAGAACAAGTCCAAGTTCGCGATGCTGAACCCTTCCGATTCGATCGTCGACTGGATCCTCAAGACCGTGCCGACCATGGGCGCGGGGTGGTGCCCGCCGGGCATGCTCGGCATCGGCATAGGCGGCACTGCCGAGAAAGCGATGGTGATGGCCAAGGAATCGCTGATGGATCCGATCGACATTCAGGACGTGATCGCCCGCGGCCCGAAGGACTGGATCGAAGAACTGCGCGTCGAACTGCACGAGAAGGTCAACGCGCTCGGTATCGGCGCGCAAGGCCTTGGCGGTCTGGCCACCGTGCTCGACGTGAAGATCATGGCCGCACCGACGCACGCCGCGTCGAAGCCGGTCGCGATTATCCCGAACTGCGCCGCTACGCGTCACGCGCATTTCACGCTGGACGGCTCCGGCGTCGCCAGGCTCGAAGCGCCATCGCTCGACGCTTGGCCGAAAGTTCAGTGGCAACCGAACACGGAAACCAGCCAGCGGGTCGATCTGAACACGTTGACGCCGGAACAGGTTGCAGCCTGGAAGCCGGGCCAGACGCTCCTGCTGTCGGGCAAGATGCTCACGGGACGCGACGCCGCGCACAAGCGCATCGCCGACATGCTGGCGAAGGGCGACAAGCTGCCGGTCGACTTCACCAACCGCGTGATCTACTACGTCGGCCCGGTCGATCCCGTGCGTGACGAAGCCGTCGGCCCGGCCGGCCCGACCACGGCGACGCGCATGGACAAATTCACCGAGACGATGCTCTCGCAAACCGGTCTGATTTCGATGATCGGCAAGGCGGAGCGCGGCCCGGTCGCGATCGAGTCGATCAAGAAGCACAAGGCCGCGTATCTGATGGCCGTGGGGGGCGCCGCGTACCTCGTGTCGAAAGCGATTCGCAGCGCGAAAGTGCTCGCGTTCGAAGACCTCGGCATGGAAGCGATCTACGAGTTCGACGTGCAGGACATGCCGGTGACGGTTGCCGTCGATTCGAACGGCACATCCGTGCACCAGACCGGGCCGAAGGAATGGCAAGCAAAAATCGGCAAGATTCCCGTTGCGACGGTCTAGCGCCTTGCAATTAGCGCCTGTCATGTGAGTCGAAAGCCGGGATACCAACCCCGGCTTTTTATTGCCGCAGGCGGCCCGGCGCGATACCTGAAGCAATGTGGGAAAGTTGCTTCCGGCTCCTTGGCTTTTCTGGGTATGGCGTTTATTGTTGTTGAAAAATCAGGGTCCCACATAAGGAAATGCCATGCAAGGCGACAAGAAAGTCATCGAATATCTGAACTCGCAGCTGAAGAACGAGCTGACCGCCATCAACCAGTACTTCCTGCACGCGCGGATGTACAAGCACTGGGGCCTCGAAAAGCTCGGCAAGCATGAATACGACGAGTCGATCGGTGAAATGAAGCATGCGGACTGGCTGATCGAACGCATTTTCATGCTCGACGGCCTGCCGAATCTGCAAGACCTCCATAAGCTATTGATCGGCGAGGAAACGAGGGAGATCCTCGAATGCGATCTGAAGCTCGAACAGATCTCGCAGAACACCTGTAAAGAAGCAATCGTCTACTGCGAATCCGTTCGCGATTTCATCTCCCGCGAAATCTTCGTGAAGATTCTCGACGACACCGAAGAGCACATCGACTGGCTCGAAACCCAGCTCGACCTGATCGACAAGGTCGGCATCCAGAACTATCAGCAAACGGCAATGGGCGAGATCGCGTCCTGACCGGCTGGCTCTGAAACGGCCCATGCGCCGGGACTCGCATGCACGCGCTCGCCTGCGCGGCAAGCTGTGCCGCGCGGGCGATATACTTGCGCACTTTCCCGCTCTCCCGGGTTCCCGTTGATCGGCGCGCCGCGCGCCTCTTGTGCTCTTCTCGCCTATGCCTGCACATTCGCCGTCTCCGACAGTCCGGACATTCAACGCGGACGCCGTTTCGCGTGCGCCGGTCGGCATTTTCGATTCGGGTCTGGGTGGATTGTCCGTATTAAGAGCGGTGCGCGCGCAGCTGCCAGATGAAGCGATCCTGTATGTCGCCGACTCGCGTTACGCCCCGTACGGCGAACGCGACGACGACTTCATCGCCGAGCGCACGCTTGCCATCGGCGAATGGCTGGTTCAGCAAGGTGCGAAGGCGCTGGTGGTCGCCTGCAATACCGCGACCGCGCAGTCCATCGCACTGGTGCGCCAAAAGCTGCCCATTCCGCTGGTGGGCGTCGAACCCGGCATCAAACCTGCCGCGCTGCAGTCCAGGACAAGAGTTGCCGGTGTGCTCGCCACGCAGGTGACCTTGCGCAGCGCACGCTTTCTGGCGCTCCTCGAGCGCTATGCAGCCGACTGCCGCTTTCTGTGCCAGCCCGGCCATGGTCTGGTGCAGGCCGTGGAGCGCTGCGATGTCGGCTCCGCTCAATTGCGCGCGCTGCTGCGTGGTTACTTGCAACCCATGCTCGACGCGGGCGCCGACACGCTGGTGCTCGGTTGCACCCACTACCCGTTTCTGGATGCGGCGATCCGCGACATCGTCGGAGACCGGCTCGCGCTGATCGACACGAGCGTGGCCATTGCGCGCCAGCTGGAGCGCGTGCTGCAACAGCACGGGCTGCGCGCCCCTCCGGAGGGTGCCAGTTGCATGCCGCCCCGTTTTTATTCGACCGGCGACGGCTCGCATCAACAGCAGCTGGCGGCAACCCTGCTGCACATCCAGGCGGACGTGCAGCAGGTCTGTATCGAATCCCCGCGAACTGCGGCGTCGGACTCGCACGCCGCATAGAAAGACGTGCCCGGCGTATCAAACGTCTTGGCACCTTTACAAGCTTGTCAGCTGATACCGGCCGCACGCGCCGGCGCCCTATCCATACAAACCCTCCTAAGAGTCTGGTTTTGTTACAAAAAAGCATGGGAGGCGCTTGCCAAACGACCAAAACAGAATGATAATAATTCCTATTAACGTTAGCTATGACGCCTGCCATGATTGTCTGTGTCTGCAAATCCGTTTCTGACCGCACGATCCGCTCTTCCATCGCCCAGGGCATCGACTCGTTCGACGAGCTGCAATTCGAGCTCGGCGTCGCTTCCTGCTGCGGCAAGTGCGAAGAATCGGTGCGCGATGTCATGCTGCAAAGCGGCGTATGCGCAAGCCGCTGCGGTGTCGTCGAGCACCGCACGCAGGCCATACCGCTGACCTTTTACGAACGCAAGGCCGCCTGAACTCTGCTTTACCCCGGCGCGAGCCGTGGCGTGGCGAGGTTCGGTGCGCCACTGTGTTCATGCCGCCTCGCGCGTTATCCCACTAGCGTCAGCCAGCCAGTCTCCGTCCTCGTCCCAGCCAGCTACCCGCTCACTTTTAAAAAAGGAGTTCGAGATGGAATTGCTGATTGGTTTCGTGACGACTTTGTTTATTTCGCTGCTGATCTTCCGAACATGACGATGCCTTGTCTGACGCGCTGCCTAGACAGCACATTGCCGCACTAGCATGCGGGCCTCGCCTACCGTTGCAGCCGGTATGTCGCCGGCTTTGCCCGCTCGTACCAATTCCCGCCTGGTGATAGCGATCGCGATCGTGGCGGCACTTCACGTCGCCGCGCTTGCCGCGGTCATGATGCTGCGTCATGAACCCTTGCAGGCTGCGCTCGAATCGCACGTGATGATCGCGCAGTTGCTGCCACCCACGCCGCCTGCTCAGCCCGTCGCCGTGCAATCCATCGCGCCGTCGCCCAAGCCCGCGCCGCCGGTTCGGACGAAGCCGAAAGTTCAGCCCAAGCCGGCACCCGCGCTAAAGCCCACACCCATGCGAACGCCTCCCCCATTGCCACGTGAGGCCAGCCCGTCGCCGACGCCAGTGGCAGCTGCCGATCCGGCACCGCCCGCGCCTGCCGCAGCGGCTGCGCCGCCCGTTGCGGCCGCGCCTGCGGCCAGTCGCGAGACGATGGAAATCAGCGCGCCGAAAAACGTTTCGCACGTCGAGTGCAACATCGCCAAACCCGACTATCCATCGCTGTCCAGGCGCCGCGGCGAAACCGGCACCGCCTATGTCAGGTTCGTGGTCGGCCTGAACGGCAAGCTCGAAAGCATCGAATTAAAGAAAAGCAGCGGCTTCAGTCGTCTTGACGACGCCGCGCTCGCCGCCGTACACGCAAGCGCGTGCAAGCCCTATCTCGAGAACGGCCAGCCGGTTCGGGCCGCGTACTCCCAGCCTTTCGACTTCAGTCTGACCGATTGAAGCAGATTTCAGATAAAAGGAAGTGCAATGCAAAACTACGGATTGGCGCACGTCTGGGCGCAGGGCGATTTCGTGACGCGCGGTATCGCCCTCGCGCTGCTGGTCATGTCGGTGATGTCGTGGAGCGTGATCGTCCTCAAGAGCTGGAACGTGATGCGCCTGAAGCGTCTCACCAGAAACGCCGAGCAGGCGTTCTGGCATTCCGACGATTTCGCCGACGGCGTGCAGAAACTCGGCGCCGGCTCGTCGACACCGCACGACAATCCGTTCCTCGCGCTCGCGCTGTCGGGCCAGGAAGCGGCCGATCACCATCACCAGACGCAACCGCATCTGCATGACCGCATGGACGTGTCGGACTGGGTCACGCGCTGCCTGAAGGACACGATGGATGAAAGCGTCGCGCGCATGCAGAGCGGCCTCGCGATTCTCGCGTCGATCGGCAGCACGGCGCCGTTCGTCGGTCTGTTCGGCACCGTGTGGGGCATCTATCACGCGCTGCTGGCGATCGGCGCGAGCGGCCAGTCGTCGATCGACCAGGTCGCCGGTCCGGTCGGCGAAGCGTTGATCATGACCGCGTTCGGTCTGTTCGTGGCGATTCCGGCCGTGCTCGGCTACAACGCCTTGACACGCGCTAACAAGTCGGTCGTCGCCAAGCTGAGCCGCTTTGCGCATGGCCTGCACGCATTCTTCGTGACGGGCGCGCGCCTGTCGTCGTCCGGGCGCGGCGACGGCCTGCGTCTTGCCACCCGCGCGAACTGATCGAAGAGGCACTACGATGGCAATGAGCCCTTTCGCTGACGACGATGACGACGGTCTAATGAGCGAGATCAACATGACGCCGCTCGTCGACGTAATGTTGGTTCTCCTGATCGTCTTCATGGTGACGATTCCCGTGATCCGTCACGCCGCGAAAATCGACCTGCCACATGCAAGCAGTCAGAAGGAAGACACGAAGCCCGTACAGGTGACGGTTTCCATCGACGCCGGCGGCAATGTGATGTGGAACGACAGGAAAGTCGACGAAGCAGCGTTGAGCGCGAAGATCGCCGAGGCCGCGCAAGCCAACCCGCAGCCTGAACTGCATCTGGATGCGGACCGCAAGGTGCCCTACGAGAAAGTCGCGCAAGTGATGTCGGCGGCGCAGGCCGGCGGCCTCACGCGGATCGGTTTCGTGACGCAACCCAAAACGAAGTAAGGCAACGAGCCAACATGCAGCGCATCTGCCGCGCACACGCAACGCAAACGCAGTGCATTAAGCAGCGCCTGCCGAAAAGCGGACGACACCGCATGAAACACAGGCTCAAAGTAAAAGGCCTTCATCGTCAGATGAAGGCCTTTTTTGTGCGCACTCGGCGCCTTCGGGCGGCGGGATCATTTGCCATCGTTCGACGATTGATGACTCATGTCTCCACATGCGACAGCCGTGTTCGACACGGACAGCGCGGTCAGCCCTATCAGGCCCGCTATGATAGCGGCCATGAGTTTCCGCATAAGAGACTCCTTAGCGAAGGGATTTCACTATAAGCCCGCGAGCGCGCGCATTCAAGCAAACGGCCATTGAAAGTACTCATGACAGCCCGCGCTTAAATGCTAAAAGCGATGCGGCAACGTGGGACTGCGCTACGACGCAACAGCGACCGACACTTGCCCGGTGGCCTTGTTCTCACGCGCAGGACACTCGCCCGCAATGTGCTTGCCGTCCTCCGGGTCCAGCATCTCGACCAGGTAGTCGACGAACGCACGCACGGCGGGCACCATCCCCTGACGGGACAGGAAGACGGCGTACAGTTGCGGCGTCGGAAAGGTCCAGCCCGGCATCACCGGCGACAACTGCCCCGCGCGCAGCGCGGCCCCATACATCATCTCCGGTAGCGCCGCGATGCCGACACCGGCAAGCACCGCCTCGAGTATCGTCATCAGATCGGCGGTGACGAGCCGCGGCTCATGTTCATGCGCATGACGCATGCCGTCGGGCGAGATCAGGTTGTAGACATGGCGGCCGTCGCCGGTCGGCACATCGAGCGTTTCGAAGCGGTCCAGATCGCCTGGCAGCAGCGGCGGCGCGTTCTGCTGTAACAGACTCGGCGCGCCCACCAGCATCTGCTGCGTACGCCACAGCGGCCGCACCACAATGTTGGCGTTTTCCGGCGGATTGGAGCGCACGCGCAGGGCGACGTCGATGGCATCCTCGAACAGATCGACCACGCGGTTGGTGACGCGCATCACCACCCTCACCTCGGGGTAGCGGTGCATGAATTCGGGCAGGATCGTCGACAGGATGGTCTGCGAGATCGTGACCGGCACACTGACGCGCACGGTGCCGCGCGGCGACGACCGCAGTTGCTGCACGACGTTGACGGCCGCCTGTGCCTCGCTGAGCATCGCCTGACAATGCTGGTAGAACAGCTGACCGGCTTCGGTCAGCGCGAGCTTGCGCGTGGAGCGCTGCAGCAGACGCACGCCGAGCGACGCTTCCAGCTCGGTCAGACGGCGCGACAGGCGCGACTTCGAGATGCCCAGGACCCGCTCGGCAGCGGAAAAGCCACCATGTTCGACGACCTGCGAGAAGTACATCAGGTCATTCAGGTTGTGTGAATCGATCTTCATCTCATCGTTCCAGTAATAGAACAATCCATTGCGTGACGGCGGCTGGCACCTCGAAAAGCGGCCCCTATAATAGCTCCATGTTTCAAAAATGACGCTATTCCCGATTTTTCGAGGTGATATTGATGAGCACGACACGCACGATCGAACGCGTCTTTCCCGCCGTTCGCACGACCGAAGGCGGCGGCTTCATCGTCCACCGCCCGTTTCCCACTCGCTTGCTGATGGACTTCGATCCGTTTCTGCTGCTCGACGAAATGGGCCCCGTCGACTACGCGCCGGGTGAGGCCAAGGGCGCACCGGATCATCCGCATCGCGGCTTCGAGACGGTTACCTATGTGCTGGAAGGCCAGTTCGGCCACAAGGATTCCGCGGGCCATTCCGGCACCCTGCGTGCCGGCGACGTCCAATGGATGACCGCGGGCGCGGGCGTGGTGCACAGCGAAATGCCGGACCCCTCGTTCGTGCGCAGCGGCGGACGCGTGCACGGGCTGCAACTGTGGGTGAATCTGCCGCGTCGCGACAAGATGGTTGCGCCGCGCTATCAGGAAATGCCGTCGTCCAGCATCCCCGTGGCGACCTCCGAGGACGGCACGGTGCGCGTCAAGGTGATCGCCGGGGAAGCGCTGGGCGTGAAGGCCGCGATCGAAACACGGACGCCGATTCTGTATCAGCATTTCTCGCTGCAACCGGGCGCGACGATCCGTCAGCCGGTGCCCGCCGACTATCGCGTTTTCGCCTATGGCTTGTCGGGCAAGGGCTTGTATGGCGAAGGGCAGGCGCGTCAGGAAATCGATGCGCAGAAGATGGTCGTATTCGGGAACGATGGCGATTCGCTCACGCTTGCTGCGGGCGAAGAACCGCTCGAGGTGCTGCTGCTGGGCGGCGTACCGCTGAGGGAGCCCGTCGTGCGCTACGGCCCGTTCGTGATGAACACCGAAGACGAGATTCGCCAGGCCGTGAGTGACTACCAGGCTGGACGCATGGGCGCGATCACGCATTAGACGACTGCCGCCGCGCTGTGGCGCACGCGCTTGCGCTGGGCGTTCGGCGTTCGGCGTTCGGCGTTTGCCGTTTGCGGGCTGCGGTTTGCGATACGCAGGTCACGGTTTGCGATACGCAGGTCCACGGTTTGCGGTTTGCGGTTTGCGGTTTGCGGTTTGCGGTTTGCGGTTTGCGGTTTGCGGTTTGCGGTTTGCGGTTTGCGTTTCGCCCACATTTCCAAACCGCGATCGCTCGCCTGCGCAGCCCATGCAAACCGGCCGCCCACTCCCCGCTCGCGCCGCTTTCCCGCACATCGGCATCGGCCAGAGCCGCGAAAGCGGGCGATTTCGTTCACAATAGCAACTCACGCCGCGCCACGCCGTCTCACCACGATGAACCCTGACGCGCGGCGTTTTTCCGTCCAGTTCAGGAGCGCGCATGGCACAACCCCCCGTTACCGCCCACATCGGTCCGACCAATTTCCAGGTCCTTTTCGACGACGGCAAGCACACATGGCTGGCCGACGAACCGGAATCGATCGGCGGCGGCGATCGTGGCCCGACGCCCGTTTCGCTACTGCTTTCGAGTCTCGGCGCCTGTACGTCGATCACGCTGAAGATGTACGCTCAACGCAAAGGCTGGCCGCTGACGGACGTCCACGTGGCACTCGCGATGCAAACCGGCGATGACGGCTCGACCATCGACCGTCAGATCGTGCTCAGAGGCGAACTGTCCGAGGAGCAGCGGGAACGGCTCTTGCAAATTGCCAACGCGTGCCCGGTCCACAAGATCCTCACGCACTCGATCACGATCCGCTCCGCCCTCGCCGTCGCGTAACACGGCGACGGCTTTAAGCGCGCCCTGGCTGACATGGCCGCCATATTGCAACGCTCTGATAGATAGGAAGCTGGCGTTTTGAATTTCGAACACCTCATCCAGATCAACGACCCGTTGAATCCCTTTGTCGACTCGATGACCCGCGAGCAATTGTGGGAGGGGCTCGTGCTGCGCGCCGAACAGCCGCAGCTGTTCGTGATAGGGCTCGACAGCTGCACGATTCTTTCGCGCGAAGGCAACGTTCTCGAACGTGAGCTGCACTATGGCCAAGCCACCGTGCGCGATCGCGTCACGCTGCTGGAAAGCCAGAGCGTGCGCTACGACATCCTGCCAACCGCGGACTATGTCGGAGGATCGCTGACGATGACGATCGAGCAGCCCGATGACTTGCAGTTGTTCCTGCGCTTCCAGTACGCGACCACGCTGCCTGTCTCCACTGACCAGGACGCCGTCCAGACTCAGGAAATCGTCAAGTCCGCGTATCGGGAAAACGATATCGATACGGTGCGATTGATCCGCCAATTCGTGCAGACGAAGCAAGAGCCCGGGCCGCTGCATTGAATCGCGCGGGCGTTTCGCTCGCGGGCGGATTTGTGTGGCCACGCCGCGCTTTGAGCCCGTCTCGCAAACCGCTGCGCGGCTGCGCGGCTCCGGAGCCGGAAGCGCTGCGGCTATCGGAACTTCAATTCGATGAATTCCCCTCCCTTGTAAATAGTAATCGTTATCATTTACAATGAATTTATCGAATCGACGAACAGCTAAAACGAATGACCGACCTGACACGCCCTTCCACGCTCAGCCTGCGCCGCTCGGCCGCCGCGGTGACCAGTCGTCCGAAGTCATTGTCGACGGCGAGCGCCGATGCCAGGCCAGCCGTCAAGCGCGCCAACGGCTCCAGTGAGACGTCGGCGCGAACGATGCGCAGCGACGCATTGCTGCAAGGACACAGCCACGTCAGTATCGTGCACAACGGCGAGACCTATCAGTTACGTGCAACGCGCTTGGGCAAGCTGATCCTGACTAAGTAACGAATAGCGGTAAGTACCGGGTATTGTGGGGACCACCTCTTCGCGAGGTGTTGGGCATTAGCCAGCCACGACGGCTTGCACGTGAGAACTAGACCCCTTCGTGCAGACACAAGCCAACCGTCGCAGCCAGCCAGGCCGCTTTTTCATTTTCTGCCGATGCGGATGCGCGAAACCTTGTGCATCGCTATGACGCAAACAAAAAAGCCGTGGGATGTCGATACATCACCACGGCTTTTTGCTGGTCCAGCGTCACTGCGTTTGCACGACCGGCACGCGGTATCACGCGGTTATAAACGCGGCAGCGTCATTTGGAAGCCCAGCCCCAGAACATCAGCCACCACGCGCTATCGACCACGGCGAGCGCTGCGGCGAACCACAGCATCGCGAGGCCGCGCTGAATGAAGCGCTCGCTATAGCGGCGTGTGATGAACCATGCGAGCCATGCGCTCCACACGTTCGCAATCGCAAGAATCGCGATACGCAAATCCGACGCCCACCACAACGACACATGTTCGGCACGCAACAGCGACAGCGTGGTGGCCGACAACCCAAGGAACACGCCCGCGCCCGCGATCGGAATCAGCGCTTGCGTCAGATGATGCAGCCGAACCGCCCTGAAGCGTCCGAGCATGCGGGTCGCGCCCGTCAGCAACAGCAGCAGCGTCGTGCCGTACACCAGCGCCGTCGCGAGGATGTAGCCGATCACCATGGTGCCGTCGAGCCATGAAAAGACGTCGTTCTGCTCGGGGTAATGCGTGAACAGGAACCACGGCGCGTTCGTGTCGAGCGGCCAGGTAATGTCGTGATCGACCAGCCACGTGGCGAAGAACATCTTCAGGTCGATGAACCAGCGCGACGCGGTCCAGTGGAACGCGCCGATGGCGATGCCGAGCAGGCCGTACAGGATCAACGCGGTATCCCACGGGTTCGCCTTCTTGTCGCCTAGCTGCACCACTTCCGACGAAGGCTTGCGCCACGTCAACGCGATCGCATCGCGGTGCCCGCTGCACCGGCCGCACATATGGCAATCCGCGGCGCCCTTCATATTGCGCAGCGGCACGAGCGGCGCGCAATTGATCGGAATCACGCGATGCCCATGTTCGCCGTTCTTGTACGAACGGCGCCACGCGTCTTCATCGACTTTGTAGTGGAACGGCGCGAGCCGCGCCAGAAGCGAAAACACCCCATTGACCGGGCACAGATACTTGCACCAGACGCGCTTTTCCCGCCCGTATAGCAGGCCGATGACGATTGCGGCGAAGGTCGATCCGCCGAGCACCAGCAACACGGCTTTCGGATACTGATAGACGCTCACCATCTGGCCATAGATGGTCGTGATGCCGAACGCGACGAATGGCCAGCCACCCCAGCGCATCCAGTGCGGAATCGCCCAGCCGCGGCCGAACTTGCTGGCAAATTCGGCGAGCGCGCCTTCGGGACAGAGCACGCCGCACCAGACACGGCCAAGCATCACCATCGACAGCAACACGAACGGCCACCAGATGCCCCAGAACACGAACTGGGCGGCGAGCGTCAGGTTGTTCCACAGATGCGCGCTATCGTCCGGCAGCGGCATCACCGCCGGCACGAGGATCAGAAACGCGTACACGGCCACCACGACCCACTGGATGCCGCGGATCAGCGCGCCATGACGCTGCATCCACTGCCCGGCCGCCGCGAGGCACCCCGGGCGGGTCATCAGCGTACTCATGCTGCACGCCCTGCCGCTTGACGCAGGGGCTTGCGATTCGCGCGGCGCAACAGCAGATAGACGACGCCCCAATACACCGCGTAAGCGATCAGATTCATCAGCGCAGGATGAGCGCGATAGCCGGTGAGCGTCGCAACCAGCGAGCCGAAGGTGCCGGAGTCGTCGAGCAGCGCCGACGAATTCCATATCTGAGCGACGAGCGTCGGCAGGATTTCCTTGTCGATCAGCTTGTCGACGCCGGTTTGAAACAGACCCGCGCCGAGGAACAGCAGCATGATTTCGGTGACGCGAAAAAAGAGCCGCCAGGAGAAGATCTTGCCGCCCACCTGCAACAGGTAGAAGGTCACGAACGCGAGAGCGAGCCCGATCACGACCGCGAGCATCTGCGCGCCATCCACGTGGCCCGACTGGCCGAAGCCGAGGCCGTACAGGAAGATCACCGTTTCGCTGCCTTCACGCGCGATCGCGAGAGCCACCAGCAACGCGACGCCCCACCAGTTCGAGTCGCGCTGGCTATTTGCGAGCGACTGCTCCATGTCGCGCTTCAGGGACCGGCCGTGCTGCTTCATCCACAGCACCATCTGCACGATCAGCACGCAGGCGACCAGCACCATCGCGGTCTGAAAATAGTCCTGCGCGTCGCCGGAGAGCACTTCGGTGAAACCGACCAGTGCCGCGCCGAGCGCCACCGCCGCGATCACACCGGCCGCGACGCCGCCCCATAGATATGGCAAGCCACGGCGCGCATCGTCGTCGCCGTTTTTCAGCCACGCGTACAGGATGCCGACGACCAATAACGCCTCGACACTTTCCCGCCACACGATGAACAAAATCTGACCCATTCAAACTCTCCCTTCGACACTTCCACTGCCCGACCGTCTAAGCGAATGCGGCGCTCGCCGACAGCGCGCGCACGCGTTTGAGGCCATTACTTCGCGACGATCACGCCCTGCGCCTGCTGATGGAAATCGTCGAAAAACTTGTATTCACCCGGTTGCAGCGGAGCGATGACGACGAACGAATCCGCGCCCGGCGCCAGCACTTTTTCCTTGCGCAATTGCACGCTTTCGAATTCGGCCGCGCCCTTGCCGGTGTTGCGCACTTCGATCTTGATGCGCTGCCCCGCCGGCACTTCGATGCGCGCCGGGTTGAGCTTGCCGTCGTTCATTTCCAGCTTGAAGGTCGGCAGGTCGGCCGCGTGGGCCGCGCTCGCGAGCAGCGCCGTGGCGGCAAACGTCGCGAGCTTCTGGTTGATTGTCATGAGCCTTTTCCGGAAAAAGGCGGCGCGCCGATTTCGATAATCCGGGCACCGTCTGCTGCTTATACTCGTTCGTCCGTTCGCGCGATGCAGCCATGCGTTCGTTCAGGCGTGGCTGCGCCGCGTGAACGGCGCCAATCGCCCGATCAGTAGCCGCCCTTCTTGCCGATACCGGCGAAGGTGAAGTCATAGTCGATCGCGAAGGGCTTGAACCACGGACCCACGCCGGTTTCCTTGTCGACGTGACGGCCGAAAGCCATGTGGCCCGTCTGCATCGGCGGCTCGACGATCAGTTTCAGGTGATATTTTCCCGGGCCTTGCAGCTTGACGTTGTCGCCGTAGTGCGGACCGTCGTCGGCGACCATCGCCATCATGTCGCCCTTTTGCGGTTGACTCGAACCGGCTTTGGTCAGTTCGTAGCGCACTTGCAGATAGGGGATCCAGTCGCCTTCGGCGAACCCGGTGGGGTTATTTTTGACCGCGTGGATGTCGGCTTCGAGGTGGATGTCCGAATCCGACGCCTTACGCATCATCCCTTCCGGCTCCATCGTGATCGGCTGCAGGTAGACCGCGCCGACTTCCATGCCACCCTGGATGTGCGGCTTGCCGATCGGGTATTCCGCAGCCATTGCCGAAAGCGCCGCCACAGCGGCCACCGTGGCCGCGCCGCCCCGCACAAATGAAGTAATCCGCATTCAAACTCCTGTTTTTGTCAGACCGCTATCGAATCCATTGGAACGGCGCGCAGCGCTTGCCAAGGCGCTCGCCGCCACCGGCTACTGCACGGCAAACAGCCGGGGCTTACATTGCCTACGGAAACATTAAATGCGAACCATTCTCAATATTGGGCGGAGTTTATCATTGATCGCCAGGGGAGACAAATGCGCACGCACGCAAAGCCTGACGGCAACAGGGTCTTGATGCGAATTGAAGGAAGTGCGGGTGGCAACGACTGCGGGTCATGTGGACGACCGCCCGGCGACAGCGCCGCGACCGGGCGCCGCAATTGAAGACAGCGCGTCACATTGCCGCGCTGGTAGCGCCAGCAGGCTCTAATCGACGCCCGAGACGTGATCGCCGACATTCGCGCCGAACACCCGCTGACGCAGCAGTGCCAGCTGGTCGCGCGTCTGCGCGGCCTTCTCGAATTCGAGGTTTTTCGCGTGCTCCATCATCTGCTTTTCAAGGCGCTTGAGCTCCTTGGCGAGCTGCTTTTCGGACATGTCCTCGAATTTCGCACGCGTTTGCTGCTCCTTCAGTTCGGCGCGCGCGTCGTCGACGTTGTAGACACCGTCGATGATGTCGCGAATGCGCTTGACCACGCCACGCGGCGTGATGCCGTTGGCGAGGTTGAAGGCGATCTGTTTGGCGCGCCGCCGCTCGGTTTCGTCGATCGCGCGACGCATCGAGTCCGTCACCTTGTCCGCGTACAGGATTGCCTTGCCGTTCACATTGCGCGCCGCCCGGCCGATGGTCTGGATCAGCGAGCGCTCCGCGCGCAGAAAGCCTTCTTTGTCGGCGTCGAGAATCGCGACCAGCGACACTTCCGGGATATCCAGCCCTTCGCGCAGCAGGTTGATGCCAACCAGCACGTCGAAGGTACCGAGGCGCAGATCGCGGATGATCTCGACCCGCTCCACGGTGTCGATGTCGCTATGCAGATACCGCACCTTGACCCCATGGTCCGCAAGAAACTCAGTCAATTGCTCGGCCATGCGCTTGGTCAGCACGGTAACCAGCACCCGGTCGCCCGCCTTCACGCGCTCGTTGATTTCGCCGAGCACGTCGTCGACCTGACTGCGCGCCGGTCGCACCTCGATCTCCGGATCGACGAGCCCGGTTGGACGCACCAGTTGCTCGGCGACCTGCCCGGCGGTCTTTTTTTCGTAATCCGCGGGCGTGGCGGACACGAACACCACCTGACGCATCTTGCGTTCGAATTCGTTGAACTTGAGCGGCCGGTTATCGAGCGCCGACGGCAGGCGAAAACCGTAGTCGACCAGATTTTCCTTGCGCGCCCGGTCGCCGTTATACATGCCGTTCAACTGGCCGATCAGCACGTGTGATTCATCCAGCATCATGATGGCGTCCGATGGCAGATAGTCGACGAGCGTCGGCGGCGGCTCACCCGGCGCCGCGCCGGAGAAGTGCCGCGAGTAGTTTTCGATGCCCTTGCAAAAGCCGAGCTCCTGCAACATTTCAAGGTCGAAGCGGGTGCGCTGTTCGAGCCGCTGCGCTTCGACGAGCTTGCCACCGCTATAAAAGAATTCGAGCCGCTCGCGCAATTCGGCCTTGATCGTCTCGACCGCCCGGATCACAGTGTCGCGCGGTGTCACGTAGTGCGACGACGGATACACCGTGAAACGCGGAATCTTCTGCCGCACACGGCCGGTAAGCGGATCGAACAGCTGCAGCGTTTCGACCTCATCGTCGAACAATTCGATGCGCACCGCCATCTCGGCGTGCTCCGCCGGGAAGATATCGATCGTGTCGCCGCGCACGCGAAACGAGCCGCGCTGGAAGTCGGCCTCGTTGCGGTTGTACTGCATCGCGATCAGCCGCGCGATGATGTCGCGCTGGCCGAGCCTGTCGCCGGTGCGCAGCGTGAGAATCATCTTGTGATATTCGGACGGGTTGCCGATGCCATAGATGGCCGACACGGTCGCCACGATCACCACATCGCGCCGTTCCATCAGGCTCTTGGTGGCCGACAGCCGCATCTGCTCGATGTGCTCGTTGATCGACGAGTCCTTCTCGATGAACAGGTCGCGCTGCGGCACATACGCTTCGGGCTGATAGTAGTCATAGTACGAAACGAAGTACTCGACCGCATTGCGCGGGAAGAACTCGCGGAACTCCGAATAAAGCTGCGCGGCGAGCGTCTTGTTCGGCGCGAACACGATAGCCGGGCGGCCCAGCCGCGCGATCGTGTTGGCCATCGTGAAGGTCTTGCCCGAGCCGGTCACGCCGAGCAGCGTCTGGAACGCGAGACCGTCCTCGACGCCTTCGACGAGCGTCTCGATCGCCGTGGGCTGATCGCCGGCGGGCGGATACGGCTGGTAGAGCTGAAACGGCGAGCCTTCGAACGTGACGAACCTGGATTCGTCGAGCGTATCGTCGGCTTCAGTCAGATGTTGTTCGGACATGGACGGCAGCAGGCCTCGGGTAAAGAATCATTCTAACGGGTTGCGGCGAACGCGGATCGAGCGGGTCTGCGTAGGTTTGCCAGGCTGCCGGCCGGGTTGCAGGGCGGTTAGCCGGCATCGTGCGACGCGACGAGCGCGTAAGGTTCCGGCCCTTTGGCATAAACGATGCTTGGCTTCCGGGCAACTTGCGGCCGGCCGGCGTGCTTGACGCCGCGCCGGTGCACATCAGCGGGGCGGGCAGTCTTCCGCAGAGGCGGTCATTGCCAGGTGGCGCCGCGGTGCCTGTTTTTCAAGCAATTAATTCAGTCGCGTGGGCCCTGCGGTCCGAAAACACGCGCGGATTCGTTACAATGCGAAGCTGCGCTCGCTCGCCGCTGTCCGCTGCCTGTCCGTTTTGCATCAAACGTTTCAGTGCGGGCCGCCCGCGCTCGAAGCCGCCCTCTTTTCACTACTGCTGCCCACCCACCATGTCTCTGTTCTCAGCCGTCGAACTTGCTCCCCGCGACCCGATTCTGGGCCTGAACGAAGCTTTCAATGCCGACACGCGCGCAACCAAGGCCAACCTGGGCGTCGGCGTGTACTTCAATGAAGAAGGCAAGATTCCGCTGCTGCGCGCCGTGCGCGAAGCTGAAAAGGCCCGCGTCGAAGCCGCGCTGCCGCGCGGCTATCTGCCGATCGAAGGCATTGCCGCCTACGATGCCGCCGTGCAGAAACTGCTGCTCGGCAACGACTCGCCGCTGATCGCAGCGGGCCGCGTCGTCACGGCGCAGGCACTGGGCGGCACGGGCGCGCTGAAAATCGGCGCGGACTTCCTGAAGCGCCTGAACCCGACCGCCAGGGTCGCAATCAGCGACCCGAGCTGGGAAAATCACCGCGCGCTGTTCGAAAGCGCGGGCTTCGAAGTCGACTCGTACACTTACTACGACCCGCGCACCCATGGCGTGAACTTCGAAGGCATGCTGGACGCGCTGAACAGCTACGCCGCCGGCACGGTCGTCGTGCTGCACGCTTGCTGCCATAATCCGACCGGCGTCGACCTCACGGTCGACCAATGGAAGCAGGTGGTCGAAGTCGTCAAGGCGCGCAAACTGGTGCCGTTCCTCGACATCGCCTACCAGGGCTTCGGCGACAGCATCGAAGCTGACTCGGCTGCCGTGCGTCTGTTCGCGGCGTCGGATCTCAACGTGTTCGTGTCGTCGTCGTTCTCAAAGTCTTTCTCGCTTTATGGCGAGCGCGTCGGCGCGCTGTCGATCATCACCGCGGGCAAGGACGAAGCCACACGGGTACTGTCGCAACTGAAGCGCGTGATCCGCACGAACTACTCGAACCCGCCTACGCACGGTGGCTCGGTGGTCGCAGCGGTGCTCGCATCGCCCGAACTGCGCGCCACATGGGAAGCAGAACTCGCCGAAATGCGCGACCGTATCCGCGCAATGCGCAACGGGCTGGTAGAACGCCTGAAGGCAAGCGGCGCGGATCGCGACTTCAGCTTCGTGAATGCGCAGCGCGGCATGTTCTCCTACTCGGGTCTGACGGCGCCGCAAGTGGACCGTCTGCGCGAAGAGTTCGGCATCTATGCCGTGAGCACCGGCCGCATCTGCGTGGCTGCGTTGAACACGCGCAACCTCGACGTGGTGGCTAACGCCATCGCTCACGTCTTGAAGTAACGCATTCCGGCGCGCGGCGTTCGTCGAATTCGTCGCGTGCTTTGACCGGCGTAACCGCTCTTGGACAGGAACGGCGCTCTTTCAGAAAGAGCGCCGTTTTTTATTTGCCGGCTTCAACAGTGCTTTCAGCGCGAATCGCGATGGATATCGTGCGTGACGAAGCCCGCGTCGTTATCCGGCATGTCGAGCCAGTCGGGCTGTTCCAGCGAATGGCAAATGTCGTCCAGACCGCTTTGCCAGTGTTCGCGCATGGTCGACAGACCAAACTGGAAGTCTTTGTAATGCCCTTCATACTCCTTGTTCCGGTAGATCAGATGAATCACGTTGTAGTGCCGGGAACACGCGAGGTCTTCCGCGAGCTTGCACCACGGGTCGTCGCGCTGGTCGGACGGCACACGGTCCAGCACCTCGCGCAGCACGTGCCGGAACCGCTGCGAGCGTTGCAGCATGTCGGTGACGAGACGAGTGCGGCTTGAATACTGGACGTCTTTCATGCGCCCCTGAACATCGGTGAGATTGTCCGGCACCGGACCGATCGCGCTCCACAGATCGACCTGGAACGCTAGCGTGTCGCGACGCGGTGTGGACTGAATCACCTCGGAGAGCGGCGTATTCGACATCAACCCGCCATCCCAGTAGTACTGCCCGTCGATCTCGACTGCCGCAAAGGCTGGCGGCAATGCCCCCGACGCCATGAAGTGCTCGGCCCGCAGCGTGGTCTGCGTGTTGTCGAAGTACGCAAAATTGCCCGTGCCGCAGTTGACCGCGCCGACCGACACGCGCATCTCACCCGAATTGATGCGGTCGAAATCGCAAAGCGCTTCGAGGGTCGCCTTCAGCGGCGCAGTGTCGTAGTAGCTGGCCGTTTGCGGCGACCCTGACACCGTGGGCAATGGCGGCGGAAAACGCGGCACGAAAAAGCCCTTCTGCCCTTCGACGAGTGCGCTCAACGCCTGGCTCGCCGTGAACGCTTTGCGCACAGCGTCGTTGGAATTGAAAAGCGCGTGCTCGATGAAAGCCGGCAAGGGCGGCCCGAACGCCGGTTGACAGATGGTCTCCCAGAACTGCAGCAACCGCTCGATGCGCCGCGCGGGCGGATTGCCGGCAATGATGGCCGTGTTCAATGCGCCAATCGAAATGCCGGCCAGCCAGTTCGGCTCGATGCCCGCCTCGTGAAGCCCCTGAAAGACACCGGCCTGATAGGCGCCCAATGCGCCGCCGCCCTGCAGCACCAGCGCGACGGTCTGGTAGTCGGGCAAATGGACGCGCCGGCCGGGGAGCGCGGCGCACGCAGGGCCCGCGCCGCCCTCGCCTTCCCCGTCGCCGGGCGCAGCGATGCGCGCCCGCTTGAGATTTCGCTGCGCCATCGGCGCCTCCTTATTGCATGTACCAGCCATGGCTCACGATGAAGGACTGGCCGGTGAGCGCCGCAGTCGGGAAAGTGGAGAGGAACAGCACCGTTTGCGCGACATCTTCGACCGTGGTGAAAATGCCGTCGACCGTGCCGCCCAGCATCACGCGCTTGATCACCTCTTCTTCACTGATGCCCAGTTCTCTCGACTGCTCTGGAATCTGCTTGTCGACGAGCGGCGTGCGCACAAAACCAGGACACACCACATGCGAGCGCACATTGTGTTTCGCGCCTTCCTTCGCCAGCACGCGCGCGAGACCGAGCAGCGCATGCTTGGCCGCCACATAAGCGGACTTCAGCGGCGACGCTTCGTGCGAATGGACCGAGCCCATGTAGATCACGATGCCGCCGCGGTCGTCCTTGTACATGTGCTTGAGCGCGGCCTTCGTGGTCAGGAACGCGCCGTCGACGTGGATCGCCTGCATTTTCTTCCAGTCCGAAAACGCATAGTTTTCGATCGGATTCACGATCTGAATGCCCGCGTTGGAAATGAGGATGTCGATCGAGCCGAGTTCCGCGGCCACCCTGTCGATGCCCTGATTCACGGCGTCTTCGCTGGTGACGTCCATCGCCACGCCAATTGCCTTGCCGCCGCCTTTGGTGATCTCTTCAGCGACCGCGTTTGCGCCTTCCTGGTTGAGGTCGGCAATCGCGACTGCCGCGCCCGCCGCGGAAAGAGTCAGCGCAATCTGTTTGCCGATGCCGCTTGCCGCGCCGGTAACCACGGCGACCTTGCCGTTCAGATTCGTGTTCAGAGACGACATCCAGAACCTCCATGCAGTTGATTGATGAGCAATGAGACCACAGTCCGCAAGCGGCGTGAAGTCGGCCAGACGGCATAGACCGTCCGGCCGATGCTGCACTGCGGCCAACGCTGCTATTGTGCATGAACCCTGTGCACTCCATAGGCAAAACGCACATCGCGCCGGATCTCTTTAAACTGGACACCTTCGGCGCAATTCCGTGGCACATCAACAAGGAGGAATGCATGAACTATCGACGTCTCGGCCGTTCGGGCCTGCAGGTCAGCGAACTGTCCATCGGGTCGTGGGTCACCTACGGCAATCAGGTGGATCATCGCGCGGCGCGGGAATCGCTGGCAGCAGCGCGCGACGCGGGTGTCAACTTCTTCGACAATGCGGAGGTCTACGCAGGCGGCAAATCCGAGGAAATCATGGGGCAGGCGCTGAAGGAACTGGCGTGGCCCCGCGTGAGCTATGTAGTCTCGACGAAGTTCTTCTGGGGGCTCACGGAAGCGCCGAACCAGTACCACACGCTGAACCGCAAATATTTGCTGAACGCGGTGGACGCGTCGCTCAAGCGTCTGCAACTCGACTACGTGGACCTGGTGTTCTGCCATCGTCCCGATCCGAACACGCCCGTCGAGGAGACCGTCTGGGCCATGAGCGACATGATTACGCGCGGCAAGGCGCTGTACTGGGGCACGTCCGAGTGGAGCGCCGATGAAATCCGCGCCGCGTGGGAGATCGCGGAGCGGCATCATTTGCATAAGCCAGTCATGGAACAGCCGCAGTACAACCTGTTCCACCGCACGCGCGTGGAGCAGGAATACAAACGGCTCTACGAGGATATCGGCCTCGGGCTGACTACCTGGAGCCCGCTCGCGTCCGGCCTGCTGACCGGCAAATACCGTGACGGCGTGCCCTCCGATAGCCGCGCGCAGTTGCAAGGCTACGACTGGCTGCGCAAACAGGTCACCGACGCAGCGAAGAACGACGTGGTCGGCAAGCTGGGCGCTGTCGCCGACGAGTTGGGCTGCACGATCGGCCAGCTTGCGATTGCATGGATTCTGAAGAATCCGAACGTCAGCACGGTGATTACCGGCGCCTCGCGGGTCGAGCAGATCGGCGAGAACATGAAAGCCGCCGAGATCGCTGAACAGATCACGCCGGAGATCAAGCAGCGGATGGAGGAGATCGTCGGCGACGCCTACGACTGAGCGAATCGGCGCAGGCGCGGGTAGCATGATCGAGGCGGCGGCCCCGGTTACCCACGACATGCCGAGGAAACTCACGCCGGCACGCAACGCCGCGTCGCGTACAATACGCGGCCGCCTTGTGCACCGGCGCGCTTGGCCCCTGTGCTGCCGCACTGCACCTGCACCGCCGAATCCGCCGTGGACCGGCACGCCCTCTTTCCGCGCTTTCTCATCATGCTCAGCTATCGCCACGCCTTCCATGCAGGCAACCACGCCGACGTTCTGAAACATGCCGTCGTGTTGCAGCTACTGCGCTATCTCGGCCAAAAAGAGAAAGCCTATTGGTATATCGACACGCATGCGGGCGCCGGCGTCTATTCGCTGAAGGAAGGCTATGCGACCAAGACGGGAGAGTTCCAGACCGGCATCGCCAAGCTGTGGGAGCGCAACGATCTGCCGCCGCTCTTTGCCGAGTACGTCGAAGAAGTCAGCGCGCTCAATGCGGACGGCCAATTGCGCTTCTATCCCGGCTCGCCCTACATTGCGTGGCGGCAGCTGCGCGAGCAGGACCGGATGCGTCTGTTCGAGCTGCACACGACCGAAATCGACGTGCTGCGCCACAATTTCCGCGACGCGGGACGGCGCGCAATGCTTTTCGCGGGCGATGGCTTTGACGGCATTCTCGCGCTGCTGCCTCCGGCGCCGCGCCGCGCGCTGGTGCTGCTCGATCCGTCGTATGAAGACAAGCGCGATTACACGCGGACCCTGCGTTGCGTCGAGGAGAGCCTGAAGCGCTTTCCAACCGGCACCTATGCCGTGTGGTATCCGCAGGTCAGGCGGCCGGAGTCGCAGCGCTTTCCCGAGCAACTGAAAAAGCTGCAGGAGCGCAACTGGCTCCACGTGAGCCTGACCATCAGTAATCCGCCGGAGGACGGCTTTGGACTCTTCGGCAGCGGTATGTTTATCCTGAATCCGCCATACACGCTCGCGAAAACGCTGAAAGAGCAGATGCCCTGGCTCGTCAAAGCGCTCGGCGAGGACAAGGCTGCCGCATTCAAAGTCGAGTTTCGCGGCGATTGAGGCCAGCCGCCTTGCTGGCGGAAGAAGTGGTTCGATCAATGCCCACAATTCGTCGTCAATGGGTACAGGGGCAAACTCCACCTGGCTTGGCCCCGGATGCAGTCATCGCCCGGATGGCAAAAAGTCAAAATCAATTTCACACTGCTCGACACAGTATCGAGGTCCGTGAGATGGTGCGAGCTTTCTTTTACGAGAGGGGGAGTGTCATGGGACTATTGGACGAGGTTGGTAAGTTGGCGGGAGCAGTAGCGGCTGTTGAAGCGACGGAAAAGGTCGATTCCGGCGCAGGTCTGAACTGCTGCAGAAATCCTGGACAGAAATGAGTGTTAGTGTTTCGGAGCAATTTTCCCCACAGCACGGGAGGTTGGCGATGAAACACAAACAGTATTCGGTGGAGCAGATTGTGGCCGCGCTCAAGCAGGCCGAACTGGGCATGCCGGTGGCGGATCTGATCCGGCAACTGGGAATCTCCGAGCAGACGTACTACCGCTGGAAGAGGATGTATGCGGGCCTGGAATCGAATCAGGTCCGCGAACTGAAGCAGCTTCAGGACGAGAATGCACGGCTCAAGAAGCTG